>JBLNEO010000069.1:0-29441 GCA_050262775.1 Pseudomonadota bacterium | reverse complement strand
TGGACGACGACGCCGCCGTGCTCGAGGTCGTGGACGAGGCGGAGCTCGTCGACGGGCTCGTCGTAGAAGTCGTACGGCGCCGCGACCGGGTTGTGCGGCCCGCTCGTGGGCGGGAACGAGTTGTACTTGAAGCCCTTCGGGAGCTGCTCCACGTGCTGCTGGCCCTGCGCCTTGTACGTCGTGACCGTGCAGCCCGCGTCGGTGAGCGCCTGGGCCGAGCCTCCGCCGCCGACGAGGATGAATCCGAGCGCGACGGCGAGTCCGACGAAGCCGAGCGCGCCGATCACGATCAGCGCGCGCCAGGTGCGGCGCTCGTCCGGCGTCCGCGGCGTCGTGCGCTGCTTCGGCGCCTGGACGCGGCGGGGCGGCTTCGGCGTCTCGGACTTCCCGGGCATCGGCGGGAGAGGGTAGCGGAGCGGGCGACCGCGACCGAAATTCCCGCATCGTGCGGGAATCCCGTGCGTCCCCACTTGACGGACGGCACGGCGGCCGCCTAGCGTTGCGCGTGCCGGATCGGACGGGCCGCAAGGTTCGTCAGATCCGGCGCTTTTCGTTGCAGGGCGGTTCCGTCCGATGCGATCCGTATCGTCGGTTGGCTCCGATGGCGATCGCGACCCTGCTCCTCGGCCTCCTCCTCGCCGGCGTTCCCGCCGCCCTCGCGCTGCGCCGCGTGGCGGCCGCCCGCGACGCGGCGGCACGCGAGCGCGACGCGACGGCGGTGCGGCTCGCGGTCGCGGAAGCGGAGCTCGAGCTCGAGCGGCGGTCGTTCGACGACAAGCTCGTCAATGCCGTGAAGGCCGTGTCCTCCGACGCGCTGCGCGAGAACAACCAGGCGTTCCTCGAGCTGGCGGGCACGAAGCTGCAGGGCTTCGTCGACCCGCTCAAGACCTCGCTGCGAACGTTCGAGGAGAAGTTCCGGGTCCTCGACCAGACGCGCGGCGCGCTCGTCGAGCAGCTGCGCTCGGTCGCCGAGGGCCAGGAGAAGCTGCGCGCGACGACCGGGAGCCTCGCCACGGCGCTCCGGACGCCGCACGTGCGCGGCCGCTGGGGCGAGGTGCAGCTCCGGCGCGTCGTCGAGGCCGCCGGCATGGTCGAGTACTGCGACTTCGTCGTCCAGTCGAGCGTCCGCGACGGCGAGGGCGCGCTCCTCCGGCCGGACCTCGTCGTCCGCCTCCCGGGCGGCAAGCAGGTCGTCGTCGACGCGAAGGTGCCGCTCGTCGCGTACCTCGACGCGTGCGAGGCGGAGGACGACCCCGACGAGCGGCTGCGCTGCCTCGCCGACCACGCGCGGCAGGTCCGCGACCACGTCGCGAAGCTCGCCGCGAAGGCGTACTGGCGCCAGTTCGCGCCGACGCCCGACTTCGTGATCATGTTCCTCCCGGACGAGTCGTTCCTCCGAGCCGCCCAGGAGCAGGACCGCGAGATCGTCGAATACGCCTGGAGCGCCGGCGTCGTGCTGGCCTCCCCCACGAACCTGTTCTCCGTGCTGCGGACGGTCGCCGCGACGTGGCAGCAGGAAACGGTCGCCGAGAGCGCGCGCGAGGTGCACGCGCTCGGGCAGGAGCTCTACGACCGCCTCGGCACCATGGCGAAGCACTTCGGGCAGGTCGGGCGGGCGCTCGAGAGCGCCGTCGGCCACTACAACAGGACGGTCGGCACGCTCGAGGCGCGCGTCCTCGTCACCGGCCGGAAGCTGCGGGAGCACGGGATCGCGGGCGACGAGCTCCCGGTGGCCGCGCCGGTCGGGGAGCGCGTCCGTCCGCTGGCGGCGCCCGAGCTCGCGTCGGGGCAGGACGTGCAGCCGCAGCTGCCGACCGCCGACGCCGCCTAGCACGCGAAATCACGGACTTCCCGGATGGTGCCCCTCCCGCCGGGGGCGAGGCTCGTCCCGGAGGCCGAGATGGACGCAGGTGCGACCCCGACGCCCGACCACGAGACGCACGAGCGTGCCTGGCTGCCCCAGACGAGGCTCGGCCGCTGGGCGGTGGCGCTCGCGGTCGCCGGCGTCCTCCTCGTCCTCGCCTGGAGCCTGCTCGGCCCGCTCGGGGCGTTCCCGGGCTTCGGGTTCCAGGCCGCGGGCGGGATCTGCGCGCTCGTCGCGATCCTCCGCCGCCGCGAGCGCGCCGTCGCGGTCTACGTCGCCGTGATCCCCCTCGCAAGCGTCGTGCTCTTCGTGACGGCCGAGCTGCTCCTCGGCCACGAGTAGCGGACGGCGCTAGAAGCGGAGCAGCGCGCCGATGCCCTCGGCCGGGCCGAGGTCGTCGTGGTGACGCACCGCCTGCACCACCCCGCCGTGGATGAGCGCGCGGTGCACCGCGACGTCGAGGCCGTGCGCCCGCTCGTCCATCGGGATCCCGTCGAGCGGACACGACCCCGGCTCCGCCGCGGCTCGCCCGCACACAGGGCATTGCCACACCGTGCGGTCGCGGCCGTCGGCGACGAGCAGCACCTCGGCCCGCCCGTCCGAGACGGCGTCGAGGGTGTCGTGCCAGCCGGCCGTCGCGCGCTCGCCGCGGCCGGCGAGCTCGCGCCACCGCTCGATCAACTGGGCCTCCTGCGCCGCCTCCGCCTGCTCGAGGAGCGGCGCGATCGCCTCCAGCACCTGCGGCGGCGTCGCGTGCGCCTCGGCCGTCGCCCAGCCGACGAGCGCGTCGCGCGTCTCGGGCGCGAGGGCGTCGCAGAACTCCGGGCGGATCTCCTCCGGCCCCACCACCACGACGGGTCCCGGCTGCTCGCGGACACCGCGGTCGAGCTCCTCGGCGACCTCCCGCATGTGGCGCCACGCCTGCTCGTCGAACCGCCGCTGGTAGCGCGCCTGCGACCACCCGCCCTGGTCGCTCCGGCGCATGCCCGTCCCCTCCTCGGTGAGCTCCGCCACCTGCACGAACGCGCCGTCGTGCAGGCGGTAGACGTCGCCGCGCTCCCGGTTGACGACGGCGACCAGCGGGCCGTGGCCCTTGCCGACGAGCGGGACGAGCGGCGCGAGCATGAGCTCGAGGTCGAGGCACGTCTGGTCTCGGACCGCCTCCCGCAGCGCCAGCGTCCGGAACAGCCCGTCGAGGCCCGCTGCGAACACGGCCACGCCCAGCGTCCCCGACCGTTCGAACTCGTCGTCGAACCAGGTCCGGATCCGCTGCAGGTCGGCCTTCGCGCCCTCGCGGGCCTCGCGCGTCAGCTCCTCGCGGCGCGTCTCGAGCTGCCGCTCGAGGTCCGTCAGCAGCGAGCGGACGCGCGGCTCGACGTCCCCCGCGGTCGGCGCGATGCTCGGGTCGAGACCGAGGTAGACGCTGATCGCCCACCCCCGCTCGGCACGGAAGGCGGCGAGCTCCCGCAGACGCTCCCAGCTGATCGTGGACGACACGTCGCCTCCCTCCCCACGCCGCTACGACTCTACCCCAGGTCCGGGGATGATCCGACCGCCCTGTTTCGTTTACTACCACGGACGGAGACAGAGGAGGGTGAATGACGGACGTCCGTGACGTGATCATCATCGGCGGCGGTCCCGCCGGGTACACCGCGGCCCTCTACGCCGCGCGGTCGAATCTGCGCCCCCTCGTGATCGAGGGCTTCCAGTGGGGCGGACAGCTGATGATCACGAGCGACGTGGAGAACTACCCGGGCTACGCCGACGGCGTGCTCGGCCCCGAGATGATGCAGGACCTGCGGCGCCAGGCCGAGCGCTTCGGCACCGAGTTCCTGACCGACGACGTGACGCGCGTCGACCTCTCGGAGCGGCCGTACCGGGTGTACGTGGGCGACGAGGAGCACCTCGCGCGCACGGTGATCGTCGCCACCGGGGCAAGCGCGCGCCAGCTCGGGCTCGAGTCGGAGCGTGCGCTGCACGGCCGCGGCGTCACCTACTGCGCGACGTGCGACGCCGCCTTCTACCGCGAGAAGGAGGTCGTGGTCGTCGGCGGCGGTGACTCCGCGATGGAGGAAGCGCTGTTCCTGACGAAGTTCGCGAGCAAGGTGACGATCGTGCACCGGCGTGACGAGTTCCGCGCGTCGCCGATCATGGTCGACCGTGCGCGCGGTCACGAGAAGATCGAGTTCCTGACCCCGTACGTCGTGGAGGAGGTGCTGGGGGTCGAGGACGGCAAGCTCGGCGGCGTCCGCGTGCGCCACCTCGAGACCGGGGAGACGCTCGACTACGCGGCCGACGGCCTCTTCGTCGCGATCGGCCACGACCCGAACACGGCGCTGTTCGTCGACTGGCTCGACCACGACGAGGCGGGCTACCTGCTCACGCGCGGCAAGTCGACCGAGACGAACCTCCCGGGCGTCTTCGCCGCCGGCGACGTCCAGGACCACGTCTACCGCCAGGCGGTCACCGCGGCGGCCTCGGGCTGTCAGGCCGCGCTCGACGCGGAGCGGTTCCTCGCAGCGGAGGAGGGCCACCTGCAGACGGCGCTCACGGCGCCGCGGCCGGAGGTCGAGACGGTCTAGCTCCGGCCGGGGCGGGCGCTAGCCTCGGCTCGTGGCGAAGTGGGTCGACCTGCTGGACCCGGACGTCGCGGCCGTCCGCGAGGCGCTGCCCGTCCCACTCGGCCCGTCGGGGGTGGCGCGGCTCGCCGCCCCTCCCGACGAGAGCATCCGACCGACGGTCGCCGAGCTCGACGGCGGGCTCGTGGCGACGCTCGTGGTCCCGGTCGTGGACCGCGAGCGGGACACGCTCCACCTCCAGGAGGTCGTCGTCGTCGCGTCGCCGGACGCCGTGGTCACGATCCGCAAGACGCCCGCGGGCTGCGGCGCGTTCGACCTGACGGCAGCCCGCGAGAAGCTCGGCCGCGAGCCGGCCGCGCTCGACGTCGTCTACGCGATCGCCGACGAGGTCGCCGAGGCCTTCCTCGACCTGCTCGACGACCTCGACGACGAGACCGAGGAGCTCGAGGACGCGATCGACGAGTGGCCCGCCGACCGGATCCGGCTGCGCATCGCCGAGCTCCGCCGCGACGTGCTCACGATCCGCCGGACGCTCTCACCGACCCGCGACGCGATCCACAAGATCGTCGACGGCCGCGTCGGCCTCCCCGGCGGCAGCCGGTTCAGCTTCGCGGACGTCTACGACACGCTCCTGCACTGCTCCGAGCACCTCGAGTTCTCGCGCGATCTCATCGCCGCGCTGCGCGACTACCAGCAGTCGAAGATCTCGAACGAGCAGAACGAGGTCGTGAAGCGGCTGACCGTGATCGCCTCCCTGCTCCTCTTCCCCACCTTCGTGGTCGGCGTGTACGGCCAGAACTTCGAGCACATGCCCGAGCTCGGCTGGAGGCTCGGCTACCTCTTCTCGTGGGCCGTGATCGCCGTCGGCACGCTCCTTCAGCTGGTCGCCTTCCGGCGGCTACGCTGGATCTGACCGGCGAGCCGATGGCGATCTACATCTGTCCGAACTGCAAGCAGCGGTCCGTCGACCACGACGGGCGGCAGGGGTTGCTCGATCAGGCGGTCGCCTGCGAGTCGTGCGGCTTCGGATTCCTCTTCGAGCTGATGGAGGACTACTACCCCGGGCCGAACACCGGCTTCGTCGTCTGCGACCGCGACGCGCGCGTCCTCGCGATCGGGCGCGGCGTCTTCGAGCTCACCGGCTTCCGCGATCTCGACCTCATCGGCCGCGACGTCACCGACGCGCTCGCGCTGAACGGGTTCGAGGAGGGCAAGAACCCGGTGTCCGTCGTGCTCGAGTGGGGCGTCCGGAAGCTCGGGGAGGACCTCGAGCTGCGCACGCGGGCGGGAACGACGAAGCGCGTGCGCGCCGACTTCTTCCCGGCCTACGACGAGGACGGTGGCCTCCTCGTCGCGCTCGCGCCGCGATGAGCGTCGAGCTACCCGGCCGCGCGGACGTCGTCGTCGTCGGCGGCGGGGTGATGGGCGCGTCGATCGCGTTCCACCTCGCGGCGCGCGGGGCGGGCGACGTGCTGCTGCTCGAGCGCCACGCCCTCTGCTCCGGGCCGACGCGCCACTCGACCTCGATCGTGCGGCTCCACTACACCCAGCCGCTGCTCGTCCGGATGGCGGCGCACGGCCTGCGCGTCTACCGCGCGTTCCGCGAGATCGTCGGCTCGCCGTCGGGGTTCACGCGCACCGGGATGCTGTTCGGCGCCGATCCGCAGGACGCGGACATGCTCGCCGGCAACGTCGCGATCGGAAAGGCGGAGGGTGTCGAGACGCACGTCGTCGACGCGTCGCAGGTCGCCGAGATCGACGGGCGGGTGATCGCGGACGACCTCGCATGGTGCTTCGAGCCGGAGGCCGGCCACTGCGACCCGTACCTCGTCACGGCCGGGTTCGCCGCGGCCGCCGCGCGGTCCGGCGCCGTCGTCGCCGAGGGCGTTCGCGTCACCGGCGTCGCCGACGGGAGCGTGTCCACCGACTCCGGCGACGTCGCCGCGGGGACGGTCGTCGTCGCCGCGGGCCCCTGGACGTCGCCGCTCCTCGCGCCGCTCGGGTACGACCTGCCGATCGTCCCGGCCCGCGCCGAGGTCGGGCGCTTCCGCCTCCCCGACCGCTTCGGCACGCCGCCGCCTGCCGTCGCCGACTTCTCCGCGGCACAGCTCTACTTCCGGCCCGCCGAGGAGGGCTTCCTCGAGGTCGGGTCGCTCGACCCGCGCCACGGCGGGCAGGCGGTCGACCCGGACGAGCTCGTCGAGGGCGCCGAGCGCGCGACCGTCCTCGCCTACCACGAGGCGCTCGTGCGGCGACTCCGCGGCACTCGGGGCGGCCACTTCCGCGGCGGCTTCAGCGGCGTGTACGACGTGACGCCGGACTGGGAGCCGGTGATCGGCCGCGTCCCGGGGACCGGGAACGTGCTCGTCGCCGCCGGGTTCTCCGGCCACGGCTTCAAGCTCGCGCCGGCGGTCGGCCAGAGTGTCGCGGAGCTCGTCCTGGACGGTGCACCGTCGTCCTTCGACCTCGGCCTCCTCGACCCGCTGCGCTTCGAGCGCGGCGAGCTCGTCGGCGCGCGCTACGGCTACTCCGTGCTCGGCTAGGTACGGCTGACCGCACCCCCTCGGGGCGGGCGTCCCCGTCGCCGCCGGGCTTGCGCGCCACGATGCTTCCGTCGAGGTGGACGGACGGGCCGAACAGATCGTGCGGCTCCACGCGGAGCGCCGCGCGCTGCGCGCGGAGGGCGTGCCGCCGGACGCACTCGCGCGAAACGAGCGCGCGCTCGTCGCCGCCCACCGCGAGCTGGTCGGCGCGCTGCTCGCCCGTCAGGCCGCCTAGACCGGCGGGCGCCTAGTCGGGGCGCCGCAGCGCGGGCGGCAGCGGGCGCGCGTGCACGACGACGAGCGAGCGCGTGGGGCGCGTGAGGGCGACGTAGAGCTCGCGCAGGCCCTGCTCGCCGCCCTCCTCGACGATCGCGGCGGGCTCGACGACGACCACGTGGTCGAACTCGAGACCCTTCGCGTTCCGCGCCGTCAGCACGGGGATCGCCGTCTCGTCGAACGTGTCGGCCCGTGGCACCGCGTCGGCCACGGAGCGCGGTGCGATCACGGCGACGAGCCCGTCCTCGGCGACCGCCCCGGCCTCCCGGAGCGCGGTCGCCGCGAGCTCTCCCTCCGCCACGCGCTCGACACGCGGCGGCGCGGCGCCCGTCCGGTAGGCGCGCGGGCGCTCGACGCCCGGCGCGACGGTGTCGAGCAGGGGCAGCGCGAGCTCCATGATCTCCGCCGGGACGCGGTACGCGTGCAGCAGCTCCTCGATCCGCGCCTCCGCGGCGTCGGGCAGATGCGTCACGACCTCCCGCCAGCTGCCGTACGGCACCGGCCCCGTCCCCTGTGCGACGTCGCCGAGAATCGTCAGCCCGCGCGCCGCGCGCCGCCCGACCATGCGCAGCTGGAGCGGCGAGAGGTCCTGCGCCTCGTCGACGATCACGTGCCCGTAGCGGCGCGGCGGCCCCTCGACGATGGCGCGTGCCTCGTCGAGGAGCGGCAGGTCGTGGACGCTCCACGCGTGGTCGACCGCACGCCGCGGCCGGTCGCGGAGGAGCAGGCGCCGCTCCGACGGCTCGAGGATGCCGTCCGCGTGCCGGGCGAGCGCGGCCGGGGACGTCAGCAGCCGCCGCACGACCTGCTCGGGCTTCGGCGCGCGCAGGACGCCGTCGAGGTAGCGCGTGAGGAAGCCGCCGCGCCGCAGCGCGGCCTCGAGGTCGTCGAAGCCGAGGAACGCCGACCCGCCGAGACGCCGCGTGTAGCGCTCGTAGAACCGGCGCAGCAGGAGCGTGCGGAACCGCTCCTTCGCCGGCAGGAGCCCCGCCTGGCCGGCGAGCGCCTCGTCGAGGAGGCGCCCGACGTCGCCCTCCTCGACCGAGACGATCGCGCCGTCGACGAGCAGCACGCGCGGCGCCGGCGCGCGGACGACGCCGGCGGCGACGGCCCGGCGCACGACCTCGACGAGCCGCGGGTCGGCCTTGAGGCGCGCGACGTCCGGAGCGTCCTCCCCGGTCGCCTCGATCCCGTCGAGGAGCTCGCCGACCGCGCGCTGCTCGACCGCGTGCTCGCCGAGGGACGGGAGCACGTGCGAGACGTAGTCCATGAAGGTCGGGTTCGGCCCGACGACGAGCACGCCCCGCCGACCGAGCTCCGCGCGGTGGGTGTAGAGGAGCCACGACGCACGGTGCAGCCCGACGGCCGTCTTGCCCGTTCCCGGGCCGCCCTGCACGACCAGTGCGCCGTCCGGCTCCGCGGTGATCAGCCGGTACTGGTCGGCCTGGATCGTCGCGACGATGTCGCGCATGCGGCCCTCGCGTGCGCGCTCGAGCTCCTCGAGGAGGAAGTCCGACACCGAGGCGCCCTCGAGCTGCGTCCCGTCGAGCGTCTCGTCGCTGAGGTCGAGCAGGCGCCGCCCCTGCGTCCGGAAGCGGCGCCGGAGTGTGACGCGCTGCGGGTCGGCGGGCGTCGCCGTGTAGAAGGGACGCGCCGCCGGCGCCTGCCAGTTGACGACGAGGATCTCGTGTCCGCCGTCGTGCACCCATCGACGGCCGACGTAGAGCGGGCGCGGCGTCCCGTCGAGGTCGAGGCGGCCGAAGCAGAGTCCGCGGTCGGCATCCTCGAACGTGCGCAGGCGACGGCGCGCCCAGGCCTCGAGCGCGAGCGCGGCGACCTCGCCGTCCGCCAGATCGGCGGCACCGGCGATCGTCTCCCGCATCCGCTCGAGCTGCTCGTAGGCGCCGTCGACGTACGCCTGCTCGGCGGCGAGCTCCGGGTGCGGCATGGCCGGATGAGCGTACCCGGCGTGTCGAGCGACGAGGAGAGGCCCCGCCAGGGGCCTCTCCCGCGTCGCTGCGTGCCGAGCTAGCGGGCGGTGACGACGAGCCTGCGCGTGGCGACGACGCCGAGACGGTCGCGGACGGTGACGGTGACGCGCCGCGTGCCGGCCGCGCGTGCGACGCCGGCGAACGTGCCCGTCCTCCGGTCGAAGCGCAGGCCGCGCTGGAGCGTGCCGCGGATCGTCCACCGCAGCGGCCCGACGCCGCCCCGCGTGACGACTCGGGCGCGGTACGCCGTCCCCACGGTCGCCGCGCGGACGGTCCGCGTGGCGATCTGCAGCCGCCGGGCGACCGTCACCGCGACGTCGGCCGTCGCCGTGTAGCCGACCGCGTCGGTCACGGTCAGCGTCGCGCGGTACGAGCCCGCAGCGGTCGGCGTGCCCGCGAGGGCGCCCGTGGCAGCGTCGAGCGTGACGCCGGGCGGGAGCGCGCCCGAGACCGACCAGGCGTACGGCGCGGCGCCGCCGGTCGCCGTGGGCGTCGCGCGCAGCGGGACCCCGACCTCGGAGGCCCCGGCCGCGGCAACGGCGAGCGAGACCGGACCGGCGACGACGAGGGTGTACTGCTTGTCCCCCGTGCGCCGCGGGCCGGGATCCTGGACGCGGACCGTGAACGTGGAGGAGCCCGGACCGCCGACGTACCCGGTCAGCCGGCCGGACGAGCTCAGCGTGAGCCCGCCGGGGAGGGTGCCCGCGACGACCGACCACGACTGCGTCCCACCGCCGGCTGCGGTCAGCTGCACGTCGAGCGACGTGCCCGCGCGGACGGGGCCGAGGCTCGCGGTCGTGACCTCGAGGCGCGGCAGCACGCGAACGTAGAAATCGGCCTGCGAGGGCGTGCTGTTGCACGCGCCGGGCCCGGAGCCGTCCGTCAGCTCGACGAAGAAGTGGTAGTCCCCGGGCACGGTCGGCGTGCCCTCGAGCTCGCCGGTCGTGCGCTCGATCTCGAGGCCCGGCGGCAGGTACCCGTTGTGGAGGTGGAAGTCGTACGACGGCGGGCATCCCTCCTCGCCCTCGAACTCGAAGTGGTACGGCTCCCCCACGACGGCGTCCGGCAGCACGTTCGGCTCGGCCACCAGGTCGAGCGCCGACGCCGCCGGCACGCTCAGCAACGCGAGCGCCGCCGCGGCCACGACGGACAGTTGGATCCTGCGCATGCACTCCCCCACGAAGATCGATTGAACGGGCGCGCGGACGGTACCAGCGGTCCCGGTCGGTTGTGGGCCGCTAGCGGAGCGCGATCCGCCAGACCGTCCCGGCCTCGAAGTTCGTCACCCAGCCGTCCCCGAACGCGGGCGCCACGACCGCGGGGCCTGCGTCGACGGTCATCGTCCCGATCAACGTGGCGGTCGCGGCGTCGACGCGCGTGACGGTGCCGTCGTGGTCGTTCGGCACCCACACCTCACCGCCGACCACGTCGAGGTTCACGGGGTCGAAACCGCTCCTCAGCGTCGCGGTCACCTTCCGCGTCCGCACGTCGAGGCGGCTCACCGTCCCGGAGACGAGGCTCGTGAACCACACGGCGTCCCCCGTCGAGGCGAGCCACGCCGGCGCGACCTTCCCGACCGGAACCCGGAGGAAGCGGTTCGTGCGCGGATCGACCCGGTAGACGGCGCTGCCGGCGTCGTCGCCGACCCAGAGGTAGCCGCCGGCGACGGCGAGCCCGGCCGGCCGGATCCGCGGGATCGAGATCGTCTTCACCACCCGGTTCCGCCGCGGATCGATCCGCTGGACCGTCCGGCCGTTGCGGTTCGACACCCACATCGAGCCCGCCAGCTGGGCGACGTCGTAGCTCGCGTCGCCGACCGGAATCGAGGCGAGCACCGTCCGGGAGACCGGGTCGAAGCGGACGAACCGGTTCGACTGCGTCACCACCCAGACCGAGCCGAACGCCGCCCGGAGCTCGCACGCGAGCGGCGCGACGGCGACCCGCGCGCCCGGGCGGTTCGTCGCGGGGTCGAGCTCGATCAGCTCCCCCGTCGACGCGTCGGAGACCCAGACGGCGCCTGCGGCCTCGACCACGCCGCACGGGTTCCCGCCGAGCTCGATCCTCGCGACCACGGTCGCGGCCGGCGGCGCGGCGCGCGACGAGGCCCCGCAGGCGGCGGCGAGGAGGCCACAGACGACGAGGGAGAGCAGGCGCGTCACGGGCGCGGACGGTAGGCGGGGCTACGATCGCGCCGCAACCGTTTCGCCCGAAAGCCAATCGGTATGGCGATCCGCTTCCGCCTCGACGGCGACCCGGCGCAGGCCGTCGGCGTCGCGCTCTCGCCGCTCTGCGAGGCGGTGCTGAGCCTCCACGTCCTGATCAAGCCGAAGCACCACCCCGTCCAGCACCCCTGGATCCGGGCCATGCGCGCCCTGCCGCCCCCGCTCAAGCGCGAGGTGCGGGCATTCACGCCGTTCTACGTCGACGCGATCCCCGACGCGTTCCTCCCGACGGCGCCGGAGGCGACGTGGGACGAGGAGCTCGCCGCGCTCGAGGCGCTCCCGCTCGAGACGCTCGCCTACGAGCTCGCCCGCCCGCTCTTCCACTACTCGCGGGCGGCGGGCGGCCGGACCGACCTGGCCGACCCCGTCGTCCGCGAGCGGAGCCTGTACTTCGCCGGCTTCTACGGGGCGGACTGCGGCGAGCTCGCGCGGCAGCTGCTCGACGAGCCGGAGGTCGCGCGCGGGCGCGCGCTCGCGTTGCTCCGCGACTACTGGGACGCCGCCTTCGCCGAGGAGTGGGAGCGGATTCGGCCGCAGCTCGAGGCGGAGGCGGCCGAGGCGCGACGACGGGTCGCGTCGGGCGGTTTCTGGGAGCTCGCGGAGGAGCTGCGGCCCGAGCTGCGGGTCGACCGCGCCGCCGGCACCGTCGTCCGCGCCTCGCCGCACGAGCACGACGTCGACGTCGGCCCCGGCGCCCCGCTGCTGCTCGTGCCGAGCCTCTACAGCTTCCCGCACGCGCGCGTGAACTGCGACGGCCCGTGGCCGCTCGCGATCGTCTACCCGGCGCGCGAGGTCGCGCGCGAGGGGCGGCTGCTCCAGGCCCCCGAGGCGCTCGTCCGCGGCCTGCGGGCGGTCTCGGACCCCACGCGACTGCGAGCGCTGCGGCTGATCGCCGAGCGAGCGCGCTCGACGGAGGAGCTCGCACCCCTCGTCGGCCTCACCGAGGCGGGACTGTCGAAGCACCTCCGACAGCTCGCGACCGCGGGCCTCGTGGTCACGCGCCGCGACGGCTACTACGTGCTCTACGACCTCGACCGCGAGCGGCTCGCCGAGCTCGGGCCCGAGCTGCTCGGCTTCGTCGACGGGTGAACGCCCGGGCCGCGCGGAAGCCCCGACGCCGCCGAGTACGCTCCGTCCGATGACCCATCCGCACGGCCCGGCGCAGGAGCTCTTCGAGCTGCGGGCGCGCGTGGCCGAGCTCGAGCGCGAGCGCGAGCTGCTGAACGCGATCGCGAACACCGCGCCGAGCCTGCTGTGCCTGATCGACCCCGACGGGACCGTCCGCCCGTTCGCGACCAACAAGGCCTTCGAGCGGACGCTCGGCTACGAGCCTGCCGAGACGGGGGGCGTGCGCTTCTGGGATCGGTACGTGCCGCCCGAGGACGCCGACGCCGTCCGCGCGGCGATCGAGGAGGTCGTCGCCGGCGCCGCCACGCGCGCGTACGAGGGCCGCTGGCGTCGACGCGACGGCACCGACGTCCACGTGCAGTGGTCGTGCAGCGGCCTCCCGATGATCGCGAGCGGGCCGCTCTACCTCCTCTCTGCGGCGGACGTCACGGAGCGGCGCCGGCACGAGGAGGAGGTGCGCGAGTCGCGGGCGCGGATCGTCGCCGCCGCCGACGAGGCGCGGCAGCGGCTCGAGCGCAACCTCCACGACGGCGCCCAGCAGCGACTCGTCGCCGTCCTCCTCTCGCTGCGACTCGCCCGCGGGCGCGCAGGCGGGGAGCCGCAGACGGCCGCGGCGCTCGACGCGGCGATCGCCGAGCTCTCGGAGGCCGTCGACGAGCTCCGTGAGCTCGCGCGCGGCATCCACCCCGCAGTCCTCACGGAGCGCGGGCTGGCGGCCGCCGTCACGGGCATCGCCGACCGTGTGCCGCTCCCCGTCGCCGTCCACGTCACGACCACGCGGCACCCCGCGCGTGTCGAGGCCGCCGCGTACTACGTCGTCTCGGAGGCGCTGGCGAACGTCGCGAAGTACGCGCAGGCGTCGAGCGCCTCGATCCGCATCACCGACGGCAGCGCGCGCCTCGCGGTCGAGGTACGGGACGACGGCGTCGGCGGCGCGGACGCGGCCGCCGGGTCGGGACTCCGTGGCCTCGCCGATCGGGTCGCCGCGCTCGACGGCACGTTCGAGGTCGAGAGCCCGCCGGGCGGCGGCACGTGCGTACGGGCCGAGCTGCCGCTCGCCTGACGGGACGCCGTCAGAGCAGCCAGTCGTCGCCGCGGAGCACCGGCACCGACGTCCCGTCGGCGGCGACCGCGTCGACCTCGAGCTCGGGGCCGCCGATCGGGAAGTCGACGTGGACGGTCGACTGGTTGATCCCGAGCGCCCGCTGAGCGTCGGCGTCCAGCGCCGCCGAGCCGTCGACGGGCGCCGTGTACGCCATGCCGTAGGCGAGGTGGCACGCGGCGTTCTCGTCGAAGAGCGTGTTGAAGAAGAGGAGGTTCGTCGCCCCGATCGGGGAGCCGGCGACGAGCGCCACCTCGCCGAGCGCCGAGGCGCCCTCGTCCGTGGCGAGGTGCTCGCGGAGGAACGCCTCGCCCGCCGACGCGTGCGCCTCGACGACGCGTCCGCCCTCGAACCGGAGCCGGATCCCCTCGATCACCGCGCCCTCGAGCGCGACGGCGCGCGTCGCCGCGACGGTGCCCTCCGTCCGGCGGAAGTCGGGCGTCGTGAAGATCTCCTCCGTCGGGAGGTTGACGCAGTGGGGCTGTCCCCAGTGCGTCTCGCTGCGGGCGGTGAGCCAGCGGGCGCCCTCGACCGGCGCGACCGTCAGCTCGGTACCGGGCCCGCGGAAGCGGAGGTGGTCGACCGGCCGCTCGTTGAGCGCCGCCGCGCGCTCCTCGAGGCGGTCGAGGTGCATGGCCCAGGCGGCGACCGGGTCCGGCTCGTCGAGCCGGCAGGCGGCCGCGATCGCCGCGACCAGGCGGTCGACGTCGGGCTCGCCGAACACGCGTGCGGCCCACGACGGCTCGGGGTAGGCGATCACCGTCCACGCGTCGAGCGACTCGTTCATCAGCCGCTGCCCCAGCTCGCGCGCGTGCTTCGGCTGCGTGCGGGCCAGGCGCGCCGGGTCGGCGCCCGCGAAGTACGGCGGCGCCTCGTCGCCGAAGATCGTCACGCTCGCGCCCCGCCACTCGAGCGCCGCCGTGAACGCGCCCTCGATGGCGGCGGGCGTCCGGTCGAGCACGTCGTCCGCGCCGTGGCACGCGAGCAGGTAGCGCTCGTACTGGTCGACGTAGAGCAGCTGGACGTCGCCGGCACCGGCCTCCCACGCCGCGCGGCCGAGCTCGCGCGCGAGCGGCACGTGCTCGACGGTGCAGACGACGGCGAACGGCTGCCCGGGCTGGACGTTCGCGCCGACGCCGACCGCGACGTCCGCGAGACGGCGGAAGAACTCGTCGCGGTCGACGGTCACGCGCCGAGTCTCCCAGATGCGAACGCGACGACGTGCGCGAACGCGGCGCCGAGGTACGACTCGTACGAGTCGCGCTCGACGAAGCCGATGTGCGGCGCCGCGACGACGTTCGGGAGGCGCACGAGCGGATCGGCGGTCGCGGGCTCCTCGTCGAAGACGTCCACGGCGGCGAAGCCCGGGCGTCCCTCCGCGAGCGCGGTCGCCAGGGCGCCGGGCTCGACGAGCGCGGCACGCGAGGTGTTGACGAAGAGGGACGACGGCCGCATCGCCCGCAGGTCGTCGAGCGTGATCGTCCCGCGCGTCTCGGGCCGCAACGGCAGGTGCGCGCTCAGCACGTCGGCCCGCGCGAAGAGATCGCGCTGTGAGGTCGCGGCGCCGTACCCGGCCGCGGCGGCGCGCGCGAGCGAGCCCTCCCGCCCCCAGACGCGCACGTCCATGCCGAACGCGCGGCCGTACCCGGCGACGAGGGCGCCGATCCGGCCGAGGCCGACGACGCCGAGCGTTCTCCCCGCCAGCACGTGGCCGAGCGCGCCGGGGCCGCCCTCGAGCCCGTTCCGCTGCCACTCGCCGGCGCGCAGGCGCTCGACGTACTGCGGCAGCCGCCGGGTCGCCGCCAGGACGAGCGCCCACGTCAGCTCCGCCGGAGCGACCGGGGAGCCGCCGCCGTCGACGACGACGATGCCGCGCGCCCGCGCGGCCTCCGCGTCGACGTGCGGGCCGAGACGGCCCGTCTGCGCGATCAGCCGCAGCGACGGCACGCGGTCGAGGAACACCTCGTCCACCCGCGTGCGCTCGCGGATCAGGACGAGCGCCTCGACCCCGGCGAGCCGCTCCGGGCCGACCGCCGTCGTGAACACCGTGACGTCGTGCCCGTCGAGCAACCCGAAGGCGTCGAGGCGCCGCACGACGTCCTGGTAGTCGTCGAGCACGGCCACGCGCATGCCGGGAACCTACGCGCGGGACGGCGGGGCCGGCGACCCCGCCCGCCCGGTCACCAGTCCGTCGGCCGGTAGTCCTTCAGGAACGTCCCCCAGACGTGCACGCCGGTGTTGAACCCGTCGATGATCGGGTCGACGATGCGCGCCGCGCCGTCGACGATGTCGAGCGGCGGGCTGAACCGGTGCTCCTCGACCTTCCGCTCGGCGACGTGGTGCGGGTCCTCGTCCGTGACCCAGCCGGTGTCGACGCTGTTCATGTGGATCCCGTCGGCGTGGTAGTCGGCCGCGGACGTCCGCGTCATCATGTTGAGCGCAGCCTTCGCCATGTTCGTGTGCGGGTGCCGGGTCGTCTTGAAGCGGCGGTAGAACTGGCCCTCGACCGCCGAGACGTTGACGACGTGCTTGTCCCGCGTCGGCACCCGGAGCATGAGCGGCTTCAGGCGCGCGTTCAGCACGAAGGGCGCGATCGCGTTCACGAGCTGCGTCTCGAGCAGCTCGACGGTCGAGACCTCCGCGAGCAGGAGCCGCCACGAGTTCCGGTCCCGGAGGTCGACCTGCTGGAGGTCCGCGTCGAGGCGGCCCTCGGGAAAGCGGTCGTCCGACGCGTTGTCCTCGGGCAGGAGCGGGAGCTGCGAGAGTTCCGCGGGCCGCAGCGGCAGCGCGCCCGTGCCGACGAGCTCCACCCCCCGAAGACCCTCGTAGCCGCCGAGGAGCGCGCGCACGTGGGCGGGGAGGTCGCGCGCGGCCGCCGTCTCCGCGTCGAGCATGTGCCGGTAGAAGTCGGGCGGGCGACGGACCGTCTGGCACGCGTTGTTGACGACGAAGTCGAGCCGCTCGCGCGTCGAGAGGAGGTGCGCGCAGAACGACTCGACGCTCGGCGTGTGCCGCAGGTCGAGGCCGAACACCTCGAGGCGGTCGCCCCAGTCCTCGAAGTCCTCCTCCCGCGCGTAGCGCGCGGCCGCGTCCCGCGGGAACCGCGTCGTGACGATCAGGTGCGCGCCCGCGCGGAGGAGCTTGATCCCGGCCTGGTAGCCGATCTTCACGCGTCCGCCCGTGAGCAGCGCGACGCGGCCGCGGAGGTCCGCCGTCTCGGTCCGCTTGCGGAAGTTGAGCTCGCCGCACTCGGGGCACAGCTGGTCGTAGAACGGGTGGAGCTCCCCGTACTCGCGCTTGCAGACGTAGCAGTGGTGCGGCTCGAGGGCCTCGCGTGCGGGGCCGCCGGCGTCCTCCCTCGGCGGGAACACGTTCGGCGTCGTGAACACCGGCCGCGAGCGGAGGACGCGGATCCCGGTCTCGGCGCGGCGCTCCTCGTGGAGGCGCAGCCGCTCGTTCTTCTCGCGCCGGCGCAGCTGCTTCACCGACCGCCGCCGCTGGACGACGTCGGGGTTGAAGACGGCGCCGGCCGCCGTCAGCAGCCGCGTCCGCTCCTCGACGCTCAGCGAGCGCAGGAGCGCGCGGTCGCGCACGACCTCCTCCAGCGCCTCGGTCGCCGCCCGCAGGCGTGCGGCGAGCTCCTCCGTCCGCCCGTCGATCGACATCGCCCGGGCAGGGTAGCCGCGCCCTACGACGCGCTCGGGCGGCGCTCCCAGCGAACGTCGCGGTTCTCGCGCGTGAGGCCGGAGACGATCGCCCGCCGCAGGAGGCGCCCGTCGCGGCCGCGCCCGAGCACGTGCACGCGCAGCGGGCGATCGGAGAGGACGAGGGCCGTCTCCGTCGCGTCGCCGGGCAGCGTCCGGGTCTCCCGCACGTCGTACTCGGCGCGCCCCTCGCGCCGCTCGGCGACGCGGATCTCCCACGTCCGGACGGCCGGGGTCGACGGCCACGTCAGCCGCAGGCCGTCGTCGGTCGGCACGCGCGCGAGCTCCATGTTCGCGCTGATCGTCGGCCGGGCGCGGAGCGCCGGGCGGCGGAGCGTCGGCCGCCGCGGGGGCGGCGCCGGAGGCGGCTCCGGCTCGCGCGAGAGGAGCGCGCGGGCGCGCGCCACCGCGAGAACGCCGTGCAGCCGCCGCAAGGCGCGACGCTCCGCGGCCGCGTCCGCTCCCGCACGCGCGCCTGCGGCCCGGATCCTCGCCTCGAGCGCCGCCCCGTCCACGCGTCGCCCGGCGGCGACCTGCGCACGCGCCTCGTCGACGATCGCCGCGTACGCCCGCTCGAGCTCCGCGGTCACGCGCGCCCGTCCCCGTGCCACGAGTCCCAGAGCGCCGCGTAGGAGCCGGCGCTCGCCACGAGCTCGTCGTGCGTCCCCAGCTCGCGGAGGCGCCCGTCCTCGACGACGGCGACGCGGTCGGCGTCGTGCGCCGTGTGCAAGCGGTGCGCGATCGCGACGACCGTCCGTCCCTCCAGCACCGACGCGAGCGAGCGCTCGAGGTGGCGCGCCGCCCGCGGGTCGAGCAGCGACGTCGCCTCGTCGAGCACGAGCGTGTGCGGGTCGGCGAGGACGAGCCGGGCCAGCGCGAGCTGCTGTGCCTGCGCCGGCGTGAGCGGGTACCCGCCCGCCCCGACCGTCGTCCCGATCCCGTGGGGCAGCGCCTCGGCCCACTCGAGCGCGTCGACGGCGCGCAGCGCCTCCCGCAGGCGCTCGTCCGACCCGCGCGGCTGTGCGAGCCGGAGGTTGTCCGCCAGCGTGCCGACGAACACGTGCTGCTCCTGCGTCACCAGCGCCACCTCGCGCCGGAGCGTCTCGAGCGGCAGGTCGACGAGCCGGACGCCCCCGACCTCCACGCGTCCGTCGCGCGGGGGATGGATCCCCGCGAGCAGCCGCCCGAGCGTCGACTTTCCGGCGCCCGAGGGGCCGACGACGGCCACACGCTCGCCCGGTTCGAGGTCGAGGTCGATCCCGTGGAGCACGTCGCGCCCCGGCACGTAGGCGTACCGCACGTCGTCCGCGCGCACGCGGTCGCCGTCGGGACGCTCCTCGGTCGGCGTGCGGTCGGGCGGCACGGCGGCGATGCCGACGAGGCGGGCGAACGAGGTCGCGCCGACCTGGATCTCGTCGAGCCACGACACGAGCCGGTCGACGGGGTCGGCCAGCTGGGCGACGTAGAGCGTGACCGCGGTGATCTCGCCGATGGTCGCGTGGCCGTTCGCGACGAGCCAGCCGCCCCACGCGAGCGCCGCGGCGACCGGCACGACGTACGCGAACTCGGCGGTCGGGAACCACACCGTCCGGAGGAAGAGGCCGCGCATCTCCCACCGGTACGCAGCGGCGAGGTCTGCGTCGATCCGGCGGATGCGCTCCTCGCCGAGGCCGAGCGCGTCGACCGTCCGCGCGCCCTCGACCGTCTCGCTCAGCGTCCCGGCGAGGGTCGCGTACGCGGCGCGCTCGGCGAGGTACGCCTCCGGCGCCCGGCGGAGGTACCAGCGCGTGCCGAGCCACAGCGCCGGCACGCCGGCGATGCACGGCAGGGCGGCCACCGGGCTCACCCACGCCGCCGCCGCGACCGTCAGCACGGCCGTCACGGACGCGATCAGCGTCTCGGGGACCGCGAACCGGATCGTGCGGGCGAGCGAATCGACGTCGGCGGTCGTGCGCGAGACGAGGTCGCCGGTGCCGGCTCGCTCGACGGTGGACAGCGGCAGCGCGAGCACCCGGCGCATGAAGTCCTCGCGGAGCTCCGCGAACAGCCGCTCCGAGAGGACGAAGGACGCGCGCCGCGCGAACCAGGTGAGGACGGTCTGCGCGAGGAGGAACCCGGCGAGAACGAGCACGACGCGGTCGACGGCGCCGGTCGTCGCCCCCTCCTGGACCGACTGCACGAGGCGGCCGATGAGCGCCGGCGCCGCGAGGCCGCACGCGGCCGCCGTCGCGTGGAGCGAGACGACGCCGACCAGCGGGCCACGGTGCCGGCCTGCGAGGAGCGCCGCCTGGGCGCGCAGCTGCGGGCCGTCCGCGACCGGGAGGAGCTCGCTCACTCGTCCTCCCCCCGCGTGACGGTGTCGCGGTAGTCCGCACGCGTGCGGAGCAGCTCGCGGTGGACGCCGTCGGCGACGACGCGGCCGTCGGCGAGGAGGACGACGCGGTCGGCGCGGTCCAGCACGAGCGGGCTGGACGTGACGACGACCGTCGTCCGCCCCGCGCGGGCGTCGTGCAGGCGATGTGCGATCCGCGCCTCCGTGTGGGCGTCGACGGCGCTGGTCGGCTCGACGAGCACGAGCACCTCGGCCTCCGCGAGGAGCGCCCGGGCGAGCGCCAGGCGCTGCCGCTGGCCGCCGGAGAACGAGCGCGCCCGCTCGTCCACGGTCGTGTCGAGCCGGGACGGCAGCGCGTCGAGCACGTCCTCGGCGGCGGCGACGTGCGCGGCGGCGAGGATCGCGTCGTCGTCCGCACGCCGCCACGGGTCGAGCACGCCGCGCAGCGTCCCCGAGAAGAGCACCGGGTCCGCCTCGCTGACGACGATGCGGCGGCGGACGCGGCCGAGCGGCAGCGCGCCGAGCGGGACGTCCCCGAGCAGGACGCCGTCGTCGTCCCCGAAGCGCCCGAGGCGATCGGCGAGGGCCGCCGCCTCGTGCGGGTCGGGCGAGACGATGCACGTGAGCACCCCGGGCTCGACGACGAGGCCCGACCGTCCGTCCGCCAGCACGGCCCCCGCGGGCGGCTCGTCGGCCGGGTCGTCCGGGTCGGTGACGTGCGGGTCGACCGCGAGCACGTCGAGCATCCGCCGGGCGCCAACGTAGGCACGCGAGACCTTGTCGACCGCCTCCGCCGCCGTCCGCAGCGGGATCACGAGGAACGCCGCGTACCCGTAGAACGCCACGAGCTCCCCCACGTCGATGCGTCCCGAGAGCGCGAACCGGGCGCCGATCCACGTCACGAGCACGACGAACAGGCCCGGCAGGAAGACCTGCGCGGCGTCGAGCGTCGACTGCGGGAGCGCGACGCGCACGCCGGCGTGTCGGACGTCCTGCGACGCGCCGCGGTACCGCTCGAAGAACGCGTCCTCCCCGCCGATGCCGCGGAGGACGCGGAGCCCGGCCGCCGTGTCCGCGCCGAGCGCCGTCAGGTGCCCGACGGAGTGGCGCTGCTCGCGCTGGCGCGCCTGCAACGGCCGGATCACGGCGCCGAGGAGGAGCGTGAGCACGGGAACGCCGACGAGGACGAGCAGCCCGAGCACGACCGACGACGAGAGCAGGATCGCCGCGACGACGACGTACGAGACGATCGCGCCGGAGAGCCGGGCGGTGATGTCGAAGGCGCCGCCGGCCCGCATCGCGTCGTTCGCGACCGTCGCGACGACCTCCCCCGTGGGATGACGGTGGCGGACGGCCGGCCCCGTGCGCGCCGCGTGGTGCGCGACGACCTGCGCGAGCCGGAACGCCGCTTGCAGCCAGTTGATGACCGCGTTGCGGTGCCGCATCACCCCCGCAACGGCCTGCACCATGCCGAGCGCGAGCAGCACGGCCGTCCAGGTCGCGAGCGCGCCGCGACCGTCGTCGACCAGGCCCTCCTGGATCGCACGGCCGATCACGAACGGCATCAGCGCCTGCGCGAGCATCCAGGCGATGCCGAAGAGGACGCCCGCGACGAGCGTCGGGACCTGGCGCCGGCCGACCCAGACGAGCAGCCGCGCGGGGGACCGCGTGTCCGGGACGCCCGGATCGGCGACGGGCAGTCGGATCACGGGGCGTCCGATCGTACCGGCGCCGCCGGCGCGCCTCAGGCGGGCGGCCTCGCCTGCTCCACCTCCGCCGCGTAGAGGTCGTACGGGAGCGCCTCGAGCACCCGCAGGCGCGGCTCCGGCACGGCGAAGAACCGCGGCAGGGCGCGCTCGCGCAGCCACCCGAGGTCGGCGCGTGCGGCAAGCACCGCCTCGACCGCCGAGCGGTCGCCGCCGAGCGCGACGAACGGCACGCGCTCGCGCCACGGCGCGAGCACGCGCGCCGCGACGTCGGCCGCCTCGTCGACGAGCGCCCGCGCCTGCTCCTCGCGGCGGCGGCGAAACCGGTTCGAGGAGGAGCCGCCCTTCTTGTGCCGGTTCTTGACGAACCGCGCGCCGACCTTCGACGTGACGAGCCGCTCGCCGTCGAGGACGCCGACCGCGTAGCCGCCGAGCCGGACGAGCACGACCGCGACGAGGTGATCCTCCGCGAGCTCCTCGAGCAGCGGCGAGACGCGGACGACGTCGTACGCGCCGGCATGGCGGAGCCCGAACGGCGGCCGGACGACCAGCGGCTCTCCCGCCTCCGGCTCGATCCGGACGACGCCGTCGCCGTACGTCGTGCGCCCGGGCGTGCCGTCGAGCGCCGCGAGCCGCTTGCGCACGTTCTCGCGGCCGATGAGGCGCCGTTCAGTCGCCAAGCGACGCGACGGTCGCGCCGTCGGCCGAGTCGCTCTCGCGCCGGTCGACGAGCGGGTGGCGGTCGAGCTCCTCCCGCACGGCCTTCCGGACGGCGCCGGTGCCGCGGCCGTGGACGACGCGCACGCTGCGGAGCCCGGCGAGCGCCGCGTCGTCGACGTAGGCGCGCACCGCCTCGCGGGCCTCCTGCGCGGTGCGGCCGCGGACGTCGAGCTCGTCCGGCACGTCGGCGCGCGACGCGGCCAGCAGGCGGACGGCCGGCGCCCCGTCCGGATGCGGAACCGCGGCCGCGTCGGGCCGGAGCCGGTCGAGCGCGATGCGGACGCGCTGTCCCGCCGCGCCGACCACCTCCGCCTCGCCGCCGGCGATCGCCGCGATCGTGCCGCGGACGCCGATCGCGGGCGCCTCCACGGGGTCGCCGACGGCGAGCGGCGCGAGGAGCGGCAGCGGCTGCCGCAGCGCGCGCAGCTCGCGCTCCGCCCGGGCGGCGCGGTCGGACGCGGCGCCGAGGCGGCGATCGCGGTCGCGTTCCGCCGCGGGCGCGCGGCGCCGGGCGGCCCGCCGGGCGGCGGCGATCTCCGCGCGGAGCCCGGCGAGCTCGGCGCGCGCGGCGGCGAGATCCCGCTCGGCCGCCTCGACCGCCAGCTCCCGCTCGTGCGCGGCCGACGCGCGGACGCGCTCGACCTCGGCCTCGAGCTCGGCCTCCCGCTCCCGTGCGCGGTCCCGCGCGGACGCGGCGTCCGCGCGCTCCCGCTCCGCCCCCTCGCGCGCGCCGGCGGCGGCGCGCTCGGCCGCCTCTGCCTCCGCCAGCAGCTCGGCGATGCGCAGTCGCTCGGGCTCGACCCGCGAGCGCGCGTCGTCGACGACGGCGGCGTCGAGCCCCAGGCGCGCCGCCGTCTGCAGCGCGTGCGACGTCCCCGGCCGCCCGAGCGCGATCCGGTAGAGCGGCGCGTCCGTCTCCGGATCGAGCGCCGTCGCGGCGTTCGACGCCGTCGGCGTCGCGCTCGCCCACTCCTTCAGCTCCGGGTAGTGCGTCGTCACGACCGTCAGCCGCGCCTGCGCCGCGAGTCGGGCGAGCAGCGCCTGCGCGAGCGCCGAACCCTCGAGCGGGTCCGTGCCGGACGCCAGCTCGTCGACGAGCACGAGCGACCGCTCGGTCGCCGCGTCCAGGACTTGGACGAGCGCGCTCACGTGCGCGGAGAACGTCGAGAGGCTCATCTCGATCGACTGCGCGTCGCCGATGTCGGCGAGGATGCGGTCGAAGACGGGAAGCTCTGCGAGGGCCGCCGGCGGTCGCAGCCCGGCCTGGTGCAGGAGCGCCGCGAGCCCGAGCGTCTTCAGCGCCACCGTCTTCCCGCCGGTGTTCGGCCCGCTGATCACCAGCGCACGCAGGGCGCCGAGGTCGAGGTCGATCGGGACGGCCGCGGCCGGGTCGAGGAGGGGATGCCGCGCGCCGAGCAGCCGCACCACGTCGGTCACCTCGACCGGCGACCCGCGCCAGCGCCGGGAGAGCGTGCCGCTCGCGACGGCGAGGTCGATCGCGGCCGCGGCCTCCACGAGCGCCTCGAGCGCGTCCGCCCGCCCGCCGACGGCGGCCGAGAGCTCCGACAGGATGCGGGCGACCTCGTCGCGCTCGGCGCCCGCCACCTCGGACTGCCGGTTGTTCAGCTCGACGACCGCGAACGGCTCCACGAACAGCGTCTCCCCCGAGCCGGACGCGTCGTGGACGATCCCGGGCACGCTCGCGCGTGCGCTCGCCTTCACGGCGAGCACGGGGCGCCCGCCGCGCTCGGTGACGAAGTCCTCCTGCAGGTGAGGGCGGAGCGCCGCGCTGCGAGCGAGCCTGCGAAGCTCCTCCGTCGCGCGGTGGCGGCCGTCGCGCAGCTCCTTCCGCAGGCGCCGCAGCAGCGGCGACGCCCCGTCCCGCAGGTCGGAGCCGTCCTCCTCCACGGCGCGCCGCACGCGGTCGCCCAGGCCGGCGAGCGCGGGGTCGATCGCGTCGGCGAGGCCCGCGAGGAGCGGGACGTCGCGACCCTCGAGCGCGGCGCGGGCGCGGAGCCCACCGGCGATCGTGGCGGCGACCTCTGCGAGCCCCCCGGGGGAGAGCACGCCGCCGAGCGCCGCGTGCGCCGCCGCCGCGCGCACGTCGTGAATGCCGTGGAGCGGCGGCTCGTCGGCCTCGTCGAGGAGCGCGATCGCCTCGGCCGTGAGCGCCTGCCGCCGCTCCACCACCTCCGCGTCGGGCGACGGCGTCAGCGCCTCTGCCAGCTCCGCCCCGCGCGCCGTCGCGGTCGCTTCCGCCAGCCGCGCCGCGACGGCGGGGAACTCGAGCGCCTCGAGCGCGTGCGCGTCCACGCAACGAGTGTACGAGGCGGTCCGCGCGGGGCGCCGCTACGAGAGCACGCGGTGCTTCCGCATCACGCAGCTTCCGCTGAAGAACGAGATCGACTCGCAGTCGCGGACGAGGACGGGTCGGTCGTGCCAGTGCCAGTGCACGTCGTCGGCGACGCCCTTCAGGAACTCCATCGTCGTCCCGGGCTCGCGCCAGCGCATGTGGTAGTCCGGGAGGTACGACGTGTGCGTGTCCTCGACGATGTACGTGCCGTCGGCCCGCACGCGGGGCCACAGGTGGAGGAGCGTCCCGATCTGGTCGCGCGCGAGGTGTGATCCGTCGTCGACGACGAGATCGACGCCGCCGATCGCGTCGAGCACCCGGTCGAGGAAGGCGCAGTCGCTCTGTGCCCCGTTGAACACGCCGATCCGGTCACCCGCGTGCACCGACGTCGCCGGATCGATGTCGATCCCGTAGATGCGGCCGTTCGGGAAGTAGTCGCGCCACATGCGGAGACTCGCGCCGTCGAGCACGCCGATCTCGAGCACTGTCAGGTCCGCCTGCCGGTACGGCGCGAGCACGCGGTCGTAGATCCAGAGCAGCTGACGCTGTCCGGCCTTGTCGGTGCCGTGACGCGCGCCGATGTCGTAGAGCGTCTCGGTCATGCCGCTCGGGCCGTGAGGATACGCGCGTACAGGCGCTCGATCCGCCACGCCTGCTCCTCGTCGCCGGGAGGGTAGGTCATCGTCGCGCGAACCGCGCCGAGCGCGTGACCGTCGTCGACGAGGCGTGTGAGCAGCGCGGCGAGGGCGCCCGCGTCACCCACCGGAAAGGTGAACCCGCAGCGGTAGTCGGCGACCAGCTCGCTCAGGCCCGGCACGTCCGACGCGACCACGGGGACACCCGCGGCCACCGCGTTCAGCCCGGTCGTCGGGAGGTTCTCGTGCCACAGCGACGGGAGCGCGACGACGTCCACCGATCCGAGGATCGAGCGCAGCTCGTCGTGGTCGTAGCTGCCGCAGAACGCGATCCGCGGGTCGCCGGCGGCCGCGTCCCGCAGCGCCTGCTCGTAGTCCCGCTCGTGGAAGCTGTCGCCGTAGAGGCGGAGCCTGAGCTCCGCCTCCGGGAGCCGCCGGAGCGCCTCGACGAGGACGTGCGGGCCCTTGTGACGGAGCAGCGTGCCGAGGAACCCGACGACGAGCGGTCCCGATGCTCGGGCCGCCGTGCGCGGCGGGAGGAGCGCGTAGTCGACGCCCCACGGGAGGTGATGCCAGTGCGCCGTGTCGAAGCCGTTGGCCGCGTGGAGCTCGATCGCGTACCGCGTCGGCGAGACGACCGCCGCCGCGCCCGCCAGCGCGCGGTGCGCCCACTCGAGGCGCGCCGGGCCGGCGGGGATCCCACACGCCTCCGCGCAGGCTGCGCCGCCCGCAGCGGTCTCGCACCGCGTGCCGTCGGCGCGGAGCATCACGACGCGAGGGCAGATGTACGAGGAATCCGCCACGTGAGCGACGACCGGCAGGCCGACCGCCGTCGCCGCCCGGAACACGCCGGGCAGTCGCAGCGGCTGCATCACGTGCACGACGTCGTACCGCCCGGCGCCGAGCACGTGCGCGAGACTCCGATCCGGCCGTCGGCGCTCGTGCCACGGGTGCGTGAAGTCGGAGCTCCCGGGGACCCGCCGGACGGGCACCCCGTCGACGACGTACGCGCGGCCACGCGTCCCCGACTGGGCGGACGGCGACACGACCTCCGCCTCGTGGCCCATCCGCTGGAGCTGCCGGGCGAGGTTGAGCGTCAGTCGCTCGACGCCCGTGTAGTAGCGCGGGAAGAACTGGTGCGTGACGAGTGCGACGCGCGTCCTAGACCCCCCGCAGCAGCGTGGTCACGAGCGCGTCGTCCCGGGTCCCGCGCAGGGCGTCGCCGACGGCCCGTCCGAGGACGGCGGCACCGAGACGCACGGTGAACGCGCGCGCGGCCGCCGCCGACACGGACGGATGCGCACGGGCGAACGCCTCGACGACGTCCGAGGACAGCGCGCCGGCCAGGTCGTCGAGGAGGTGCGCGAGCACACGTGCACGGTCCGCGTCGGGGGCAGCGTCCTCTCCGAGGAGAGCGGCGATCCCCGCGAGATCCGCGTTCGGGACGGCGTGTCCGGCTGCGCCGCGCCGCAGCCCGGCCGACGCGCGCTCGACGTGATCCGCGAGCGGGGCGCGGTCGGGGAGCCCGGCGGTGGCGGCCTCCAGCATCGCGGCGACGCGAAGCGCGGCCACCCGCGTCGCGACGAGACCGGATCGCCCGCTGCGCGTCCGCGCGTCGTCCCCCACGAGCGGCGCCACGTGGAGCCGGTCGGCGACGCTGCGGCGGAAGTGGTAGCCGGGGTCGCGCGTGTGCGAGTGCGCGACGGCGACGTCGGGCGACCGGCGCACGCGCCACCCCCGCTCGATCGCGCGCACTCCGAAGTCGAGATCCTCGGCGAACGGGACGTCGGCGAAGCGGAGCTCCTCCCAGGCGGCCCGGCGCACCGCCGTGCACACGCTGTCGACGCCGGCCCGCGCGCGTACCACCTCGGCGCGCGAGCGCGGAGCGGCGAGGGCGCGCTCGTGGGCGAAGACGACGAACGCCCCGTAGAGATCGGCGTCGGTCCGCGGGACGTGGCGTGCCGTCACCGCCGCGAGGCCGCGATCGCCGTCGAGCGCCGCGACGAGCGTCACGATCGCCGAGCTCCCGAGCAGGATCGCGTCCTGCACCAACAGCAGGACCACCTCGCCCTGCCCGCGCTCCGCCGCGACGTTCCGTGTCCGGCCGTGGCCGAACGCGTCCGGAGCGACGTCGAGGACGATGGCGCCGGCGGCGCGTGCGACCTCGCGCGTTCCGTCGGACGATCCGGAGTCCGCGACGACGACCTCCAGGTCCCGCAGGCCCTCCTGGGCGATGACCGCCGCCAGCACGCGCGTGAACTGCGGACCGGCGTCCAGGGTGGGGATGACGACCGAGACGGTCGCCTCGACCGGCGACCGAGCAGGGCGAGACGCCGCGATACGGGCCGGCGTCGCCGCGGCCGCGTGCGGCCGCATCCGGCGCTGCGGGGTCGCAACGGCGGCCGAGACCGCCCGGACGCGCCTCACAGTCGGCCGCAGGCGCGTCCGCACGGGGGGCGGCAGGCCGTGCCACGCGTCGAGCGCCACCGCTCGCAGACGCCCGGTCACCGCCGCCGCCGGACCGGCGGGAAGGAACGGTCGGACCGCAGCCGCACGTCCCGCCACCCTGCGGTCGCGCCGGCGAGAATCGCGCGCCGATCCCGGAGCAGCCGCGGGGAGCTCTCGATCGTGTGGGCGTAGGCCCGGAGCACGTGCCGGAGATCCCCTCGGACGGTCGCCGCCGCGAGCGACGCAAGCTCGCCGAGGACGATGAGGTGCGCATCGCGCACGAGCCAACCGCGCGGGATCGCGCGCGCGATCATCGCGAGCCGGTTCCGGACCGCCCAGTAGGAGTCGAACTCGCGGCGCCGCGAGGCGCTCGTGGCGCCGCGGACGTGGCGGGCGACCGCCGACGGGACGTACCAGAACTCGTACCCGTGCAGCCGTGCGCGGAGGCCGAGGTCGACGTCCTCGTAGTAGGCGAAGAACGCCTCGTCGAAGCCCCCGAGCCGCCGGAACGCGGACGCCCGCCAGAGGGCGACGGTCCCGGGCGCGCTGAAGACCTCCTCCTCCGTGAGGAAGCGGCCGTCGGCCGCCTCGCCGTCGCCGCGGCGGAACGCCTTCAGCGAGCGCGTGAGCGCGTCCCCCGCGCCGTCCAGCACACGCTCGTCGTCCGCCCGCAGGAGCCTCGCGCACACCGCCGCCGCGCGCGGATGACGGTCGAGGCCCCGGAGCAGCGACTCGACGCACGCCGCGTCGAGCTCGACGTCGTTGTTGAGGAGCAGCAGCGCCTCGCCCCGGGCCGCGGCGGCGCCCGCGTTGACGGCGGCGGCGAAGCCCCGGTTCGACGCCGAGCCGAGCACCCGCACGTCCGCGTGGCGCTCGGCGAGCAGCTCGATCGACCCGTCGCGCGAGCCGTTGTCGACGACGATCACCTCGAGGCCCGGCAGCGTCTGCGCGGCGACCGAGCGGAGGCACGCGTCGAGCCGGAGGCGACCGTCGCGGTTCGGGATCACGACCGAGACGCTGCGTGGGCCGGGGGCGGCGCGATCCACGCTACGCGTAGCCGAAGCGCGCGAGCGCATCGCAGAAGACGGCGCCGCAGAGGTCCTGCAGCTCCGGCGGGAGGTCGCGGCGCCAGCGGCCGATCGAGGTGGCCCGGTCGGGCGTCGTGCGGTGCCGGTCGAGCGCGGCCGACGGGGCGTCGCCGGCGGCCACCATCGCGTCCACCTCGGACGGACGCGCCTCGAGCTCGAGATACCGAAGCATCTCCGTCGTGATCGCCCGCGGGTCCTTCGCGAGATCCTCGTAGCGGACGATCAGCGAGCCGGGCGCGTCGTCCGCGGCGGCGGCGAGGAGGTCGACGGTCTCGCCCACCGCCGTCACGTACGCCCGGTCCGTCTGGTCCGGTCGGCGCCCGAAGCCCGCGTAGCCGCGGCGGCGGTCCATCGCGAGGATCGACGCGAGCATGTCGCGGAAGTCCCGCACGAGGATGATCTCCCTGAGCTCGGGAACGACGTCGCGCGCGAGGCGCCGCGCCCACGGGTTCGGCAGCAGCTTCTCGACGAAGAGGCGCGCCGGCGCCGCACCTGTCGACTCTGCGAGGCGCTCGTAGAAGGCGGACATGCGCGCGCGCGCGAACGCGACGGCAGCGGACACGTGATCGGCGGTCATCGCCGCGCCGACGCGGTCGTCGACCGGGTAGGGCACGGGGGCGTCGGTGTGCCCGTGCCACCACGCGTCGCCGGCCATGTCGGGCGGCATCAGCGGGACGAGGTAGCTCGTCGGCGTCGTGAGCGTCCGGACGACCTCCAGCCAGTAGCTCAGGAACCGCGCCTCGCCCTCCC
>JBLNEO010000068.1:0-42720 GCA_050262775.1 Pseudomonadota bacterium | reverse complement strand
GTCTACCCTTCGGGGACCGGGGTGCCCCGTCCGGGGCTGAGATCACACCCGTCGAACCTGATCCGGGTCATGCCGGCGAAGGGAGTGGCGCGATGAGCGACGACACGCCGAACTGGGGCATCGAGCCCGTGCCCGACCGCCTGCGGGTGCTCGGGCTGCTCGACACCACGATCCTCTGGGGCAACCTCGGGGTCTCCCTGCTCGTGCTCGTCGCCGGCGCGCTCCTCGTGCCGGCGCTGTCGCTCCCCGACGCGCTCGTGGCGATCGTCGTCGGCGGGCTCGTCGGCAACCTGATGCTCGGCGCCGCGGCCGCGATCGGCGCCGACGGCCGCGTCCCGGCGATGGTGCTCCTCCGCGCCCCGCTCGGGCGCCGCGGCTCGTACCTCGCGACCGCGCTCAACGCCTCGCAGTGCGTGGGCTGGGCGATCTTCGAGCTGATCGTGATCGCGACGGCGGCGGCGGCGCTCTCCGACGCGCTCCTCGGCTTCCGCGCGCAGTGGGCGTGGACGCTCGTCTTCGGTGCGATCACCGCCGCTCTGGCATGGGCCGGGCCGATCAGCGTCGTCCGGAAGGTGCTGAAGAAGGTCGCGGTGTGGGCGGTGCTCGCGTCGCTCGTCTACCTCACCTGGTGGGCGATCGACGGTGCCGAGCTCGGGCCGCTGTGGCGGCGGCCCGGGGAGGGCGGCCTCTCCGTCTGGATCGGCGTCGACGTCGTCGTCGCGCTGACCGTGTCGTGGATCCCGCTCGTGGCGGACTACACGCGCTTCTCGCGCGACCGCCGCAGCGCGTTCGGCGGCGTCTTCGCCGGCTACTTCGTCGCCGGGACGTGGATGTTCCTGCTCGGCAGCGTGCTGGTCCTCGGCCGCGGGCTGGACGACGCCGCCTCGCTGCCGGCCGCCGTCGCGGCCGCGGGCCTCGCGAGCGCGCTCGCCCTCCTCGCCGTCACCGTCGACGAGGCGGACGAGGCGTTCGCGAACACGTACTCCGCCGCGGTCTCGCTCCAGAACGTCGTCCCCCGCGTCGGGCAGCGGACGCTGATCGCGGGCGTCGCCGTGGTCGCGACCGTCGGCGCGCTGCTGATCGACCTCGCGTCGTACGAGGCGTTCCTCCTGCTGCTCGGGTCCTTCTTCGTGCCGCTGTTCGGCGTGCTGCTCGGGGACTGGGTCGTTCGCGGCGCCCGGTACACCGAGCGGGAGATCTTCGGCGCGCCGGCGTTCCGCCCGGCGCAGATCGGCGCCTGGCTCGCCGGCTTCGCGCTCTACCAGTGGCTCAACCCGCTCGGGCCGTCCTGGTGGACCGACCTGGTCGCCCGCACGGACCCGCCGTCGCTCGAGATCGGATCGACGATCCCGAGCTTCGCGGTCTCCCTCGGCCTGGCGGCGGCCGCCGGGGTGGCCGTCCGCCGCTGGCGCGCCGCCGAGAGCACCGCGTAGATTCCGCGCGGTGCGCGGCGTCGCGGTCGTCGGGAGCCTCACGAGCGACGTCGTCGCGGGCGCAGCGCCCCGCGTCGGCGGCGCGCCGTACTACGCGGCGGGGGCGCTGCGCCTCCTCGGGCGGCCGTCGCTGATCGTCACGCGATGCGCGCCCGCCGACCGGCCGATGCTCCTGCCGCGCCTCGTCGCGCTCGGAACGCCGGTCGAGTGGCTGCCCGCCGAGCGGACGTACCGCTACCGCTTCGACTACCGCGGGAGCCGGCGCGAGATGACCGTTGAGGACGTGGCCGAGCCGTGGCGCCCGGGGCCGTGGCTCGACCTGCTGCGGCCCTACGACGCCGTGCACGTGGGCGCGCTCGCCGTCGGCGAGTTCCCCGCCGAGACGGTCGCCGCGCTCGCGCGCGGGCGGCGGGTGGTGTCGCTCGACGGCCAGGGGCTCGTCCGCGCCGCGGCGACCGGCCCGCTCCGGCTGGAGCCGCACGCGGATCCGGCGATCCTCCGGCACGTCTCGATCCTGAAGCTCTCGGAGGAGGAGGCGACGGCGCTCGTCGGCGGCACCGACGCGGCGTCGCTGCGGGGGCTCGGGGTGCCGGAGGTCCTCGTCACGCACGGCGACCGCGGCTCGACCGTCCACTTCCACGACACCGAGGAGCACGTACCCGCCCTCGCCGTCCACGCCGCCGATCCGACCGGCGCCGGCGACGCGTTCGCGGTCGCCTACCTCGTCTCGCGGACTTCGCATCTCGCGCCTGGAGCGGCGGCGCGCCGGGCGACGTCGGTCGTGGCGGAGCTGCTCGCGCGCCGCCGGTGAAGGCGCTCGTGGCCACCGAGGCGGGAACCTGGGAGGTCGACCTCGACGAGGAGGCGCTGCTCGGGCCGGCGGACGACCCCTTCCCCGGGGCGAACGCGCCGATCGTCGCGCTCCCGCGCGTGCTCGCCGCCGCCGCATCGGGCTCGACCGTCGTCGCCGTGCTCGACCGGAAGCCGCCGCTCGCGGTGTCGCACGACGCAGGCACGACGTGGAGCGAGAGCGGGCGCGGCCTCCCCGGCGGTCGTGCCGTCGCGATCCACCCGGACGAGCCGGACACGATCCTCTACGGCGCGCGCAACCGGCTCTACCTCTCGACGGACGGGGGCCGGTTCTGGCGCGCGCTCGCGCTCGAGCTGCCGGCCGTGGAGGCCGTCGCCTTCGCGGACTAGAGGCGGAACTCGCCGCGCGCGACGGTCACGGCGGAGCCGCCGACCTCGACGCGGTCGATGAGCCCGCCGCCGCCCTCCGCACGCGCCACGAGACGCGACGGTCGACCGAGCTCCGTGCCCTGCTCGATCTCGATCTCCTCGCCCCAGTCGATCCGCCCGTGCCGCGCGAGGTGGCATGCGAGCGGCCCCGCCGCGGAGCCGGTCGCAGGATCCTCCGCGACGCCGAGCGACGCCGCGAACATCCGCGTCTTCCAGTGCGTGCCCGACCCGGCGAAGCAGTTGATCCCGACACGACCGAACCGCGACAGCGCCGTCGGGTCGGGCCGGAGCGACGCGACCTCCTCGGGCGTCGCGAGCGCGACGTAGACGTGCTCGACGCCGTTGTCGTACACCTCCACGGGCAGCTCCGACCGCGCGACGCCCAGCGCCGCCAGCAGCGCATCGGCCTCCGGGTAGGGCTCGACCGTCGGCACCGGCTGCGTCATCCGCCCGAAGACGATGCGCCCCGACTCGTCGCGCGTCAGCTCGACGGGAACGAGCCCGCGCGCGGTCTCGAGCACGATGGAGCCCAGCTGCATCGGCGCGGCGAGCACGAACGCGGAGCCGAGCGTCGGGTGCCCGGCGAAGGGGAGCTCCGTGGACGGCGTGAAGATCCGGATTCGCGCATGTCCCGCACCCTCGGGCGGGAGCACGAACACCGTCTCGGAGAAGTTCAGCTCGCGGGCGAGCGGCTGGAGCAGGTGCTCGGGGATCGCGCGCGCGTCCGTGAACACCGCGAGCTGGTTCCCGGTCAGCGGCCGATCCGTGAACACGTCGGCGACGACGTACCGGTACGACGCCATGCCCGGATTCAATCAGGCGGCGGTCGGCGGCTCGCCCGGGTCCGGCACGGGCAGGTCGCGCAGCGGCCGGAGCCGCGGCAGGGGACGGACGTTCGCGCGGTACAGCCGCTCGCGGATCTCGCGATCGTCGGCGTCGAGCCGGAGCAGGTGGCCGCGCGCCTGGAGTCGACGGACGGCGAGCTCGTCGAGCCCCAGACGCGCGGCGATCGTGCGTGCGTCGGTGGCCATCAGTGCCGGTAGGCCGGGACGTGGTCGATGCCCCAACGGCGCAGACTGCCCAGCAGGCCCGACACACGCGCCCGGCGGCGCGCGCGGCGCCGACGCGGGTGGCCGGCCTGCGCACGGCGGTACTCGGCGGCGATCCGCTCCGCCCGCTCGCGTGCGATCTGGCGTCGGATGTGCGACTCGTACTCGATCATGGCGATCTCCTCCGGATGCTCGAGCTCCGGCGCGAGAGGCCGCACGAAATCACGCTGCCAAAGACGGCATGCAATTTCCGACGGCGATGTCGGGCGTCTCGGCGGCGCGCCGCGCGCGCCTCTCGGCGGAGCTGCGATGTGCTCTTGGCCTGACTGCTGTCCGGTGCGTCCCCCTTTCCGGGTGCTCTGCCGCCTCCGAAACGACGAAGGCGACCCATCGGGTCGCCCTCGCAAATCAGGTGCTATGCCGCTAGAGAACTAGCGCTGGCGCCTCCTTGCGAGGGCTCGTGCCGAGCCGAGGCCGACGGTCCCGCGGCCCCACGGCTCCATCCACGGGATCCGCGCGCACGCCGACGGGGCGGCTGCGAATGCGGTGGTGGAGGTGTGGTACGGGAAGGTCATGGACTGGCTCCTCAGTGGATCGAGTCGCACAGGATACCTCCGCGTCGCCGGCTTGGCAAGGAATTCGTCCGACGATCGGGCGGTGCATCCTGGCGCATCAGCGCGCAAATCCCTTTGTATTTGTGGGACACGATTTTCGGAACCGCGACGGCACCATCCGGGTCGCCATACGATGGGCGCGTGCGAGTGGTGGTCGTGCGACACGCGGAGGCGGCTCCGGGGGAGCCCGACGAGCTGCGGCCGCTGACCGAGCGAGGGCGCGCGCAGGCGCGTGCGCTCGCCGAGCGCCTCCCGCGCGCCGACGTGGTGCTCACGAGCCCGTTGCTGCGTGCGCGGGAGACGGCGACGCCGATCGCGCGGGCGTCGGACGTCCCGGCGGAGGTCGATGCGCGCCTCGCCCCCGGAGCCACCGCCGCCGGGCTCCTCGAGGCGGTCGAGGGGCGGGGCTCCGTCGTCGTCGCGGTCGGCCACCAGCCCGACTGCGGCGTCATCGCCGAGGCGCTGGGCGCGGGCTCCGTCGCGTTCCCGCCCGCCGGCCACTGCGTGATCGAGCTGTGAGCGCCGTCGTCGTCCGCGGGCTCCGGAAGTCGTACGACGGCATCGCGGCCGTCCGCGGCGTCGACTTCGAGATCGCCAGGGGAGAGGTCTTCGGGCTCCTCGGCCCGAACGGCGCCGGCAAGACGACGACCGTCGAGATCCTCGAAGGCTATCGCGAGCGCGACGGCGGCACCGTCGAGGTACTCGGGCACGACCCCGCGCGGGGCGAGCGCGCGTTCCGCGCGCGCATCGGCGTCGTGCTCCAGATCTCGGAGCCGTTCGCGAACCTCACGGTGCGGGAGCAGCACGCGATGTTCGCGCGCTACTACGAGCACCCGCGCGACGTCGACGAGACGATCGCCCTCGTCGGCCTCGCCGGGAAGCGGGACGCGCTCGCGAAGACGCTCTCCGGCGGGCAGAAGCGTCGGCTCGACCTGGGGCTCGCGCTCGTGGGCGACCCGGACCTCGTCTTCCTCGACGAGCCGACGACGGGCTTCGACCCCGCGGCCCGCAGGGCGGCGTGGGAGATGATCCGCGCGCTGCGGTCGCTCGGGAAGACGATCCTGCTGACGACGCACTACCTCGACGAGGCGCAGCAGCTGTGCGACCGCGTGGCCGTGATGCGCGAAGGCGAGATCGTCCGGATCGGGACGCCGGACGAGCTCCGCGGCGGCGAGGCCGAGGCGGAGATCCGGTACCGCCGCGACGGCCGGCAGGTCGTGCTGCGGACGCGCGAGCCGACGCGCGCGCTGCACGAGCTCACGGCCGAGGCGCTCGCCGCCGGCCGCGAGCTCGAGGAGCTCGAGGTCAGCCGACCGAGCCTCGAGGACGTGTACCTGGCGCTGCTCGAGGAGGAGGACGGGGCGTGAGCCTGTTCGTGCACCAGCTGCGCGCCGAGCAGCGGCTGTTCTGGCGGAGCCGCGAGGCCGCGATCTTCGTCTTCCTCTTCCCCGTGATGCTGTTCCTGCTCCTCGGGGCCGTCTACTCGGACGAGATCGAGGGACATCCGGCGGCGACCTGGCTGCTGGTCGGCCTGATCGGGTACGGGGTCGCGAACACCGCCTTCGGCGGGCTCGCGATCTTCCTCGTGCTCCGGCGAGAAGCGGGCATCCTCAAGCGGTTGCGCTCGACGCCCCTCCCAGGCAGCGTCTACCTCGCCGGCGTCGTCGCCTCGACGCTGCTCGTGTTCGCGCTCCAGACGGTCACGCTCATCGTGGTCGGGCGCCTCCTCTACGGAGCGGAGCTGCCGGAGGACCCGACCTCGTTCGTCGGGGCGCTCGTCCTCGGCGCGGTGGCGTTCGCCGGGATGGGGTTCGCACTCGCTGCGCTCATCCGCTCGTCGGAGGGCGCCTCCCCGGTCGTGAACGTGATCGTCCTGCCGATGGCGTTCCTGTCCGGCTCGTTCGGGCCGACGCGCGAGTACCCGGCGTTCCTCCAGGCGATCGCCGACGTGCTGCCGCTCACGTACTTCCTCGAGCTCGTCCGCGCCGCCTACCTCGACGGCGACCCGCTGTGGGACAACCCGACGGCGATCGCCGTGGTCGCCGCATGGGGAGCCGCAGGGTACGCGGTCGCCGCGCGCCGCTTCCGCTGGGCCCCGGTCGAGCGTTAGCGACTGCGCAGGACGGGTATCGCTCGAAGTCGATGGATGAACGGACCGAGATCGACCCGATGATCGCGTTCGTCGTGCCCGGCGGCGAGGCCGGGCCCGAGGTCCGCGTGAACTTCGGCGTGTTCGCCGGCCGGGAGGCGACGCCGGCGGAGCTGGACGAGCTCGCGGGCGCGCTCGTCCGCGACTTCGGCGAGGCGTCGGTCGTCGGCGAGCACCGGCACGAGGCGGGGCCCGACGCGGAGGGCGCCGTCTACCAGGTCCGGGTCGAGCTCCGCGACGAGGCCGACGGCGAGCGTGTGGCCGCGACGGCCGCGGTCTGGGCGATGGCCTGCGTCGACGAGCGGCGGGCGGAGGTCAGCGAGCTCTAGCGCGCTCGCGGGCGCGCGCCGCGTGCGCACGCACCTTCGCCCGGTTGCCGCACGTCGCCATCGTGCACCAGCGCCGCCTGCCGCGCGGGTCGAGGAAGAGCCAGCCGCAGCCCGTCCCGGGGCAGCGGCGGACGGGCGCGTGCTCCGAGGTCAGCAGCTCGGCGGCCGAGCGCGCGACCGCGAGCACGGGCAGGTCCGCGCGGACGGGCAGCCGCCAGCCCTCCGGCGTGAGCGTCGCGACGGCCGCGGCGCGCGCCGCCTCGTCGGCCACCACGGACCACGCGTCGCCCGGCCGGGGGTCGGACACGACCTGGTAGAGCGCCTCACGCAACGCGAGCGCGCGCCGCAGCGCCGCCGGCGACGGCGCGTCCAGCGCCGCCGCGTCCTCGGGGGACACCAGCCCGACCTCGCGCGCGAGCGCGACGAGGTGGGCGTAGCTCGCGAGGTACTCCTTCGGCGCCGCCTCCCCCCAGCCCGCACGGGTGTTGCAGAGCTCGAGCGCGGGATGCCCGGCGAGCGGCACGGGCAGCTCGAGCCCGTCGACGAGATGGGAGTACGCAGTCGCTTCCATTGCTAACCGTTACTGGCTACTCTATAGGTTAGTGCTGTCGTATGCGATCCGTCGGACGCTCTGGACGATCCCCGTCCTCTTCGTCGTCGTCACGATCCTCTTCTTCATGATGCGCTCGATCGGCGGCAGCCCCCTGCGGCGCGGGCAGCTCGTCGGCATCTCGAACGTCGCGTGGTCGAAGTCCGGCGACTGGCGCCCCGAGTCGATCGAGCGGAACATGAACCGGCGGTTCGGCCTCGATCTGCCGTGGTACGGCCAGTACCGGAACTACCTCGAGGCGGTCGTCCGCTTCGACTTCGGCAACACCTTCAGCTACCGCTACCAGACCGTCAACTCGATCATCGAGCGCCAGGGACGGATCTCGCTCGAGCTCGGCCTGCTCGCGTTCCTGCTCGCGGTGTCGGTCGGCGTGCCGCTCGGCGTCCTCGCCGCGCTCCGGCACGGGACGGCGGCCGACGGCGTCGCGCGCTTCGCGTCCCTCGGCGCCGCGTCGGTGCCCGCCTTCCTCGTCGGCTCGCTCCTCATCTCGCTCGTCGCAGTCCACTGGAGCCTGGTTCCCACGAGCGGGTGGGGACCCTGGCAGTCGAAGGTGCTGCCGACGATCACGCTTGCCCTGCTCCCCGCCGCGTGGTGCATGCGGCTCGTCCGGGCGGGGATGCTCGAGACGCTCGGCAGCGACTACGTCCGCGCGGCCGCCGCGAAGGGGCTGCGGCGCTCGCGGATCGTGTCCGTGCACGTGCTGCGGAACTCGCTCGTCCCGGTGGTGACGGCCTTCGGGCCGATCGTCGGCTACCTCGTCACGGGCTCCTTCGTCGTCGAGCACGTCTTCTCGATCCCGGGGATCGGCCGCTACTACGTCGCCGGCGTGCTCGCCCGCGACTACCCGCTCGTGCTGGGGCTCACCGTCGTGCTCACGGCAGCCGTGATCGTCGCCAACCTCCTGGTCGACATCGTGCACGCGGCGCTCGACCCACGAATCCGCGACGCGACCGCTGCGCGCTAGCCGAGCGCGTAGTCGAGCGCGCCGATCCGGAACCACGCCGAGCCGTGCGCGTCGAGCGGGATCCGGTACGTCCCGTTGCGCGCCGGCGCGCACTCCTCGAGGTCGAGGAGGCTCGCGAGCGGCTCGCCGGGCTTCGCCTCCGTCCGGATGGTCACCTCGGTCGCCTCGGCCGCGAAGTTGTGGACGACCACGATCGCGTCGCCGTGCCAGTCGTACCGCAGCGCAAGCGCGGAGGGGTTCCGCGTCCCCAGCAGTCGCCACGCACCCCACCCGATCTCCGGGCACTCCTTCCGCAGGCGGACCATCCGCGTCGTCCACCGGAGGAGCGAGTCGGGCTCACGCCGCTGCTGCTCGACGTTCACGTGCTCGTACGCGTACGGCCCGCGGGAGACGACGGGCCGGAACGGCTTCTCGGCGTCGGTGAAGCCGCCGTGCGCCTCCGCCGACCACTGCATCGGCGTCCGCACCGCCGCGCGCTCCGGCAGGCGCAGGTCCTCGCCCATCCCGAGCTCGTCGCCGTACCAGAGCACCGGCGTGCCGGGGAGGGAGAGCAGCACGTTGTACGCGAGCTCGACGAGCGCGCGATCGCCGAGCATCGGCGCGAGGCGGCGCCGGATCCCACGCCCGTAGAGGCGCATCCCCTCGTCCGGCGCGAAGCGCGCGAACACGGTCGCGCGCTGCTCCTCGGTGAGCCGGCCGAGGTCGAGCTCGTCGTGGTTGCGGAGGAAGTGGGCCCACTGGCACGTCGGCGGCAGCCGACGCGTGTCGCGGAGCGCGGCCGCGAGCGGCCTCGCGTCGCCGCTCGCGAGTGCGTACCAGAGGTGCTGGTTGACCCAGAAGTTGAACATCAGGTGGATCCCGTCGCCGTCCCGGAAGTACGGCGCGGTCTCCTTCGGGAGGACGTTCGCCTCGCCGAGCAGCACCGCGTCGCCGGCGCGCCACTGGAGGAAGTCGCGCAGCTCCTCGAGGTACTCGAAGTGGAGCGGCGGCGGGCCCGTCCCGGTCGGCGGCTCCTCGATGATGAACGGCACGGCGTCGACGCGGAAGCCCGAGACGCCCAGCTCGAGCCAGAACCCCATGATCCGCCGGATCTCGTCGCGCACGGCCGGGTTCTGCATGTTGAGATCGGGCTGGAAGTCGTAGAAGCGGTGGAAGTACCACTGCTTCGCCTGTGCGTCGCGGCTCCAGGTCGAGGGCTGGTAGCCGGGGAAGACCGTCCCGGCACGCCAGTTCGACGGCCGCCGCTCCGACCACACGTACCAGTCGAAGTGCGGCGAGCCGGGCCCGTTCCGGGCGCTGCGGAACCACGGGTGGCGGTCCGACGTGTGGTTGACGACGAGGTCGACGATCACCCGGATGCCGCGGCTCCTCGCGCGGTGCAGGAACTCGACGAAGTCGCCGGAGGAGCCGAACCGCGGGTCGACGCCGTAGTAGTCGGAGACGTCGTAGCCGTTGTCGCGGTTCGGCGTCGGCTGGAAGGGCGCGAGCCAGAGCACGTCCACGCCGAGGCTCGCGAGGTAGTCGAGCCGGCGCATCAGCCCCTCGAAGTCGCCGCACCCGTCGCCGTCGGCGTCGAGGAACGTCTCGACGTCGAGGTTGTAGACGACGGCATTCTTGTACCAGAGGTCGTCGAGCATCCGGTGTGGCGTGCCCGACGCGGCGGAACGACGAACTAGCGGCCGATGCGCTCGAGCGCCGCGAGCAGCTCCTGGTGGCGCCGCTCCTCGTCCGGCATGCCCTCCTCGACCGGCTCGCGGCGCCGACGTGCCATCATCGCGTCGATCGGCTTCACGACGAAGAAGAAGACTGCCGCCGCGATCGCCACGAACTGGATCAGGTCGGTGATGAACGCGCCGTAGCGGAACACCGCGTCGTTGATCGTGAAGGTGAGGTCGCTGAAGTTCGGCTTCCCGATCAGCATCGCGATCACCGGCATCAGCAGGTTGTCGACGAGCGAGTTGACGAGCGCCGCGAACGCGACGCCGATGACGAACGCCACCGCGAGCTCGACGATGTTGCCCCGCAGCAGGAAGTCCTTGAACTCGCGCAGCATCGCCGTCCTCCCCCGTCGTCGGATCAGTCGTGCGGGATTCTCCCGGCTCGGCCGCGCCCGATCAAGCGCGCGTGGCGGCGATACCCTTCCCCGTCGCGCCCCCGTAGCTCAGTGGATAGAGCATCGGTTTCCTAAACCGTGTGCGCTGGTTCGATTCCGGCCGGGGGCATGGCCGTGACCTCGCGCAGCGTCGGCACGACGGGCATGATCCACGGCACGAAGATGGCGGCGGATGACAGCGCGGTCGAGGTCGTCGTGGTCGGTGCGGGCATCACGGGGCTCTCCGTCGCCTGGCACCTGCGCGCGCGGGGTGTCGCCGTGGCGGTGCTCGACCGCAGCGGCGTGGGCGCAGGCGCATCGGGCGTTCAGCCCGGCGGCGTCCGCCAACAGTGGGGCACGGAGGTCAACTGCCGACTCGGACGGGAGTCGGTCGGCTTCTACCGCGAGGCCGACGAGCGGCTCGAGAGCCGCGTGCCGCTCGGCTTCAGCCCGTGCGGCTACCTGTTCTTCGCGCAGAGCGAGCAGGCGTTGGAGCACCTGCGCGCGAACGTCGTGCTCCAGAACCGCTGCGGTGTCCCGTCGCGGCTCGTCGCGCCCGGCGAGGCCGCGCGCCTGGTGCCCGGCCTCGCGGTCGACCGTGTCCTCGGGGCCGCCTGGTGCGGCGAGGACGGGTACTTCGACCGACCGCAGTCGGTCGTCGAGGCATTCGCGCGCGGGACCGACGTGCGGATCGCCGAGGTGCGTGCGCTCGAGCGCGAGGCCGGCGCGTGGCGACTCGCGCTCGGTGACGGCGGCCGGCTCGTGGCGCCGCACGTCGTCGTCGCGGCCGCGGTCGAGACGGCATCGCTGCTCCGGCCGCTGGGAGTCGACCTCCCGATCGCGGGCGAGGAGCGCTTCCTGTTCCTCAGCCGGCCCCTGCGCGAACGGCTGCTCGAGCCGCTCGTCGTCGCACCCGAGCGACGGTTCGCCGCCAAGCAGCTCGCCGACGGGCGCGTGCTCGCGAGCGACCTCTCCGCCGCCGGCGACCCCGCCGAGCGGGAAGCGGGGTGGCGCGCCGCGATCCGCGCGGCGATCCGGGAGCTGCTGCCGGCGCTCGAATACGTCGACTTCCCGCTCCTCGTGCACGGGACGTACGACACGACGCCCGACCGGCAGGCGATCATCGGGGCCGTGGACGACGGTCTCTGGGTGGCCGCCGGCTTCAGCGGCCACGGGTTCATGATCGCGCCGGCGGTCGGGCGCATCCTCGCCGACGCGATCGTCGGGGACGGGGTGGACGCGGCGCTGCACGTTCTCGCCCCGCAGCGGTTCGCGGAGGGGCGTCCGGTGCTCGAGTCGCAGGTCGTGTAGGTGTTCCTCCAGCTGCTCGCGAACGGGCTCGTCACGGGCTCGGTGATCGCCATCGCCGCGGTCGGGGTCTCGATCGTCTACGGGATCCTGCGGCTCGTCCACTTCGCGTACGGCGACGTGATCGCCATCGGCGCGTTCGTCGCGTTCTACTTCAACGTCACGCGTGGCCTCGACATCCTCGCGGCGACCGTGCTCGCGATGGTCGCGACGGCGCTGCTCAGCATCCTGCTGGAGTTCACCCTGTGGCGGCCGCTGCGCGGGCGCGGCGCGGGGTTCATGAGCCTGTTCCTGGCCTCGATCGGGCTCGCGCTCGTCCTCCGGCAGGCGCTCTTCCTCGTCGCCGGCCCGGAGCCGCGGGCGTACGACGTCGACCCGTACAAGGTCTACGAGCTCGGCTCGGTTCGGCTCTCGGGCGGGCAGGGGGCGGCGATCGCGACCGCGGTGGTCGCGATCGTGCTCGTCGGGCTCCTGCTGGGCACGACCACGGTGGGACGCACGATGCGGGCGGTCGCCGACGACCGCGTCCTCGCCGCCGTCGCGGGCGTCGACACCGGCCGTGTCGTCCTCGTCACGTGGGTGCTCGTGGGCGCACTCGCCGCGCTGGCAGGCGTCCTGATCGGGCTCGTCCAGTACACGTTCGACCCGAACTTCGGCTTCGCGCTGCTGCTGCCGGTCTTCGCCGCCGTCGTCCTCGGCGGCATCGGCAGCGCGTACGGTGCGCTGCTCGGCGGACTGACGCTCGGCATCGCCACCGAGCTCTCGACGTGGGAGGGCTTCTTCGGCGGCGTCGACCCCGTCTACAAGCCGGTCGTGGCGTTCTCCGCGCTGATCCTCGGGCTGCTCGTCCGCCCACAGGGCCTGTTCGGGAGGGCACGCGTTCCGTGAGCACGATCGCCAGCGGCGAGTTCTGGGCGTTCGTCGGTGTCGTCGCCGGGATCTACACGATCCTCGCGCTCGGCATCCAGCTCGAGTTCGGCTTCGCGGGGCTGCTCAACTTCGGCCACGTCGCCTTCATGGCGATCGGCGCCTACACGATGGCCATCCTCGTCGTGAAGGAGGGGCTGAGCACGTGGCTCGCCGCACCGCTCGGGGTCGTCGCGGCCGGCGTGTTCGGCGTGCTGCTGGGCCTGCCGACCGTCCGGCTGCGCGCGGACTACTTCGCGATCGTCACGATCGCCTTCAGCGAGATCGTCCGCTACGTCGCCACGAACGAGGACCGCCTGACGGGCGGGTCACAGGGCACGATCAACCTCGCCGGCACCGGGCGGGCCGCGTCCTACAACGGCCAGTGGGAGGCGTTCCAGGGCCGCGTCCAGGACGCGCTGCACCTCGGCTCGAAGGACGTGGCGATGCTCGTGATCGTCTGGGTGGTCGCCGTCGCGCTGATGGCGATCGTCTGGGCCGCGGTCCGGACGCCGTGGGGCCGCGTGCTGAAGGCGATCCGCGAGGACGAGGACGCCGCCGCGTCGCTGGGGAAGAACGTGTTCGCGTACCGGCTGCAGGCGCTGGCGCTGGGGTCGGCGCTCGCGGGCGTCGCCGGCTGCTTCTACGCGTGGCAGTTCTCGTTCTTCAGCCCGGACGACTTCGCCCCCTCGCTGACCTTCTTCGCCTGGATGATCGTGATCCTCGGCGGGCTCGGCCGCGTGTGGGGCGTCGCGATCGGCTCGCTGCTCTTCGGCGTCCTCTACGCCGGAACGCGCTTCTTCGACTTCGCGCCCTTCGCCTGGTTCGAGTCGGCCGAGCGGGCCTACCTGCGCCTGATGCTCATCGGGCTCGTGATCATCGGGCTGGTCCTCTTCCGCCCGCAGGGGCTGCTCGGACGTCGCGAGGAGCTGGTGCTGGAGTGATGCTCGAGGCGCGCGGGATCGTGCGGCGGTTCGGGGGCGTCCGCGCCGTCGACGGCGCGACGCTCGCCGTCGAGCGTGGCTCGATCACGTCGCTGATCGGACCGAACGGCGCGGGCAAGTCGACGCTCTTCAACGTCATCTCCGGGTTCCTGCGCGCCGAGGCGGGCGAGGTCGTCTTCGAGGACCGGCGCATCGACCGGCGCGCCGCGCACTCGATCGCCGCCGCGGGCCTCGTCCGAACGTTCCAGCACGCGCGCGTCCTCCGGCGGCTCTCCGTGCTCGACAACCTCCTCCTCGCCGCGCCGCGCCACCCCGGCGAGCGGCTGCTCAGCCTTCCGGGTTCGGGCGCCTCCCGTGAGCGAGAGGCGCGCGACCGGGCGCGGGAGCTCCTGACGCTCGTCCGCCTCGGGCGGCACGCCGACGACTACGCCGGGACGCTCTCGGGCGGCGAGCAGAAGCTGCTCGACTTCGCCCGCGCGCTGATGACGGAGCCGCGCCTGCTGCTGCTCGACGAGCCGATGGCCGGCGTCAATCCGACCGTGCGTGCGCAGCTGCTCGTGCACGTCCTCGAGCTGCGCGAGCGCGAGGGGCTCACGTTCCTGATCGTGGAGCACGATCTCGAGGCGGTGATGCGCGTGAGCGACCGGGTCGTCGTGATGAACGAGGGCAAGGTGATCGCGTCGGGAGCCCCGGAGGAGGTGCGCGCGGATCCCCGCGTGGTCGACGCCTACCTGGGAGCGCACCCGTGATGCTCGAGGTCGAGGAGCTGGAGGCGGGCTACGGCGACGTCCCGGTCCTGCGCGGCGTCTCGATCGAGCTCGACGCCGGGCAGATCGCGGCGATCATCGGCCCGAACGGCGCAGGGAAGTCGACGCTGCTGAAGGCGATCTACGGCATCGTCCGCCCCCGGGCGGGGACGATCCGGCTCGCCGGCGAGGACATCGTGCGACTGCAGCCCGACCGCCTGACCCGGCGGGGCCTCAACTACGTCCCGCAGACCGCGAACGTCTTCCCCAGCCTGACGATCGCCGAGAACCTCAAGGTCAGCGCCCTGCCGATGCCGCGGGGCGAGCGGGGGGCGGCGCTCGACGAGGTCTACGACCTCTTTCCGATGCTGCGCGAGCGGCGACGCCAGCGCGCGGGAACGCTCTCGGGCGGACAGCGCAAGCTGCTCGCGATCGCCCGCGCGCTCGCGACGAGGCCGCGGCTGCTGCTCCTCGACGAGCCCTCGGCCGGTCTCGCACCTCGTGCGGTCGAGGTCGTCTTCGAGACGCTGGCCCAGATCAACCGACTGGGAATCGGGATCGCGATCGTGGAGCAGAACGCACGCCGCGCGCTCGCGCTCGCCGACGTCGGCTACGTGCTGGAGCTTGGCCGCAACGCGTACGAGGGCCCGGGGCACGCGCTGCTCGACGATCCCAGGATCGCGGAGCTCTACCTCGGCGGCTCCTCGACGACCGCGTCGAGCTCGACCTCGACGAGCACCCCGGGAGGGATGAACCCGCCGACGAAGTAGGTCGTGTTCGCCGGGTCGACGCCCTCGAACGTCTCGCGGTGCGCACGGACGACGCCCTCCCAGTCGCAGCCGGGCGCGAGCAGGAGGCGGGTCCGGAGGACGTCCTCCCGGGTGCCGCCGAGGTGCTCGACGGCGGCGACCGCGCGGTCGAGCGCCTCCCGCGCCTGCCCGTACGCGTCCCGGTCCGTCGCGCCGGCGGCGGTCCCGCTCACCGCGATGTGCCCCGCGACCCGCACGGCGCGGGCATAGGCGGCGGCCTCCTCGAAGCCGCCGCCCTCCCTGAACCGCCTCCGGGTCACCCGCGGAACGTGATCGTCCTGATCGTCGAGATCGTGCCGCCCCGGTAGCGCCAGATCTCGTAGACGGCCGAGCCCGGGTCGCCGTTCCGGTCGAAGTCGATCGGGCCCCACGCGCCCTCGTAGTTCACGTCCCGTCCCGCGACGGCCAGCCTGATCGCGCCGTCGAGGTTCTTGAAGGTGACCTTCCGGCCCGGTGGCCCCGAGACGGCGCGAAGCTGCGCCTTGATCGCGGGCGGCCGCGCCGAGCACGCCTTGAGGGCGGCGAGGAACGCGAGGTTCGCCGCGTCGAACGCCGTCCCCTCGAAGCCCGTGTACGCCTTCGCTCCCTTCACCTGCCGCTTCCACAAGGCGTCGAAGGCGGCGCGAGCGGGGGCGCCCTGGGAGGTCGCGGCCGTCCCGCGCAGACCGTTCACGGGGTCGCCGATCTTCTTCAGCACGTCCGCGTTGCGCAGCGCCTCGGTCATCAGCGTCCTGCCGGGGTCCCAACGCCCGGTGCGGACGAGCGACGGGGCGAACTTCTCGAACGTGTCGGGGAAGTCGATGATGACGAAGCCTGCCGGGCTTCCCTCGACGAGCTTCTGCGCCTCGCTGTCGAAGTTCGGCTGGTCGGGGTTCCACGAGATGTTGACGCCGACCCTGCCGCCGAGCCTGCGGTACTGCTGGACGAAGAGCTGCCGGAGTGCGGTGCCGAAGGCGTCGTTCCGGGCGCCGACGTTGACCGTCTTGCCCCTGCCGAACGCGCCGACGGCGGCCTGCGCGAGCACGCGCCCCTGCAGGTAGTCGGACGGGTAGACGCGCCAGAGGTACCCGCCGTCCTTGATCGACGTGATCTGCGGCGCGCTCGAGGTCGGCGAGATCGTGACGATCCGGTTCGGGATCGTGACGGACTGCGCCATCGGGATCGTCGCGCTCGACGCCATCTCCCCGATCACGACGTTGACCTTGTCGGTCTTGACGAGCTTCGTCGCGGCCTCGACCGACGCGCGCGCCTGCGTCTCACCGTCCTCCGACGCCACGAGGCGCGACGAGATGCGCGACGAGAGGCCCAGCCGCTTCAGCGACGCGTTCTGGAGCTGGACGGCAAGCTTCACCGCACGGTCGAGGTTCGGGCCAAACGCCGCCAGGTCGCCGGTGAACGGCAGGACCGTCCCCATGCGCAGCTCGAAGCTGCACGACCGCGCGGTCGCGGCCGCCGGAGCGGTCGGTGCCGCCGCCGTCGTCGCGACGAGCGCCGCGGCGACGAGCCCCGTGGTGCCCAGCGCGGCGGCGGCGATCGCAACTGCCTTCCTCCACGTGTGAGTCACGTGTCCCCCTCCTTGCGTTCGAGTGCGCATAGGTTGAACCGATCGGGTCGCCCAGGCAAGGTTGTCGGGTGCCCGAGATGCGTCTCTTCGACCTGCGCGTGACCGTCGAGCGGATCGAGGGACGGTCCGTGTGCGGACTCGAGGTCGGCGACTACTTCGAGGTCTCGGAGTCGAACCGCCTCCGCATCCCGGAGGGGAAGCACTTCTGCCTGTACGCGCTGCAGAGCGTCCTGCCGCTCATCCCGGCGAAGCAGCGGCGTCTGCCCGCCGAGGACTGGCTCGAGCAGGACATGCACGTCTGCTGTCCCGATCCGGACGAGCGGGTCGTGATGCGCATCGAGCGCGTCGGCGAGCGCGTGCTCCGCACCGAAGACCTCACCTGACGATGGAGCTGGGCCTCGGCCTGCAGTCGGACAAGGCGCCCGACGAGTACGTCGCGCTCGCTCGGCTCGCCGAGTCCGGCGGGTTCGACGTCGTCTCCGTCTACCACGATCTCCTCTTCCAGCCGGCGATCGCGCCGCTGCTGCTGATGGCGCGGGAGACCGAGCGCGTCCGGCTCGGGCCGGCCGCGCTGAACCCGTACACGCTGCATCCCGTCGAGATCGCGGGTCAGATCGCGGCCCTGGACGCCGTCTCGGGCGGTCGCGCCTACCTCGGGCTCGTCCAGGGGTCGTGGCTCGATCGTCTCGGGATCGAGCCCCGCCGGCCGCTGACCGCCCTCCGCGAGACGGTGGCGATCGTTCGCCGTCTCCTCGCCGGCGACCGGTCGGGCGTCGCGGGCGAGGTCTTCTCGCTCGCGCCGGGTGCCGGGCTGGCGTACGAGCCGTTGCGCCGGGAGGTGCCGCTGATGATCGGCACGTGGCGGCCGCGGACGGCCGCGTTCGCCGGTGAGGTGGCGAGCGAGCTGAAGATCGGCGGCACCGCGAACCCCGACATGGTCCGCCTGATGCGCGGATGGATCGGAAACGACGACGTCGGGATCGTCGTCGGGGCGGTCACGGTCGTCGACCTCGACGGGCGGGCGGCGCGCGAGCGCGCACGTGCCGAGGTGGAGCAGTATCTCGGCGTCGTGGCCCGCCTGGACCCGACCCTCGAGCTCGCCTCCGGCGCGGAGGCCCCGCTCGACCGGTTCGTGCTCGCCGGGACGCCCGAGGAGGTCGCGGCGCACGCACGGCGGCTCCTCGACGCGGGCGCGAGCCGCGTCGAGTTCGGGACGCCGCAGGGCATGACGACGAGGGGCGGCGTCGACCTGCTCGCCCGCGCCGTGCTGCCGCTCCTCCGCGGCTGACGCCGGTCTAGACTCGCGGCGTGTTCGACTACGCGGATCGGAGGCGCCGGCTCGCCGAGCGGATGCGCGACGCGGACGTCGACCTCCTCTTCCTGCCGCCGTCCTCCGATCTCGAGTACCTCACGGGCGTGGAGCGGGTGATCCCGACGTTCGGCCAGTCGCAGTACGCGCACGGCTGGGTCGCGGGAGCGTTCTTCCGGCCCGAGCGGGAGCCCGTGTTCGTGCTGCCGCGGATGATGACGCTGTTCGACGTGGCGGGTGAGCTGCCGGGCGAGCTCGTCGTCGTCGGCGAGCGCGACGACGGGCCGGCCCTGTTCGACGCAGCAGCGCGCGGCCTCGGTCGGGCCACGACGCTCGCGGTCGGCGACCGCACCTGGGCCGAGACCCTGCTCCACCTCACCCGGGCCGTCGCGGCCGACACGATCGTCACCGGCTCGCCGCTCGTGAACGCGCTCCGGCGCACGAAGTCGCCGGACGAGATCGCCGTGATGGAGCGGGCCTGCGCCGTCGTCGACGCGACGATGGGGGCGGTCGCGCCGACGGTGCGGGAGGGCGTGACGATGCTCGATCTCGTCGAGGAGGTCGAGCACCTGATGCGCGTCCACGGATCGCGGGTGCCCTCGTTCACGACGCACGTCTTCACCGGGTTCGGCGAGGGGAAGAGCTCGGCGGACGACACACGCACGACGCCCGCTCGGGAGGGCGACGTCGTCATGTTCGACTTCGGCGCGGTCGTCGACGGCTACTGCTCGGACTTCGGCCGCACGGTGTGCGTCGGCGAGCCGGGAGCCGAGGTCCGCGAGGCGTACGAGCTGGTCCTGGCGGCGCAGGAGGCCGGCCGGGCCGCCCTTCGACCGGACGTTCCCGCGAACGAGGTCAACCGCGCGTGCCGGCGCCCGATCGAGGAGGCCGGCTACGGCGCCGGCTTCAAGCATCGGATGGGCCACGGGATCGGCATGGACGTCCACGAGCCGCCGTTCCTCTCCGACGAGGACGAGACGCCGCTCCAGGTGGGCATGACCTTCACGGACGAGCCGTCGATCCTCGTCGACGGCCGCTTCGGCGTCCGGATCGAGGACGTGGTCGTGTGCGAGGCCGGGGGCGGGCGCAAGCTCAACGCCTTCCCGCCCGATCTCGTCGTCAACGCCTGAGCCGGGACGACCGCCCTGCGACGGCCGTCCCGGTCCGGCCGCGCGGACTAGCCCGCCGGCTGCGGCAGGCGCACGTCGATCGAGTAGAGCGGGTTGAAGACGGCGCCGCGGAGGTCGCTCGTGGCGACGAAGACCTGCGTCGGCTGGATCAGCGGGAAGTACGGACCCGACTGGTTCAGCCGGCGCTGGATCTGGCGGTAGATCGGCGCCCGTGCCCGGTCGCTGGTCGTGACGCGCGCCGTCGCGGCGAGCCGCTCGAGCGCGGGATCGGCACCCTTCGGCCAGCCGACGCGCACGCCGACGAGCTCTCCCGGCATGAAGGCGAGGTAGTCGGAGGGATCCGGGTAGTCGGGTCCCCACAGCGACAGGCCGAACGCCATCGTCCCGCCGCGGTACTTGTCCAGCCACGTGCCGACGGGCGCCCCACCGAGCTCGACCTTGATCCCGATCTCCTGGAGGTTGGCCTGCACGCGCTGCGCCAGCGTGGCGAACGCGACGCCGTTGATCGTCAGGTCGCTCGGGTACTCGAGCGTGAACGTCTGCCCGCCGACGCCCGACGCCGCGAGCTCGCTCCGCGCGCGGCTCAGGTTCCGGCTCACCTTCGCCGACGCCGGCAGCGAGCCGAGGAACATCGACGGGATGATCCCCCTCGCCTGGATCGCGCCGGGCCCGGCGAGCCGGACGAAGGACGGGTAGTCGAGCGCGTAGCGGACGGCCGACTGGAAGCGCTTGTTCGACGTCGCCGCCGAGATCGACGGGTTGTTGTTGGCGAACAGCCAGAACACCCAGGTCGAGGGCTGCGTCCGCACCCGGACGCGGCGGTTCCCCCGCAGACCCTGCGCCTGCTGCGCGGAGAGGTCGATGGCGACCTCGTGCCGACCCCGCTGGACGTTGATGAACTGCGTGGCGGCCACCATGTTCCGGATCACGACCCGCTCGAACGCGGGCTTCCGCCCCCAGTACCGCGGGTTCTGGTCGAGCACGATCTGGGACGTGGTGCTGTACTGCCGCAGCACGTAGGGGCCGCTCCCGGCGCCGACCGAGGACGGCGAGTTGAACCATTGCTCGGCCTTGTCGGTCTTGGCGGCGTTCGCCCCGTCCGTGGCGCCGTGCCGCCTCGCCAGCTTCGAGTTCACGATCCCGAGCGACGTGTTCGCGACGATCGACGGGATCGCCGTGTTCGGCGTCTTCGAGCGGAGAACGACCGTGTACCGGCCGCGGGCCGACGGCGTCACGCCGGAGAGCAGGAAGGAGGGATTGCCCTTGAGGTTGATCAGGCGCCGGAACGAGAACACGACGTCGGCGGCCGTCATCGGCGTGCCGTCGGCGAACCGGATGTCGCGGCGCAGGTCGAACGTGTACGTCCTCCCACCCCCGGACGCGCGGTAGCCGCGAGCGGCCATCAGCACCGGATGCGAGACGTCGCCGCCCTTGAACGTGAGCAACGTGTCGTAGACGCCGCGGTTGACGATCGACGCCGTCGGCTCGAAGGCCCGCTGCGGGTCGGACGTTCTGATCTCGAACGAGCGGTCGACGACGAGCGTGTCCTGCCCCTCCGCCGCCGATCCCGACGACGTGGCATACGCCGCCGATCCCGCCGTGAGCGCGACACCCACGGCGACGGCGATCTTGCTCCGGAGCCCCACTCGCATGTCGTCCTCCTCGCGTCGAAGGTGAGGGGCCGACATTACTCACCGGTCACGCCACGCGCGAGCCGCGCGGCCTTGACCGCGGGAGGCAGCGGAGGCTCGCCCGGCCGTTGCAGCCAGCAGGCGGCCGACCGGGCCGGCGCGAGGCCGACGAGGGGCGGCTCCTCGGACGGGCACCGCTCGAACGCGTACGGGCACCGTGGATGGAAACGGCACCCGGTCGGCGGTCGCGACGGGTCGGGGACCTCGCCCGGCAGCGCCTCCGGCAGCGTGCCCGCGCCGTCGGCGTGCGGGACGGCGCCGATGAGCGCCTCCGTGTACGGGTGGAGGGGCGTCGCCCACAGCTCGCGCGTCGGCGCGAGCTCGGCGATCCGGCCGAGGTACATGACCGCGACGGCGTCGGCCACGTGGCGCACGATCGCGAGGTCGTGGGAGATGAGCAGCAGCCCGAGCTCGAACTCGCGGGCGAGCTCGACGAGGAGGTTGGCGATCTGCGCCTGCGCGGACGCGTCGAGCGAGGCCAGCGGCTCGTCGAGGACGATCACGGACGGGCCGGCCGCGAGCGCCCGCGCGATCGCGATGCGCTGCCGTTGCCCGCCGGAGAACTCGTGCGGGTAGCCGCGCGCCGCCGCTGCCGGAAGGCCGACCTGCTCCAGGAGCTCGGCCACCCGCGCGCGGCGCCTCGCCCGCGAGGCGACGCCGAGGACGGCGAGCGCGCCGGCGATCTGCTCGCCGACCCGGCGGCGGGGGTTGAGCGACGAGAACGGGTTCTGGAACACCATCTGGAGGCGCGCCAGCTCGCGGGGTCGCGCGCGGCGGGTCAGCGGCCGCACCTCGCGCCCCTCGAACCGGATCGTCCCGGAGAGGGGTGCGACCATGCCGACGGACGCGCGCGCGAGCGTCGACTTGCCGCACCCGGATTCGCCGACGAGGCCGACGATCTGGCCGCGCTCGACGCTCAGGCTCGCGCCCGCGACGGCGCGGACGGGGTCGACGCCTCGGCGCTCGTAGTCGACGACGACCTCGTCCAGCGCGAGGGCGGGCGCGGCGGTCATCCGCGCAGGGGGTCGACGGGGCAGGCGAGCGAGCGGCCGTCCATGGGGACGAGCGGCGGCACCGAGGTGCGGCACGCCTCCAGTGCGTGGGCACACCGAGGGTGGAACGCGCAGCCGGGCGGCACGTGCCGCGGCGCCGGCGGCGCCCCCGGGACCGCGACGAGCGGCGCCTCCGATGCCTCCGGGTGCGGGAGCGCGTCGAGGAGGCCGCGCGTGTACGGGTGGCGCGGGTGCCCGAGGACGTCGGTGCGCGAGCCGGCCTCGACGACCCGGCCGGCGTAGAACACGGCCACCCGGTCGGCGATCGCCGAGAGAACGCCCAGGTCGTGCGTGATGAAGACGATCGCGAGTCCGGTCTCGCGTCGGAGTCGGTCGAGGAGCCGGATGATCCCGGCCTGGACGGTGACGTCGAGCGCGGTGGTCGGCTCGTCGGCGACGAGCAGCTTCGGGCCGCAGGCGAGCGCCACGGCAATGGCGATCCGCTGGCGCATACCGCCGGAGAACTGGTGCGCGTAGGCGGACAACGCGCCCTCGGGATCGGGGATCCGCACCTGGCGCAGCAGCTCCAGCGCGTGCTCCGCGGCGTCCCTGCGGCCCAGCCCGAGATGCAGGCGGACGTGCTCGGTCAGCTGCGTGCCGATCGAGAGCATCGGGTGGAGGGACGTCATCGGATCCTGGAACACCATCGCGAGCTCGCGGCCGCAGATCCGCCGCAGCTCGGAACGCGGGAGCCGGAGCAGATCGCGCCCCGCGAAGACGGCGCTGCCGCCGACGGCCGCCCCCGGCGGCAACAGCCCCATCAGCGCGAGCACCGACATCGTCTTCCCGCTGCCGCTCTCCCCGGCGATGCCGTAGACCTCGCCGGTCTCGACCTGGTAGTCGATCCCGTCCACGACCGTCGCGGGGCCGGCGACGGTCGGGAGCCGGACGCGCAGGCCCTCGACCTGGAGCAGCGCGCTCACATCCGCTCCGTCGACTCGCGTGCCGTTCGCGGGTCGAAGACGTCGCGGAGGCTGTCCCCGACGAAGTTGAACGCCAGCACCGCGGTGAAGATCGCCAGCCCGGGGAAGGTCCCCATCCACCAGAACTGGAAGTACTGCGTGCCGGTCGCGACCATCGAGCCCCACTCGGCCGTCGGCGGCTGGGCGCCGAGGCCGAGGAACGAGAGCCCGGAGAGCAGGAGGATCGCCTGGCCGACGTCGAGCGTGGCGAGCACGAGAACGGGTCCGAGGACGTTCGGCAGCACGTCGCGGACGAGCGCGCGCCGCGACGATGCGCCGAGCAGGCGCGACGCCCAGACGTACTCCGAGTCGCCGACCGACAGCACGAGACTCCGGACGACCCGCGCGTACGACGGCCACGAGACGACGACGAGCGCGAGGACGGCGTTCGTCAGCCCCCGGCCGAGGGCCGCCGTCACCACCATCGCGAGGATGATCGCGGGGAACGCGAAGACGAGGTCGGCAGCGCGCATCACGACGCCGTCCACCCAGCCGCGGAAGTAGCCCCCGAGCGATCCCAGGACGACGCCGATCGTGGAGGCGAGGACGACGAGGAGGAGGCCCAGCGGCAACGAGATCCGCGCGCCGTAGACCACCCGCGAGAGCACGTCGCGCCCGAGCTCGTCGGTGCCGAACGGGTGATCCGCCGACGGCGCGGCGAACGGCACGAACGACTGGGCGAGCGGGTCGTACGGCGCGATCAGCGGTGCGAGGACGGCGACGACGAGCCAGACGAGCGCGATCGCGGCGCCGACGAGCGTGAGCGGCTGCCGCCATGCGGGGCGAACCCGCCGCGGCTCGACGTCGACGCGAATCCCGTCCTCGGGGGCGACGGTCGCGCTCACGTGACGCGGATCCGCGGGTCGATGACCCCGTAGAGGACGTCGACGACGAAGTTGATCGTGATGTAGACGACCGCGACGAAGAGGCTGACGCCCATGATCGCGGGCAGGTCGAGCGTCACCGCGCTGCGGTAGGCGTACTGCCCGATCCCGGGCCAGGCGAAGATCGTCTCGACGAGCACCGTCCCCGTGAGCACGTTCGCGAAGACGAGGCCGATGACGGTCACGACCGACGGGAGCGCGGCCCGGAGGACGTGGCGCCGGAGCACGTGTCCCTCCGGCAGGCCCTTCGCCCGCGCCGCCTGGACGTAGTCGTTGCCGATCACCTCGAGCACCGCCGAGCGCGTGTAGCGCGTCAGCAGGCCGATGCTGAAGGCGGCGAGCACGAGCGCGGGCAGGATCAGGTGATGGAGCGCGTCCCAGGCCGTGCTCCACTGGCCGGCGAGCAGGGCGTCGACGGTGTACATCCCCGTCCTGTGCGGCGGTGCGAGCGTGCCGGGATCCAGCCGGTCTCCGCCGGGGAACCAGCCGAGCCGGTAGAAGAACACGTAGAGCGCGACGAGCGCGATCCAGAAGGTGGGCATGGAGATGCCGGCGAGCGAGACCACGCGCAGCGTGTGGTCGGTGAGCTGGTTCCGCCGGACGGCGGCGGCGACGCCGAAGCTGACGCCGACGAGGACGGCGACGAACGTCGAGAGGATCGCCAGCTCGGCCGTCGCGGGGGCGTAGTCGGCGAGGTTCTGCCGCACGGGCTGGTGGTCCTGGAGCGACTCGCCGAGGTCGCCGTGCAGGACGTTCGCGAGGTAGCGCCAGTACTGGACGGGAACCGGCTCGTCGAGCCCGTAGCGCTCCTCGAACGCCTTCACGGCGGCCGGATCGGCGGCGGCCTGCTCGCCGAGGTTCGCCGTCACCGGATCGCCGGGCACGAGCTGCGTGAGCCCGAATGCGACGATCGTGATGCCGAGGCACAGGAGGACGAGCGCGGCCGCACGCCTGAGCACGAAGCGGACGAAGGGCGGAGCCGGGACTCGCAGGCGGGTCACGCGCAGGCAATCGATCGTAACCGCGCCGTCAGGGGCGGCGGGGGCCGAGGCCGAGGGGTTCCTACACGGTGTGCGCCGGTTCGATCTCGGGAGGAGGCATCCGCGTCTCGTCCGGCTCGCGGAGCAGCGCGAGCGCGGCTGCGAGCGGAAGCGCGAGGAGCGCGACGAGCGCGAGCGCGATCTGCGCCACCGGGCCCGACAGCCCGAGCCGGTCGTCCGGGAGCAGGAAGACGGCGACGATGACGGCGGATCCGGACAGGAAGAGGTGCTGCTGCCGACGCTCGGGGCCGGACGCCCGCCGCGTCCGCACGATCACCGACGCGAACGACGCGAGCACCGCCGCGAAGAGCAGCACGACCGCGGCGAGCTCGAGCGCGTCCGCGACGCCGCCCGCACCGGCGATCCCGAGCGGGTTCGCGCCGGACGACGGCACGTCCTCGTCGACGGGCCCGGGACGGATCGCCATCGCCGTCCATGCGAGCGCGACCGCCGCGCCGGCCGCGGCACCGACCGCCCACCACCGTCGCGTCGGCGGCGCGCCCGTCGGGAACAGGAGCGGCACGAAGGCCAGGAAGAGCACGAGCGTGACGACGAACAGCAGGTCGCTCAGCAGCGACATCAGCTGCGCACCGGGGAGCGCGCCCGGGTGCGTGAACGTCGCGTAGGTGCCGTAGCCGCCGGCGAACAGGCTCGCCTCGAAGCAGAGACCGACGGCGCAGAAGGCCCACGCGAACAGGTTCCGCGGCCGGCGCACGAGGATCAGCGCGCCCACGAGCGGGAACGAGAGATCGAGGACTGCGTCCACGACGTCCTCCCCCGTCGCGACCTCGAGCCCCGGAACGTCGTCGGGCGCACCGCGCACGAGCGCCGCGGCAGCTCCGAGGAATGCGAGGGAGAGCGCGAGCGGCGCCCACGGCGCCGCTCGCCGAGCCAGCGCGGTCGCGTGCATCCCGGCCTCCTCGTGGATCGTCACGGCACCGGACGCTAGAGGCCCGGCGCCGCCACGGCATCGGCCGCGGCGAGGATTCGACCTCAACGCCGGCGCTGATCTTCGTGCCCGCGGATCCGCTCCCGCGACGATGCGGACGCACTGTCGCTGCGCTACGTTCGATCGGTGACCGGGCGTCGCTTCCCGCACGCCTCGCTCCTCGGCGACCTCGCCGTCGCCTCCGCGCTCGCGGCGCTCGCGATGCTCGAGCTCGCGTGGCCGGGCGGCTTCGTCGGGACCGGGCCGATCGAGGGCGATCGCACCGTCCTCGTGCCGACCGCGCTCGCGATGACGTTGCCGCTCGTGCTGCGTCGGCGGCGCCCGCTCCTGACGGTCGCGGTGGTGTTCGGGGCGGCGGCCGTGCAGGACGCGCTCACGACGCCGCCCGACGGTCTCTCTGCCGTGATCGCGCTCCTCGTGGCCGCGTACTCCGTCGCTGCCTACTCGGAGCGCCGGCGCGCCGTCGCAGGTCTCACCGTCGCGGTCGCCGCCAGCGTCCCCGGCGACAACGCCGGCGATCTCGCCTTCGCGGCCGTCCTGATCGGCGGAGCCTGGGGCGCGGGCCGCCTCGTCCGACGGCAGAACGAGCTGCTCGACGCACTCGCACGCGAGCAGGAGGCACGCGAACGCGCCGCGGTCGCCGACGAGCGGGCGCGCCTCGCGCGCGAGCTCCACGACGTGATCGCGCACGCCGTCACGACGATGGTCGTCCAGGCCGAGGCCGGGCAGGCGATGCTCGAGCGGAAGCCCGAGCGCGCGCACGACGCGTTCGGCTCGATCATGAGCTCGGGACGGCAGGCGCTCGGGGAGCTCCGACGGATGCTCGGGCTCCTGCACGAGGGCGGCGAGCGCGGCTCGACGGCGCCCCAGCCGGGGCTGACGGAGCTCGAGGCGCTCGTCGAGGAGCTACGCGGTGTCGGCCTCGCGGTCGACCTGACCGTCGAGGGCGAACCGAGGCCGCTCCCCGGCGGCGTCGACCTGTCCGCCTACCGCATCGTCCAGGAGGCGCTGACGAACACCCTCAAGCACGCCGCGAACGCACGGGCGCGGGTGACGGTGCGGTACCAGCCGGACGGCGTCGAGCTCGAGGTGGTGGACGACGGCCGCGCGAACGGCCGCGCTCCCGGGGGCGGGCACGGGATCGCCGGCATGCGCGAGCGCGTGCGTCTCTACGGCGGCACGTTCGAGGCGGGTCGTCGCGACGGCGGCGGCTTCGCCGTGCGCGCGCGACTGCCGGCCGGCGCCGCGTGATCCGGGTCCTCGTCGCCGACGACCAGGCGCTCGTGCGGGCGGGCTTCCGGGCGATCCTCGACGCGCAGGAGGATGTCGACGTCGTCGGCGAGGCAGCGGACGGCGCCGAGGCGGTCGCGCTCGCCCGAGAGCTCCGGCCCGACGTCGTGCTGATGGACGTACGGATGCCCGGCGTCGACGGCATCGAGGCGACGCGGCGCCTCCTGCGCGACGTCGACGCGCCACGCGTCCTGATGCTGACGACGTTCGACATGGACGAGTACGTCTACGCAGCGCTGAAGGCCGGCGCGAGCGGGTTCCTCCTCAAGGACGCGCCGCGCGACCAGCTCGTGTCCGCCGTCAGGACGATCGCGGCGGGCGACGCGCTCCTTGCGCCGAGCGTCGTCCGCCGGCTCGTCGACGGCTACGTCAGCGGCCCGGCTCCGGGCTCACGACCGCGGGAGCTGGACGTCCTGACCGAGCGCGAGCGCGACGTCCTCATGCTGATCGCGCGCGGCTGCACGAATGCGGAGATCGCGTCGCATCTGTTCCTGAGCGAGGCGACCGTGCGCACACACGTGACGCACATCCTCGGGAAGCTCGACCTGCGGAGCAGGATCCAGGCAGTCGTGCTCGCCTACGAGACGGGCCTCGTCCGGCCCGGCCGCGCGGACGACGAGGAGGCGACGGCCGGACGACCCTGAGCACCGGGGCCGGTGGTCGTTCCGGGGCTACGCACCCGCCACCGGCGAGACGGACGCGGCCACGTCCCGACGCGGGGCTAGCGGCGGCCGCGGCGCAGCGACGGCTGGCGCGGCCGCGGCGGCGGCAGCCGCAGGCGGGCGTCGGTATCCGCGTCGGCGACCTGATCCGGAACCCCGTCCTCGACGCCGGCGGCGCCGTCCGCCTCCCACGGCACCGCGACCTCGTCCGGCGAGGGTCCGGGCGCGGGCGCCTCGACCCCGGCGGCCTCCGGCTCCGGCGGCACGGCGGGCGGCTCCTCCCAGGGGTCGTCGGAGCTCGCCTCCCCCAGCACGCGGACGTTGGGCGGCGGATCGGCGACCGGCTCGACCTTCACGACCGGCTCCTGGCCTCGGCGGCGGCCGAAGAGGCGACGGCGTCGGCCGGTCGCGGCTTCCGACCGGGCCGCCCACGACTCGACGAAGGGTTCGGCCTCGGGCGGGCTCGAAGGCTCCGGCTCCGGCTCCGACGCCTCGGCGATGGGCTCGGGCTCCGGCTCGGACTCGCCGTTCGCCTCGGGCTCGGCCTCCTGCTCGGGCTCGGCCGTCGCGTCTGCCGCCTCGGCCGGCGCCGCCTCGTCCTCGACGGCGAGCTCCTCCTCCTCCGGCTGCTCCTCCCTGTCGGCCTCGACGGGCCCCGGCCACGCGTCGGCGCCGGCGAGGGCCTCGGCCGCCTCCTCGACCGCGTCGACCGGCTCGTCGTTCGCGACCGCCTCCAGCTCGGAGGCCTGCGTGTCCTCCCCGACCTGCGGTGCCACGGCGACCACCGGCGCGGGTGCCGCGACGGCCGGCGCAGCGTCCGGCTCCACGGCGCGCGGCGGCGGGAGCAACGCCGGCGCCGCCGCCCGCGGCGTCGACCGCGAGATCGCGTACTCGACGATGCCGACCGCGGCCCAGGCCGCCAGGACGATCGCGAAGACCCAGCCGACGGCGAGGCCCGAGACGCCTGCGGCGACGGCGACCGCGATGATCAGCGCCGCCTCGACGGTGATGCGAAGGAGCGAGTCGGGCGTGCCGCGCCGCTCGGCGCGCCAGCCCCCGGCGGCCGTCGCCGTCCACGGCGTCCTCGCCGTCGGGACCGGTCCCCACGAGGCGGAGCGGAGGGAGCGCATGTCGTCGCGCAGCGCGGCGGCGTCGCGGCGGAACGCCTCCACCGACTCGAGCACGCGCAGCGTCGCGTCGAGCCGGGCGGCATGGCGGTAGAACGCGTCGAACGCCTCCTCGACGGAACGCCGCTCGTACCCGCCGTCGACCGTGCGGAGCTCCTCGACGCGCGGCAGCCCGCGGCGCGGCTCGCCGTCGGGCGCCGATCCCGGGTCGTTCCAGCCGAACTCGCTCACCGCCGGACCAGTATGACGGGGCCTCACGAACCCCTCTCGTAGAGACCGACGGGCAGGTCGTCGAGCAGGTCGCGCGCGCCGCCCGCGTCGACCGACGCCTTCGACGCGCCCGGCCGCAGCGGCACCACGACGAGCACCTCCCCGCCGCGCCCGAACGCACAGACGTCCGGCCCGGCGTCGACGGGCTCGTAGGCCCCCGCGAACGCCTCCGGCCGGCGCGCGCGCAACGCGAGCGCCTCGCGCACGACGCGCAGCTTCGGCGGCGGCGACGCGAGCGCGCGACGGCGGGCGTCCCAGTCGACGGGGCGACGGTTGTCGGGGTCGACGAGCGCGAGGAGCTCGAGGTCGTCGCCCCAGTACAGGTCCGGGAGGCCGGGGGCGGTGAGCTTCAGCAACGTCATCCCGAGCGCGATGCGGCGTCCGGCCGCCGCGAGGTGCAGTGCGAAACGCTCGACCTCGGGATCGCCGAGGAGCGCGACCGCCGCGTCCGCCGCGCGGCGCTCGTGCGCGACGTCCGGCTCGAGCCAGCTCGTCGTCCGCTTGCCCTCGCGGAGCGCCTTTTCGAGGTAGCCGCGGAGCCGCTCCGGCGTCAGGGGCCAGGCCCCCACCACGGTCTGGAGCGCGAGGTAGCCCTCGTTCGGGTCGTCGAACGCCCCGAGCCGGGGCCGTACGAGCTCCGCCCAGGCCTCCGGGACCGAGGCGAGCGCGGCGAGGCGGGCACGGACGTCGCCGCTCCGCTTCGTGTCGTGCGTCGTCGTCGCCAGCAGCTGCAGCGGGAAGCGCACGGCGCGCTCGGCGTTCGCCCGGTGGAACGCGTCCACGGGGAGCGAGAACCGCCCGGGGTCGCCGCCGACCTCGTTCAGGGCGGTGAGGCGGAACCAGCGGTAGAACGCCGTGTCCTCGACGCCCTTCGCCATCACCGGCCCCGTCGTCTGCTGGAAGCGCGTCACGAACTCGCCCGGCACGGCCGGATCCTCGAGCAGCAGCGCACGCCGCAGCTGCTCCTGCACGGGCTCGAGCGCGTGCCGGTCCTCCGCGTCGACGCGCCGGCTCCACGGCTCGACGTAGGTGCGGTAGACATGCAGCGACGCGACCGCCTCGTCGAGCGCGGTACCGGGCGCGACCCCGGGACCGAGGAGCGTGCGGAGCCGGTCGAGCTCCGGCCGGAAGGTCGTCCGCGCCTGCTCGAGCTTCGCCTCCGCGGCGACGTCCGCGAACGCGCGCCGCTCCCCGGTGAGCTCCCCGTAGAGCGCGGTGAGCGGCTCCTCGCCCGCCGGGTCGACGAACACGGCGGTGACGTCGTTCGCGAACTCGTAGCCCGTGGTGCCGTCGACGGGCCAGTCGCGCAGCCGCTCGCCCGGCTCGAGGATCTTCTCCACCCACACGTGCTCCGCGCCGGCGCCCGCCAGCCGCTCGAGGTATCCGCGCGGGTCGGCGAGGCCGTCGGGGTGGTCGATGCGCAGCCCCTGGACGAGCCCGTCCCGCACCAGCTCGAGCACCTTCTCGTGCGTCGCCGCGAAGACCTCCTCGTCCTCGACGCGGACGCCGCCGAGCCCGCCGATGTCGAAGAAGCGCCGGTACCAGCCGCTCGCCGCATCCCAGTCGAAGAAGCGCCCCCGCAGCTCGCGGTCGCGCCAGAACCGGTTCTGCTCCTCGTCGGTGGCCATGTGGTTCGGGACGACGTCGAGGAGGACGCCCAGCCCGGCCGAGGCGAGCTGCCGGAAGGCCTGCTCGCCGCCCCGCTCCTCGTCGATCCGGGTCGGGTCGACCACGTCGTAGCCGTGCGTCGAGCCCCGCGCCGCCTGGAGCGACGGGGACAGGTACAGGTGCGAGATCCCGAGCTCGCGGAGGTACGGCACGACGCGCCGGGCGTCGCGGAAGCCGAAGACGGGCGAGAGCTGGAGACGGTAGACGGCCCGCCAGCCGGCGGTCACGCCACGCTCCGCAGCACGACGACCGAGCGTCCCTCCACCGGGACGAGCCCGCGCGCCGGGAACAGGTCGCCCTCCGCCTCCGGCTCGAAGGTCGACAGCGCGAGCGTCCACCGCCGCCCGAAGCGACGCGGCGGGAGCGTGAACGCGACCGCCCCCTCCCAGGCGTTGAAGAGGAGGAGGAACGAGTCGTCGACGACCGGCTCGCCCGTCGGCGACGGCGTCGCGATCTCGCGGCCGTTGAGGAAGACCCCGAGCGTGTACGCGTCGCCGCGGCGCCAGTCCGCCTGCGTCATCCGCCGCCCGTCGGGGCGGAACCACCAGATGTCCGGGGCGCCGGATCCCATCAGCTCGCGGCCCTCGAGGAACTTCTGCCGGCCGAACAGCCCGTGCTCGCGCCGGATCCGGATCAGCCGCCGCGTGAACGCGAGCAGCTCCTCGTCCGCCTCGTCCCAGCGGAACCAGGAGAGCTCGCTGTCCTGGCACCAGGCGTTGTTGTTGCCGTGCTGCGTGCGCCCGAGCTCGTCGCCGCCGAGCAGCATGGGCACGCCCTGGGAGAGCAGGAGCGTGACGAGGAAGTTGCGCATCTGGCGCCGGCGCAGCGCGACGACCTCGGGGTCGTCGGTCGGCCCCTCCACGCCGTGGTTCCACGAGCGGTTGTCGTCCGTCCCGTCGTGGTTCCGCTCGCCGTTGGCCTCGTTGTGCTTCTCGTTGTACGAGACGAGGTCGGCGAGGGTGAACCCGTCGTGCGCGGTGACGAAGTTGATCGAGGCGAACGGGCGCCGACCGTCCTCCGCGTAGAGATCCGAGGAGCCGGTGAAGCGCTGCGCGAACCCGCCCACGGAGGCCTGCGCGCGCCAGAAGTCGCGCATCGTGTCCCGGTAGATCCCGTTCCACTCCGTCCAGAGCACCGGGAAGTTGCCGACCTGGTACCCGCCGGGGCCGACGTCCCACGGCTCCGCGATCAGCTTCACCTGGGAGATCACGGGGTCCTGGTGGATCGTGTCGAAGAACGCCGAGAGGCGGTCGACGTCGTAGAACTCGCGCGCGAGCGCCGACGCGAGGTCGAAGCGGAAGCCGTCGACGCGGCACTCGAGCACGAAGTAGCGCAGCGAGTCCATGATCAGCCGCAGGACCGACGGGTGCACGGGGTTGAGCGAGTTGCCCGTCCCCGTGAAGTCCATGTAGTGCCGCCTGTCGTCGGGGACGAGCCGGTAGTAGCTCGCGTTGTCGACGCCCTTGAACGAGAGCATCGGCCCGAGGTGGTTCCCCTCCGCGGTGTGGTTGTAGACGACGTCGAGGATCACCTCGATCCCTGCGCGGTGGAGCGCCTTCACCATCCCCTTGAACTCGCGCACCTGCTCCCCGCGCGTGCCGGTCGCCGCGTAGAGCGCGTGCGGCGCGAGGTACCCGATCGACGAGTAGCCCCAGTAGTTCGTCAGCCCCTGCCCGTGGAGGAACTGCTCGTCGACGATGTGGTGCACGGGGAGCAGCTCGACGGCCGTCACGCCGAGCTGCTTGAGGTAGTCGATCGCGGGCTCGGAGGCGAGCCCGGCGTACGTCCCGCGGAGGTCCTCGCGGACGCCCGGCATCAGCTTCGTGAAGCCCTTCACGTGCACCTCGTAGATGACGGTCTCGTGCCACGGCGTGTGCGGGGGCCGGACGTCCTCCCACTCGAACGACTCGTCGACGACGACGCACTTGGGGATCGCGGCCGCGTCGTCCTCGTCGTCGAGGTGGAGGTCGGCGTCGTCGGCGGCCGAGGGGACGTACGGCAGCACGTTCGCGCGGTCCCAGTCGACGGCGCCCTCGATCGCCTTCGCGTACGGGTCGATCAGGAGCTTCGCCGGGTTGAACCGGTGGCCCGCCCCGGGGTCGTAGGGGCCGTGGACGCGGTAGCCGTAACGCTGGCCGGGCCCGACGTCCCGGAGGTAGCAGTGCCAGTTGAACGCCGTGCGCTCGGTCACCGGGATCCGGGTCTCGCCGTCGTGCTCGTCGAACAGGCAGAGCTCGACCCGCGTCGCGTGCTCGGAGAAGAGCGAGAAGTTCGTGCCCTGCCCGTCCCAGGAGGGGCCGAGCGGGAACGGCCGTCCGGGCCAGACCTCCATCAGCGCAGCACCCCGCTCTGCGGCGGGACGACGGTGCCGCCGACGTCGACCTCCCGGTCGGAGAAGTTCGCCACGAGCTCGACCGGCCCGCGGCGCACGACGAGCCAGCGCTCCTCCTCGTTCCAGCCGACCTCGGTCTCGCGCGGCAGCTCGCGGCGCAGCCGGAGGAGCTGCTGGACGAGGCTCCGGAGCGCGGGCTCGCCGGTCCACGTGAGCTTCGAGCGGGCGAACGTCTCGGGGTCCTGCGGATCGGGCACGTCCTCGGCGGCGAAGCCGGCGAAGTCCCTGAACTCCTCGCGCCGGCCGCGCCGTGTCGCGTCCGCGACGAGCGGGTCGACGTGGTCGGTGAAGAACTGGAACGGCGCCGGGTCGGCGTGCTCCTGCCCCATGAAGAGCAGCGGGGTCTGCGGTGCGAAGAGGAGGACGAGCGCCTGGAGCGGCTGCAGCTCGCGCGGCGGCCGGTCGCCGAACGGCCGGTTGCCGATCTGGTCGTGGTTCTGCGTGCAGACGATCAGCCGCTCGGGCGGCTCGCGGACGAGCTGGCGCGCAAGCGCCTCGACCGATCCGGCGTACGCGCCGTAGTAGCCCTCGCGCTCGCCCGTGAGGATCACGTGCTGCTCGTGGTGGAGCTCGTCGGCCCACTGCGCGTCGTGCCCCCACTCCTCGATCGGGCGGAGGTCGCCCGTCTCCATCTCGGAGGTGACGAGGACGCGCGGGCTCACCGCACGGACGCGGTCGGCGAGATCGGCGAGGACGTGGCGCGGCCCGTCGTCGAAGACGGCGTGCGTCGCGTCGAGCCGCAGTCCGTCGACGTGGTAGTCGCGCACCCAGAGCTCCGCGTTCTGGAGCGCCCACTCGCGGACGCCCGCCTGCGCGTAGTCGAGCGCGTCGCCCCAGAACGTGTGGTGGCGATCGGTGAAGAACGGCCCGAACGCGGCGTGCTGGGCCCCGGGGCCGACGTGGTTGTAGACGACGTCGAGCACGACGCCGAGCCCGGCGGCGTGGGCGGCGTCGACGAAGCGGACGAGCCCTTCGGGGCCCCCGTAGGCGTGGTGCGGCGCGGAGGTGAAGATCCCGTCGTACCCCCAGCCGCGCTCACCCGGGAACTCCGCGACGGGCATCAGCTCGACGGCGGTCACGCCGAGCTCCTCGAGCTCGCGGAGGTGCGGGATCGCCGACTCGAGCGTCCCCCCGTCCGTGAACGTGCCGACGTGCAGCTCGTAGAGGACGAGCTCGTCGAGCCGCAGCCCCTCCCACGCGTCGTCCGACCAGACGAACGCGGCGGTGTCCACGACCCGCGACGGGCCGAGGATCCCCTCGGGCTGCCAGCGCGACCATGGATCGGGCAGCGGCTCGCCGCCGTCGAGCACGTAGCGGTAGTCGTCGCCGGGACGGGCCGCGACGTGCGTCTCGTGGACGCCGTCGCCGACGGGCTCGAGCGCGTGCTCGTCGTCCGAGAGGCGCACCGCGACGTGGGCGGCGTTCGGCGCCCAGACGCGGAACGAGACGAGGCCGTCTTCGGACGGGACGGCCCCGAAGGGCCGTCGCAGGGCGGGGGGCTCGACCACGGCTCACCGCCCCTTACCCGGGGCCCTCCCACTCAATCACCCGCACGAGCCCCGGCAGCGGGATCGCCTCCCACTCCTCGGGCGACAGCTCGAGGTGGAGCGCGAGGACGAGGCCGTGCGTGACGACGGCCGCCGGACCGCCGGCGAGCGCGGCCACGCGGTCGAGCGCGGCGTGGAACCGGGCGCGGGCATGCGCCTGCGGCTCGAACCCGGCGACCTCCTCGCCCGCGAGGTAGCGCGACACGACGTCGACGTACTCCCCACGGGGAAGCACCGGGATGCGCCGCTCGACCTCGCGCAGGTCGTCGTCGACGTGCGGCGAGAGCTCCGCGACGCGCGCGATCGGCGCGGCCGTCTCGACCGCCTTCGTCTCCGGGCTCGTCGCGACGAGTGCGAGCCCCCGCCACACAGGGTCGCGCGCGAGCCGCTCCGCGGCACGGCGTCCCTCCTCCGTGACGGGCCAGTCCCGCGGGCGGACACCGTCGAGGAGCTCGACCGAGGTGTGGCGGACGAGGTGCAGCAGGGGCATCAGGCGGGGAGCGGCTCCGGCTTCTCGTCACCGCGCCGGACGGCGAAGCGAACGGCGAGCACGCCGGTCACCGCGGCGAGCAGCGACGCCACTGCGAAGAAGGTCCAGACGGACGTGTCGCCCGCCGCGTCGCGGATCGAGAGCCCGGCCAGCGGGCCGATCGCGAACGCGAAGCCGGCGGAGCTGCCGAACGCGCCCATGTACGCGCCGCGCAGATCCGCGGGCGCGAGCCGCGCGGCGATCCCCTGCGACGTCGGCACCCACAGCATCTCGCCGATCACGAAGACGAGGATGACGAACGCGAACACGGGAATCGAGCCGCTGACCGAGAGGAGCAGGAACGGGAACCCCATCAGGAGCATCGCCGCCGCGAGCTTCGGCGCCGCGGGCACGTGCTCGAGGCGCCGCGTCAGCCGGAGCTGGAAGAACGTGACGAGCGCCGGGTTGATGATCACGAGGAAGCCCCACGTGGACGGGGCGAGGCCGTGGGTGTCGACCGCGCTGATCGGCAGCACCGTCTCGTACGAGACGTAGACGAGGTAGGAGAGCATCCCGGACACGAGGAAGAGTAGGAACGGCCGGTCGCGCGCGATCGCCGAGAACGAGCCGCGCTCGGGCGGCCCCTCGGGCGTGTAGTCGCCCCGCTCCGGAAGCCAGCGGAGGCCGACGAGGAAGGCGAGGGAGGCCATCACGGCGACGCCGAGGAACAGCCGCTCCCAGTCCTCGCCGAGGAGCAGGAGGCCGCCGATCGGCGGTCCGATCGTGACGCCGAGATTCGAGGCGACGCGGACGGAGGCATACGCCTGCTCGTGTCGCTCCTGCGGCACGAGGTCGGCGACGAGCGCCTGGTCGGCTCCCTGCGCCAGCGACCCGAGGGCGCTCGCGATCACCACGAGGGTCAGACCCAGGAGCTCGCGCTCGCCGGCGGCGAGGTACGAGAGCACGAACGCCGACTCGAGCCCGAAGCCGAGGAGGATGAGCGGCTTGCGTCCGAGGTAGTCCGAGAGGTGCCCGCCGAGGTAGCCGGTCGCGGTCGCGGCGAGGGCGCCGCAGGTGAACGTGACCCCGATCGCGGTCGAGCTCGCGTCGAGCTTCTCGATCGCCCAGATCCCGATGTACGTCCAGAGCGCGGACATCGCCACCGCGCCGCAGAACTGCACGGCGAGCACCGGACGAAGCGCCGCCGGGACGTCGTCGCCCCACACGAGGCGGAAGAAGCGGCCGAAGAGGCGCACCGCGGCATGGTGCCGCAGCAGGGAGATCGGCGCCGTTCGGGTATCCGGCCCTCGAGCGGGGCCGCGAGGGAACCGGGGTCAGACCCCGTGTCAAAAGTGTGTCGGTCGCTCCGGCGAAACGATGCCCGGCGTACCGTCGGTCAGGTGCCGCGACCGCTCCGCATCCGCTTTGCCGGCGCGACCTACCACGTGTTCGCCCGCGGAGTGAACCGCGAGGCGATCTTCCGCGGCGACGACGACCGGAGACGCTTCCTCCTGCTCCTCGCCCGTGCCCAGCAGCGGTACGGGTGGCGGGTGCATGCGTATTGCCTGATGGGCAACCACTTCCACCTGCTGGTCGGGACGCCCGAGCCGAACATCTCCGAGGGAATGCAGTGGCTGAACGGCGTGTACGCGCAGGGGTTCAACCGCATCCACGGCCGCATCGGCCATCTGTTCCAGGATCGCTTCCAGGCGGTCCTCGTCGAACGCGACGATCAGCTCGTATGGCTCCTCGCCTACATCGCCCGCAATCCCGTCCGCGCCGGATTGGCCACGGCACCGCAGCGCTACCGCTGGAGCAGCTACCGCGAGGCCGCCGGGTACCGACGGGCGGCGTCGTACCTCGACCTCGGCGTCATCGTCACCTACTTCGGGGGAGGCGACCTCCTCCGGGCGCAGCTCCGGCTACGTGGGTACGTCGAGGCCGACGAGCCGCCGTGACGGAGACGACGCGGGGTCTGACCCCGGTCTCTAGCGCGCCGAGCGCTCCGGCGTGAGCCACACGACGCCGAGGGGCGGGAGCGTGACCTCCGCGGAGTACGGCTGGTCGTGCCACGGCACGCCCTCGGCCTCGACGCCGCCGAGGTTCCCGACGTCGGTGCCGCCGTAGTACGCCGAGTCCGTGTTGAGCGCCTCGGCCCAGCGCCCCGGTCGCGGCATGCCGACGCGGTACCCGTGGCGCGGCATCGGCGAGAGGTTGCAGACGCACACGAGCGGCCGCTCTCCGTCCTCCGGAAGCCGCGCGAACGCGAGCACGTTGTTCTGCGCGTCGTTGGCCTCGAGCCAGCGGAAGCCCTCGGGCGAGAAGTCGACCTCCCACAGCGCAGGCGTCTCGCGGTACACGCGGTTGAGCTCGCGGACGAGCGCCTGGACGCCGGCATGCTCGGCGTGCTCGAGCAGGTGCCAGTCGAGCGAGCGCTCGTGGTTCCACTCCGCGTTCTGGGCGAACTCACCTCCCATGAACAGCAGCTTCTTCCCGGGGTGCGCCCACATGTAGGCGTAGAGCGCGCGCAGGTTCGCGAGCTTCTGCCAGCGGTCGCCGGGCATCTTGTCGACGAGCGACCCCTTCCCGTGCACGACCTCGTCGTGGGACAGGGGGAGGATGAAGTTCTCGTTCCACGCGTACACGAGCGAGAACGTCAGCTCGTGGTGGTGGTATCGCCGGTACACGGGGTCGTAGCCGAAGTACGCGAGCGTGTCGTGCATCCAGCCCATGTTCCACTTGAAGCCGAAGCCGAGGCCGCCCACGTAGGTCGGCCGTGACACGGCGGGCCACGCAGTCGACTCCTCCGCCGCCGAGATCACGCCCGGCTCGCGCGCGTGCGCGAGCTCGTTGAACTCGCGCAGGAAGCGGACGGCGTCGAGGTCCTCGTTGCCGCCGAACTCGTTCGGCACCCACTCCCCCTCCTCGCGGGAGTAGTCGAGGTAGAGCATGGAGGCCACGGCGTCGACGCGAATCCCGTCGGCGTGGAACTCCTTCAGCCAGAAGAGGGCGTTCGCGAGCAGGAAGTTCCGTACCTCGTTGCGGCCCATGTTGAAGACGAGCGTCCCCCAGTCGGGATGCGCGCCGCGCCTCGGGTCGGCGTGCTCGTACAGGTGCGTGCCGTCGAACCGGGCGAGCGCCCAGTCGTCGCGCGGGAAGTGCGCCGGCACCCAGTCGAGCAGCACCCCGATCCCGCGGCGGTGCATCGCGTCGACGAACGCCTTGAAGTCGTCGGGCGTGCCGTACCACGAGTGCGGCGCGTAGTAGCTCGTCACCTGGTAGCCCCACGAGCCCGAGAACGGGTGGTGCATCACCGGCAGGAGCTCGACGTGCGTGAACCCCATGTCCGCGACGTAGTCGCCGAGCTCCTCCGCGAGGTCGCGGTACGAGAGGACGTACCCGGGGTTCGCGGGGTCCCGCCGCCACGAGCCGAGGTGCACCTCGTAGACCGACATCGGCCGGCGGAGCGGATCCTGGGCGCGGCGGCGCTCGAGCCACGCGGCGTCGTCGAAGACGTACGTCGGCCGGTGGACGATCGAGTTCGTCTGCGGCGGCGGCTCCTGGTGGAACGCGAGCGGGTCGGCCTTGACGCGCAGCTCCCCGTCCTGCGTCCGGAGCTCGAACTTGTACCGCGCACCCTCCTCCACGCCGGGGACGAACAGTTCCCAGATCCCCGACGCGCCGAGCGACCGCATCGGGTTGAGCCGCCCGTCCCACGAGTTGAACGCGCCGACGACGGAGACCGAGCGGGCGCTCGGCGCCCAGACCGCGAAGCTCGTGCCCGTGACGCCCTCGAGCTCGCGGACGTGCGCGCCGAGGCGCTCGTAGAGCTGCTCGTGCCGTCCCTCGCCGGCGAGGTAGACGTCGAGCTCGCCGAGCGTCGGCGGAAACGCGTAGGGATCGCGGAGCGTGAACGTGTTCCCGTCGGGGTACGCGACCTCGAGCTCGTAGCGGAGGGGCAGCTCGGCCCCCTCGACGACGCCCTCGAAGATCCCGGGCTCGCGCCCGGGCTCGAGCTCGACGGGCGGCCCCTCCTCCGGGCGCACGACGACCGTCGCCGCCTCGGGGCGGTACGCGCGCACGAGCACGCCGCCGTTCTGCGGGTGCGCGCCGAGGTACGCGTGCGGGTCGTGGAGCTGCAGGCTCACAGCGGCGCCTCCAGGAGCCGGAGGATCCCCGCCACGGGGATCTCGACCCAGTCGGGGCGGTTGTTGAGCTCGTAGCGGAGCTCGTACACCGCCTTCTCGAGCTCGAACACCGCGAGCAGCCGGTTGCGCCCCTCCTCGTTCGGCGGCACGAGGGACGGCTCGACGGTGCCGAAGTAGCCGCCGAGGAACTCCTCCCGCGCGCGCTGCTCCCAGCCCGCCGGCGCCTCGGCGCCGCGGAGGATCCGCACGGCCGAGGCCGCGTAGGCGAACGAGCGCAGCATCCCGGCGACGTCGCGGAGGGGCGAGCGCCTGCGGCGACGCTCGGCGAGGCTGCGCGCCGGCTCCCCCTCGAAGTCGATCACGATCCAGTCGTCGCCGTTCCACAGCGTCTGGCCGAGGTGGTAGTCGCCGTGCGTCCTGATCGTCCTCCCGACCGCGCCGACGTGGGAGTACAGGCGGAGGATGTCGCGGACCTCCTCGCCGCGGCCGGCGATCGGCGCCACCGCCTCCGTCTCGGGGAGATCGACGAAGATCGCCTCGATCTCCTCGTCGACCGTCGCCGTCAGGAGCGCGAGCGACTCGCCGCTCGGCTCCTCGGGCGCGAAGTCGGGGTCTGCGGGGTCGGACGCGAGCGTCGTGTGCATCGCGCCGGTCACCTCCCCGAGGCGCCGCAGCCGGGCCAGGAACTCCTCCGGACGCGCCTCGAGCTCGTCGAGCGCCAGCTCCCAGCCGTCGCGCGCGTCCGGGACGTACCGCTGGAGGATCCCGAGCGTCGCCTCCACCGGACGCCCGCTGTAGGCGTACCACCCGTGCAGCGAGGCGATGTTCTCGAAGCCGTTCCGCGTCAGGAAGCGCAGCAGCTCGAGCTCGGGATTGATCCCCGCCTCGAGGCGACGGTACGCCTTGAGGATCAGCTCCTCGCCGAAGACGACCGACGTGTTCGACTGCTCCACGCCGGCCGGCCGCATGGCGACGTCGCCGCCGATCGCCGCCTTGTCCACGGCGTGGAACTCAACCGCCCCCTCCACGCCCTGCACGCTCGCGCCGCGGCGCATGAGCAAGAGCAGCTCGCGCGCCAGCGCCTCGTCCTCCAGCGCGTCGTAGACCGCCCAGCCGTCGAGCTCGCCGATCGGCTCGCCGACGCCTTCGCCCACGGGCCGCAGCCCGAACAGCAGCTGGTAGAGGTCGTGCGTCCCCTCGTGGAAGCGCACCTCGGCCACGGCGACGACCAGCAGCGGCGACTCCGTGCGCACGACGGCGCCGTCGACGATGTGCGCCGAGGAGATCTCCTGCGTCTTCGACCCGTACCAGCGCCGGCCCTGGATGAACGCGCGCAGCCGCTCCTCCTCCACGAGCTGGAGCTCGCCCGCCGCGATGCGCTCGGCGATCACGTCTCCGCCTCCGGCTGCAGGAGCTGGAACCAGAAGAACCCGCGCGGCGCCAGCGTCAGCAGGTACGGCAGCTGGCCGATCTGGGGGAACGCCGTCCGTCCGAACATCTCCTCGGGCACCCATCCCTCGTACCACGCCAGGTTCAACTCAACCGCCTGCGCCGACCGCGCGAGGTTGTGGACGCAGAGGACGACGTCGTCCTCGTACGTCCGGATGTGGGCGAACACGCGCGGGTTCGACGTGACGAGCGCCTCGTAGGAGCCGAGCCCGAACACCGGGTGCTGCTTGCGCAGCTCGATGAACCGGCGCAGCCAGCGCAGGAAGGAGTTCGGCTGCCGCAGCTCCGCCTCGACGTTCACCGCCTGGTAGCCGTACACGGGATCCATCAGCGGCGGGAGGTAGAGCTGCGCGAAGTCGGCGCGCGAAAAGCCGCCGTTGCGGTCGCTCGTCCACTGCATCGGCGTCCGCACGCCGTCGCGGTCGCCGAGGAAGACGTTGTCGCCCATCCCGATCTCGTCGCCGTAGTAGAGGACCGGCGAGCCGGGCAGCGAGAACATGATCGCGTGGAGCAGCTCGATCTCCGGCCGCCCGTTGTCGAGCAGCGGCGCGAGCCGCCGGCGGATCCCGAGGTTGAGCTTCATCCGGGGGTCCTTCGCGTACTCCGCGTACATGTAGTCGCGCTCCTCGTCGGTCACCATCTCGAGCGTCAGCTCGTCGTGGTTGCGCAGGAACAGCCCCCACTGGCAGTTGACGGGGATGTCCGGCGTGCGCTCGAGGATCTCGTACATCGGCGTGGCCTCCTCGCGGCGCAGCGCCATGAACATGCGCGGCATGACCGGGAAGTGGAAGCACATGTGGCACTCGTCGCCCTCGCCGAAGTACTGCACGACGTCCTCGGGCCACTGGTTGGCCTCGGCCAGCAGCACGCGGTCGGGGTACTCGGCGTCGACCGTGCGGCGGACGTCCCTGAGGAACGCGTGCGTCTCGGGGAGGTTCTCGCAGTTCGTGCCCTCGCGCTCGAAGAGGTAGGGCACGGCGTCGAGGCGGAAGCCGTCCAGCCCGAGGTCCAGCCAGAAGCGCAGGACGTCGAGCATCGCCTCGCGGACGGCGGGGTTGTCGTAGTTGAGGTCGGGCTGGTGGGAGAAGAAGCGGTGCCAGTAGTAGGCGCCGGTCTCCTCGTCCCAGGTCCAGTTCGAGGACTCCGTGTCGATGAAGATGATCCGCGCGTCCTCGTAGCGGTGGATCGTGTCCGACCACACGTAGAAGTCGCGCTCCGACGAGCCCGCCGGCGCCGCGCGGGCCCGCTGGAACCACGGGTGGTCCGCCGACGTGTGGTTCATGACGAGGTCGGCGATGCCGCGCAGGCCGCGCTCGTGGGCGCCCTCGATGCACGTGCGGACGTCGTCGATCGTCCCGTAGTCGGGGTGGATCGCGAAGAAGTCGGAGATGTCGTAGCCGCCGTCGCGCAGCGGGCTGGCGAACATCGGCAGCAGCCAGATGCAGTCGATGCCCAGCCACTGCAGGTAGTCGAGCTTCTCGGTCAGGCCGCGGAAGTCGCCCGACCCGTCGGCGTTGCCGTCGAAGAAGCCGCGCAGGTGGATCTCGTAGAAGACGGCGTGCTTGAACCACAGCGGGTCGCTCTCGAACCAGTGCCCCGCGCGCGCCGGCTCCGTGCGGCTCACGGCGTGTCCACCCGCAGGACGTGTCCGCAGCGCTCGTGGGGCGAGAGGCGCACGAAGTTGCCGCCGAGGCGCCAGTCGTAGCGCGCGACGTCGAGCAGGTCCGTCACGGTGAACGCGGGCGGCACGCCGAGGTCCCAGGGCACGTCGACGAGCCCCTCCTGCGTCCCGCCCGGGTCGAGGTTGACGACGGTGATGACGAGGTTGGGGCCGGTGCGCTTGGCGAAGGCCATGATCGCGTCGTTGTGCGCGTCGAGGAAGCGGACGTTGTCGAAGCGCTGCAGCGCAGGGTTGTCCCGGCGTG
>JBLNEO010000067.1:0-17746 GCA_050262775.1 Pseudomonadota bacterium | reverse complement strand
AGTTCCTGTCGGGGAAGCGCCGGATCGCGGTGCCCGAGCGCCGCGTCGACGACCGCGGCGCGTTCGCCGTCCTCGGGGCGGCGCAGCACAACCTCAAGGGGATCGACGTCGAGTTCCCGGTCGGCAAGTTCATCTGCGTCACCGGCGTGTCGGGCTCCGGCAAGTCGACGCTCGTGAACGAGATCGTCTACAAGGCGCTCGCGAACCGGCTGCACAGGCTGCGCGCGAAGCCGGGCGCGCACGACCGCGTCCAGGGGATCGAGTGCTTCGACAAGGTGATCGACATCGACCAGAAGCCGATCGGGCGGACGCCGCGGTCGAACCCGGCCACCTACACCGACCTCTTCACGCACATCCGCGAGCTCTACTCGCTGACGCCGGAGGCCAAGGTGCGCGGCTACAAGCCCGGCCGCTTCTCCTTCAACGTCAAGGGCGGGCGCTGCGAGACGTGCAAGGGCGATGGCCAGATCAAGATCGAGATGCACTTCCTGCCCGACGTCTACGTCCCGTGCGAGACGTGCAAGGGCGCCCGCTACAACCGGGAGACGCTCGAGGTGCGGTTCAAGGGGAAGACGATCGCGGACGTGCTGGACATGTCCGTGGAAGAGGCGCTGCGCTTCTTCGCCAAGATCCCGAAGCTCCGCCGGCGCCTCCAGACCCTCCACGACGTCGGTCTCGACTACATCAAGCTCGGGCAGCCGGCGACGACGCTGTCCGGCGGGGAGGCGCAGCGCGTGAAGCTCGCCGCCGAGCTCGGCAAGGTCGCCACCGGTCGCACGCTCTACATCCTCGACGAGCCGACGACGGGGCTCCACTTCGCGGACATCGAGAAGCTGCTCGAGGTGCTGCAGCGGCTCGTCGACAGCGGCAACACCGTGCTCGTGATCGAGCACAACCTCGACGTGATCAAGCAGGCCGACTGGATCGTCGATCTCGGTCCGGAGGGCGGTGAGGCCGGCGGCGAGATCGTGGCGCAGGGGACGCCGGAGGACATCGCGGCGGCCGACGCGAGCTTCACCGGGCGGTTCCTCCGCGGGCTGCTGCCCGCGCGCGAGTCGGCGGCCGCCTAGCCGCCGCCGCGGCCGCCCTCCGAGAGGACGGCGAGGCAGCCGGCCTTCGCCTTCTCCTGGTCGGCCTTGGGGAAGTCCGCGGCAACGGCGGCGGCGACCTTCTGCGCGTCCGGGTCGACGCCGTACTGCACGGCGAGCTGCTCGATCGGCAGGTTCACGCAGATGTTGCCCGCCTCGATGTAGGTCGGGTCGTTCTTGGCGCCGGGCGCCGAGGAATCCTCGCCCGGCCGGCCCGAGGTCCCGACCTCCGTCTCGGCCGAGCCGCCGCCGGAGCCGGGGCCGCTGGTGCCGCCGCAGCCCGCGAGCACGAGCGCGACGAGGACCAGCAGGAGTGCGGTCGAGACCTTCATGTGGGCGGCCACTGTACCGCGCGGCGGAGGGCGTTGCGGGGCCGCGCCCCGCTACCCTCGATGCGTGACGGCCGACGGGCAGGCGACCCTCGGGGCGGAGCGCGACTGGTGGCTTCGCACCCTGCTGGTGCTCCAGGCACCGCGATCGGTGTTCGTGCACCTCCGTGACGAATCCGAGCAGGCGCTCGAGGCCCGCCAGGAGCCCGTCACCGCGATCGTCTTCCTGGCAGGGATCGCCGCCGTGCTCGGGACGTCGGTCGCCGGGCGCCTGCTCGACGACCCCGCCATCGACGGCCTGAGCGTGGCCGTCTGGGCGATCGTCGGCGGCGGCTTCTACGGGCTCGCCGGCTACTTCGTCCTCGGCGCGCTCGTCCTGCTCGGGGTCAGCTTCGCCGGCTCGCTCGGCTCCTACCGTCGCGCGCGGCACACGCTCGCGTTCGCCTGCGTGCCGGTCGCGCTCTCGCTGCTGCTGTGGCCGGTCCGGCTCTCGATCTACGGGACGGACGTCTTCCGCACCGGCGGGTCGGACGCCGACGGCGACGTCGTCTTCGACGTCCTCATCGCGGGCGCCGTCGTCTGGTCCGTGCTCCTGCTCGTGATCGGCAACCGCGCCGTCCACGAGTGGAGCTGGCCGCGCGCGGCCGCGGCGACGGTGCCCGCGGCCCTGCTGCCGGTGTTCGCCTACGCGGCGTATCTCGGCGCTGTCTAGCCGCTCCGTGCCGCGCTCTCGAAGGCGGCGAGCTCCTCCTCCGGCATCGCGTAGGTGTGGCGCTCCTCGGGAAACGCGCCGCTCCGCACCTCGGCGACGTAGGCCTCGAGCGCGCGTCGGATCTCGCCGGCGATCGAGGCGTACTGCTTGACGAACCGCGGCGCGTGGCCCTCGTACAGCCCGAGCAGGTCGTGCCACACGAGCACCTGGCCGTCGGTCGCGGCGCCTGCGCCGATGCCGATCGTCGGGATCTCGAGCCGTCGCGTGGCGTGTGCGGCGACCGGTGCGGGCACGGCCTCGAGGACGACGGCGAAGCAGCCGGCCGCCTCGAGCGCGAGCGCATCCTCGACCAGCTGCCGAGCCTTCTCGGCCGTCCGGCCCTGTGCCTTGAAGCCGCCGAGCATCGTCGCCGACTGGGGCGTCAGTCCGATGTGGCCCATCACGGGGATCCCGGCACCGACGAGCGCGCGCACGCGCGAGAGCATCGGCCCCGCGCCCTCGAGCTTCACCGCGTCGGCGCCCGCCTCCTTCACGAACCGGATCGCGTGCTCGAGCGCCTTCTCGTCGGAGACCTGGAACGAGCCGAACGGCATGTCGGCCACGACGAGCGGCCGGCGCGCGCCGCGCGTGACGGCCCGCGTCAGCACGAGCATCTCGTCGACCGTCGCCGGGACGGTCGAGTCGTGGCCGAGGACGGTCATCGCCGCCGAGTCGCCGACGAGGATGAGCTCGACGCCGGCGTCGTCTGCGAGGCGGCCGCTCGGCGCGTCGTACGCGGTCACCATCGTGATGCGGTCGCCGCGCTGCTTCATCGCGAGCAGCTCCGGGAGCGCGAGCTTCCCGGGCGCGGGCGTGCCGGGCGCGGGCGTGCGAGGGCGGGTGGTCATCCGTCGCCTCCTTCCAGGGGGACGTTGTCGATCAGGCGGACGCCGCCGACGCGGACGGCGGCGGCGAGGACGGGCGGGTCGAACGGCGCGACCTCGAGGTAGTCGACGTCGAGGCCGTCGAGGAGCTCGCGGGCGCGCGCCGGGTCGCGCGTCGCGAGCGCGCGCGGGAGGGCGAGCGCGGCGCGGCGGTCCTCCGCGCTGAGCCGGGCGTTCCGCGACGAGAGCGCGAGCCCGTCCGGGTCGCGAACGGTGGGGACGACGCGGATCTCGAGCTCGTGTGCGAGGTCGAGGTCGTGCACCATCCGCTTCACGACCGCGACCTGCTGCGCGTCCTTCTGGCCGAAGTACGCGCGGCGGGGCCGCACGAGGTGGAAGAGCTTCAAGCAGATCGTCGCGACGCCGCGGAAGTGCCCGGGGCGGACCGCTCCCTCCAGCCGGCGGCCGAGCTCCTCGACCTCGACCCACGTCTGGAAGCCCGGCGGATACAGCTCCTCGGCCGCGGGCGCGAAGAGGACGTCGACGCCCGCGTCGGCGGCCACGGCCTCGTCGCGCGCCGCGTCCCGGGGGTACGCGGCGAGATCGGCGGCGTCGTCGAACTGCGCGGGGTTGACGAAGAGCGAGACCACCACCACGTCGGATTCCGCGCGTGCCGCGCGGAACAGCGCGAGGTGGCCGCCGTGGAAGGCGCCCATCGTCGGCACGAGCCCGACGTCGGTCGCACCGGCGAGCGCGTCGCGCAGCTCCGCCGCCGTCCGCGCTACACGCACGCCGCCGTCACCTCCGCGAGCGCGTCGTACATCGGCTCGAGCTCGGGCGCGGCGGCGCGGATCGCGTCGCGGTGCCGTTCGACCGTCTCCCAGTCGCCCCGCGCGATCGGCCCCGTCAGCTCGAACCCGTTCTCGATCGTGCGGAGCATCAGCGGGTCGAGCGCCTCGGGCGGCGCGCCGGCCTCCTCGAGCAGCCGACCGGCGGCACGGCGCAGCGCGACGAGGTAGTTGGAGGCGATCGCCGCGCCGGCGTGGTAGAGCGGACGGGCGCCGTCGTCGAGCGGGAACGGCCGCAGCCCGAGCGTCTCCGCGAGCCAGAACCCGGCCTCGGCCGCGTCCTGCGTCTCGGCGGTCACGGCCGCCCACGCGCCGTCCAGCTGCTCCGGCCCGCGCGCGCGTGTGAACGTCTGCAGCGGATGGACCGAGAACCGGCGGACGTGCGGCGCGAGCGCCGTGAGCGCTGTCGCGCCGCTCACGTGCGCGACCCACGGGCCCTCCGGGATCGCAGGCGCGAGCTCCGCGATCGCCCGGTCTGGTACGCAGAGCAGCACGAGGTCGGCCCCCTCGTCGGCGAGCGACAGGCCGCGCTCGCGCAGGCGGGAGGACACGGCCGACCCGACGCGGCCGGCGCCGATCACCTGGATGGTCTCGATCACGTCTGCTCCAGTTCCGTGCGGATACCGGGCACGGCGGAGTGTACCCGCCCGCTAGAAGCGCAGGCCCTGGCCGCGGGCGAGCAGGCGCACCGTCTCCGCCAGGATGCGCACGTCGGTCGCGAGGAGCCGGAGGGGCGGGAGCGTGCGCACGGCCTCGGCGTAGGCGAGGTCGAGGTCGGCCCCGCGCACCGCCTCGGCGCGGTCCTTGCGGATCTGCGCAGGCCCCGTCCAGCCGGCGACGACACGGTCGCGGTAGTCGAGTCCGCGTGCGCGCTGCTCGGCGACCATCGACAGGGGCCAGGGGCGCGGGCCGACGAGGCTCATCTCGCCCGCGAGGACGTTGAGGAGCTGCGGGAGCTCGTCGAGGTACCAGCGCTTGAGGATCCGGCCGGCCCAGGTCAGGTTCGTCTCGTCGGCCTCGGCGAGGCGTGCGTACGAGCCTTCGGCCCGCACGCGGGCGAGCGCATCGCGACGGAGCGTCCGGAGCTTCAGGAGGTCGAACTCGCGGCCCGCCGAGATCCGGCGCTCGCGGTAGAGGAGCGGCCCACGGTCGCGCCGATCGCGCACGGCGCCGACCAGGTTGAGCGCGACGGCGGCGACGAGGACGGGCGCGGCCGCGACGAGGAGCGCGAGCGCGACCGCCTTGTCGAGCGCCTGCTTCGCGGCGGGGTAGGGCACCTCGGACACGTCGCGATTCTGCGCCGTGCGCGTGGTAGCGTCCACGTCGTGCCGATCTACGAGTACGTGTGCATGGAGTGCGAGTCGCACTTCGAGGAGCTCGTCCGGATGGGCGAGGAGGCGACGGCGTGCCCCGACTGCGGGGCGTCGCATGTCCGGCGGCAGGTGTCCGTCTTCGCCGCCCACGGCGCCGCCTCGTCGCCGAGCTTCGGTGGCGGAGGCGGATGCTGCGGCGGCTCCTGCGGCTGCGGCCACTGAGGGTCGTCCGCCCTCGGGCCTAGACTCCTCCGCCGTGGACGCCGTGTCCCGCGCCGCCGAACTCCGGGCGCTCGATGAGGCCGTATCGGCCTGTGAGCGCTGTCGCCTCGCCGCGGGTCGCACGCAGGTCGTGTTCGGCTCCGGGCACCCGGATGCCGAGCTGATGTTCGTGGGAGAGGCGCCGGGGTTCCACGAGGACCAGCAGGGCGTCCCGTTCGTGGGGCAGGCGGGAAAGCTGCTGGACACGCTGCTGGCGGGGATCGGATTGACCCGCGGCGACGTCTACGTCGCGAACGTGCTCAAGTGCCGACCGCCGGGGAACCGCGACCCGCAGCCCGACGAGATCGAGGCGTGCGAGACGCACCTGTTCCGGCAGATCGAGGCGATCCGCCCGACGCTCGTCGCGACGCTCGGGAACTTCGCCACCAAGTTGCTCTCGGGCAAGCCGCACGGGATCACACGCGTGCACGGCCAGGAGCAAACCGCGACGCTCGGCGGCAACGTCGTCACGCTCTACCCGCTCTACCACCCGGCCGCGGCGCTCTACACGCCCGCGATGCTGAAGGTGCTCGAGGCCGACTTCGCCCGGATCCCGTCGCTGCTCGCCGCGACGCCGACGGCACCCACGACGGCCGCCCGACCCGGTTCGCCGGCCGCGCCGCCCGCCTCGGCGCCCGCTGTCGTGCGGGAGGCGGACGCGGTCCAGCTCGGCCTCTTCTAGCGGATTTCTCAGGGGCTCGGCACGGCGTCGGGCGCGATCCGCCGCGCCGGCGGCCGTCATCGTCTCGATGGTGGCGGATCCTGGCGCCGCCGCGGCCGCGGTGGACGAACGGTCACGCTTTCGGCTCACCCGACACGGCTCGACGCGCCGGCAACCAGGGACAGTCCCCGGTGTTCAGGCCCCGAGGCGACGTTCGAGGTTTGCGCGGACGGCGGGCCAGTCGTCGTCGACGATCGCGTACCAGGCCGAGTCGCGGTTCTCGCCGCCGCGGACGAGCATGTGCTTGCGGAAGACGCCTTCGAAGACGGCGGGCAGGGCCTCCATCGCCGCGCGCGACCGCTCGTTGCACGCATCCGTCTTCAGCTCGACGCGACGGCACCCGAGCCGTCCGAACGCGTCCTCGAGCTGCAGCAGCTTCGCCTCGACGTTGACGCCGCTCCGCCACACAGACGGGTGGAGCCACGTCCAGCCGATCTCGAGACGCCGGTGCTCCGGCGCGAGCGCGAGGTACCGCGTCGAGCCGACGACGCGCCCGTCGAGGAGGGTCGCGAACGGGATCTCCAGCCCGGCGGCCGCCGCCTCGAGCGCCTCGTCCACGTACGCCCGCAGCGCCGCGCGCGTCGCCGGCTGTGGTATCGACAACCACCGCCACGTCTCCGGCGCGCGCGACGCCTCCCACAGCCCCTCCTCGTGCGCGTCGGCCAGCGGCTCGAGCGCCACCCGCCGCCCAGCGAGTCGGATCCCGTTCCAGCGCTCCACGGGCGAGACCCTAGTCTGCAGCCGTGACCTTCCACACGACGACGGCGGAGGAGACCGAGGCCCTCGCGGCCCGGCTCGCGGGCGTGCTGGCCGTCGGGGACGTCGTGGCCGTCTCCGGCGAGCTCGGCTCCGGCAAGACGACCTTCGTCCGCGGCGCGGCGCATGCGCTCGGCGTCCACGACCGCGTCACGAGCCCCACGTTCACGATCGGCCATCGGTACGACGGCGACGTCCCGGTCTCCCACCTCGACCTCTACCGCTTCGCGGGCGTCTCCGCGGCCGAGTGGGGCGACCTCGAGCCGTACTTCGACGACGCGGTCGTCTTCGTCGAGTGGCCCGAGGCGGCGGGCGACGACTTGCCGTCCCCGCGCGCGCGGGTCCGCATGCGGCACGATGGAGCGGGCGGACGAATGATCGAGATCGAGGCGGAGGAGACGCTCCTGAGGCAGGCGTACGGGTCGTGCTGATCCTGGCGTTCGACACGGCGACGGGCGACGCGACGAGCGCCCTCGTCCTCGACGGCGAGGTGCTCGGCGAGCGGCGGTCGCGCGCCGTCACGGTGCTCGAGGACTGCGACGCGCTGCTCCGCCAGGGCGGTGTCCACGACCGTGACATCGACGCCCTCGCGGTCGGCGTCGGCCCGGGGAGCTTCACCGGCCTGCGGATGGGGCTCGCGACGGCGCGGGCGCTCGCGTTCGCGTGCGAGCTTCCCGTGGCCGGCGTGTCGACGCTGCACGCGCTCGCGGCGAACGCACCGGGCGCGTTGCCGGTGATCGACGCGCGCCGCCGGGAGGTCTTCACGCTCGTCGGCGGCGAGCCGGCCGTGCTGGCGCCGGAGGCGCTCGAGCTGGAGCCGGGGACGCTCGCGGTCGGCGACGGCGCGCGGCGCTACCGCGGGCTGCTCGAGGCGCGCGGGGCGGACGTGCCCCCCGACGACGACCCGGTGCACGTCCCGTGGGCACGCCACCACGCGGCGCTCGCGCGGCACTTCGGCCCCGCCGAGGCGGTCGAGCCGCTGTACCTGCGCGTCCCCGACGCCGAGAGGACGGCAACGGCGTGAAGGCCCCCTCTCGCGTCGCCTTCCGCCGGCTCGGGCTTCGCGACCTGCCGGCGATCGAGACGATCGAGCGCGCCTCGTACCCGACTCCGTGGTCGCGGTCGATGTTCGCGGGCGAGCTCGCGAAGCCGTCGTCGATCTGCCTCGGCGCGTACGATCCCGAGACCGACGAGCTGACGGGCTACCTGATCATCTCCCGGTACGTCGACGCCTGGCACGTGATGAACATCGCGGTGTCTCCCGACCACCGCCGGAAGGGGATCGCGACGGCGCTGCTCGAGCGCCTCCTCGAGCTCACCGGAGGCGACGGGCGGCGTGGCTACACGCTCGAGGTGCGCGTCTCGAACGTGGGCGCGATCAAGCTCTACGAGCGCATGGGTTTCCGCGGGCGCGGGATCCGGCGCGGGTACTACACGGACAACCGGGAGGACGCACTGATCATGTGGCGCGACCCCGGCACCGAGGCCCCGGCCGACGCGTGATCCTCGGCCTCGAGACCTCGTGCGACGAGACCGCGGCCGCGCTCGTCACCGAGGACGGACGGATCGTCGCGAACGTCGTCTCCTCCCAGGCGGAGCTGCACGCGCGGTTCGGCGGCGTCGTCCCCGAGGTCGCGTCGCGTCACCACCTCGAGCACGTGATCCCGGTGACGCGTGCCGCGTTCGAAGACGCCGGTGCGACCCTCGACGACGTCGACCGCGTCGCCGTGACGTACCGACCCGGCCTGATCGGCGCGCTGCTCGTCGGCGTGTCCGCGGCCAAGGCGCTCGCGTGGGCGCGCGGTCTGCCGCTCGTGCCGGTCGACCACCTCCACGGGCACGTCGCGTCCCTCTACCTGGAGCCCGACCCGCTCGAGCCGCCGTTCGTCTGCCTGCTCGCGAGCGGCGGCCACACGATGCTGCTCGACGTCCGTCGGCGCGGGTCGTTCACCGTGCTCGGGTCGACGCTCGACGACGCCGCCGGGGAGGCGTTCGACAAGGGCGCGCGCCTGCTCGGCCTCGGCTACCCCGGCGGCGCCGCGATCGACCGGCTCGCCCGCGAGGGCGACCCCGAGGCACACCCGTTTCCCGTCGCGCGGGTGCCGGGGCTCGACTTCTCCTTCTCCGGCCTCAAGACGGCGCTGCTGTACGCGGTGCGCAACGGCCGGACACTCGACACCGCCGATCTGGCCGCGTCGTACCAGCGCGCGATCGTCCGTGCGCTCGTCGGCCGCCTGCGCGCGGCGCAGGAGCGGACGGGGCTCGAGCGCGTCGCGGTCGTCGGCGGCGTCGCCGCGAACTCCGAGCTTCGAGCCGAACTCCCCGACGCCTCGTTCGCGCCGCTGCCGCTCTGCACGGACAACGCCGCGATGATCGCGTCCGCCGCCCGCTACGTGAAGCCCGTCCCGTACCCGGACTATCTTGGCCTCGACGCCCATGCCTAGTGCCTCGCCCGCGCTCCGGATCGCCCGGCTCGGCCTCGTCGCGCTCGCGGCGACGCTCGCGCTCGTGCTCGCGGAGACGCGCGGCGCGGGCGGCGCCGTCAACGCACCCGCGGTCGAGTGGAGCGGCCTCGTCGGCGGCGAGCGGGCCGAGGTGTCGGTCGGGCAGCGGTTCCTCGTCGTGCTCGACCTGCCGTCGCTCGCCGACAAGGTCGCCGCGGCCGGCGGCGTCGCGGGCGACCGGCAGGAGCGGCGGTGGACGCGCGAGGCGCTCGCGGCGCAGAACCTCTTCGTCACGCGGATGGCCGTCCAGGGCGCGCAGATGCAGCCGGAGTTCAAGTACACGCGCGTGCTGAACGGGTTCTCGGCGCTCCTCGACCCGCGGACGGTCGCCCTGCTCGAGCGCGCGGAGGAGGTCGAGGGCGTGTACCCGGTGCGCGCCGCGTTCCCCGCGACGGTGTCCGACCACGTCCTCTCGCGCCGGGCGTTCGGGCCCGGGTCCGGGACGCGGCCGGACGACCTCGGCCTCCCGGGGTACGACGGCCGAGGCGTCACGATCGCGCTCCTCGACACGGGCGTCGACGCGGCGCAGCCGTACGTCGGCGGGCGGATCCTGCGCGGGATCGACGTCGTCGGCGGCAGCGAGGAGGCGCTCCCCGGCGCCAAGCCGGACGGCACGGGCGAGCTCGAGCGGCACGGCACGGAGCTCGCCGGCATCCTCGTCGGCGCGGGCGGACCGTCGGGACTTGCGGGTGTCGCGATCGGCGCGTCGGTGCTCCCGGTCCGGGTGGCCGGGTGGCAGCAGGATGCGAAGGGCGACTGGGCCGTCTTCGGCCGCACCGACCAGGTGATCGCAGGGCTCGAGCGCGCCGTCGACCCCAACGGCGACGGCGACGCCCACGACGCCGCCCGCATCGCGCTCGTCGGCCTCGCGGAGCCGTACGCGGCCTTCGCGGACGGGCCGGCGGCGCGCGCGTCGGCCGGCGCGCTGAAGCTCGACACGCTCGTCGTCGCGCCCGCCGGCAACGACGGCCCCGCGGGGCCCGGATTCGGGAGCGTCGGAGGGCCCGGCGGTGCGCCCGCCGTCCTCACCGTCGGCGCCGCCGACCTCCGGGCGCGCGAGCAGCGCGTGCGCGTCGTCGTCCGGACGGGCCTCGAGGTGCTCGTCGACCGCGTCGTCCCGCTGGGGGGCGCCGTGCCGCCGCGCGAGCGGATGACGCTCGCCGTGGGCACGCCGAGGCTCGCCGCGCCCGGCACGGCCGCCGCCGCTCAGGCCGAGGCACTCGAGCTCGCGGACTACTTCGACCGGCGCGGGTTCAGCCGCGTCGCCGGCCGTGCGGCCCTCGTCCCGGGCGGCCGGGACACGGCGCGCGTCGTCCGCGCCGCGGCCCTCGCCGGCGCGCGGGCGGTGCTCGTGCGCGGCGCGCCGCTGCCCCCGGGCGCGCTCGGGGTCGACGAGCGCGTCCCCGTGCCCGTCGTCGGGATCTCGGACGCCGTCGCGGCGCGCCTCACCGAGGCGATGGCGGCGGGACGGAGCGTCGGCGTCGCGCTCGCGCCGGCCCCCTCGGCGCCGACCGGGGCCGGACGCACGATCGCCGCGTTCTCCTCCCACGGCCTCGCGTTCGACGGCCGCGTGAAGCCCGAGCTCGTCGCGGCGGGCGTGGCGGTGCCGACGAGCGAGCCCGGCGCGAACGCGGACGGCTCGCCGGCGTACGGCACGGTGAACGGGTCGAGCGCGTCGGCCGCGATCACGGCGGGGGCCGCCGCCCTGCTCGCGCAGGCGCGACCCGAGCTGCGGGCGCCGGAGCTGAAGGCCGTGCTGGTCGGCAGCGCGCGCACGCTTCCCGACGCGGGCCTGACGGGCCAGGGCGCCGGCGCGCTCGACCTCGGTGCGGCGACGGCGGCCGAGCTCGCAGCGGCGCCCGCGACGCTCGCGCTCGGTCGCGCGGACCGGCCGAACTGGCGCTCGCGCCGCCCGATCGAGGTCCGGAACCTCTCGTCGCGTCCGCTGACGGTCGGCGTCGCCGTCGAGCGAACGGGCTTCCCCGCGGCCGACACGGCCGTGACCGTGCGGCCGAGGCGGCTCCGCCTCCGCCCCGGCGCGGTCGCGCGCCTCCGCGTCGAGGCGCTCGTGGCCGAGCCGGCGGGCGGCGGCCCCGCGGCCGAGGGCGCCGTCGTCCTCCGCCCCCGCGGCGGCCGCGCGCTGCGCGTCCCGTTCGCCGTCGCCTTCGCGCCCCGGCGCCTCCCGCTCGTCGGCGGCCTCGAGCTCTCGCAGCGCCGGTTCGCGCCGTCGGACACGAAGCCGGCGGTGCTCACGCTCCGGGCGGGGCTCGTCCGCACCGTCGGCGGCTCGGACGAGGTGCACCCCGTCGCGCGCCTCGACCTCGAGCTCTTCACGGAGGACGGGAAGCTGATCGGGATCGTCGGCCGGCTCCGCGACGTGCTCCCCGGCCGGTTCGCATTCGCGCTCACCGGGCGCGATCCCGGCGGGCAGGCGCTCGACGCCGGCCGCTACCGCGTCCGCGTCACGGCCTTCCCGGCCGGCGGGGGAGCGCCGACCAGGCGCTCGCTGCTGTTCGACGTGACCTAGCAGCGCTAGGATCCGACCGAGCGATGGCCACTGCGGCACCCGCACCCACGCACCTCCGCGAGAACCCGTACGACCTCGCGAAGGAGCAGCTCCGCCGGGTCGGCCGTGCGTTCGCGATCAATGACGATCTCGTCCGCGTCCTCTCGGGCTGCAAGAAGGCGGTCGCTGTCTCGATCCCGACGCGCCTCGACGACGGCAGCGTCACCGTGTTCGAGGGGTACCGCGTGACCCACAACGTCGCGCGCGGCCCGTCGAAGGGCGGCATCCGGTACCACCCGGACGTCACGCTCGACGAGGTGAAGTCGCTCGCGATGTGGATGACGTGGAAGTGCGCGCTGATGGGAATCCCGTTCGGCGGCGCGAAGGGCGGCGTGGTCGTCGACCCGAAGCGGCTCTCGCGCACGGAGCTCGAGCGGATGACCCGCCGCTACACGAGCGAGATCATCAACGAGATCGGGCCCGAGCGGGACATTCCGGCGCCGGACGTCGGCACCGACGCGCAGGTGATGGCCTGGATCTTCGACACGTACTCGATGAACAAGGGCCACTCCGTGCTCGGCGTCGTCACCGGCAAGCCGCTCGAGATCGGCGGCTCGCTCGGCCGCGAGGAGGCGACGGCGCGGGGCGGGCTGTACGCGCTGCGCGGCGCGCTGCGGAAGCGGAACCTGCGCGAGCAGGACCTGCGGGTCGCGATCCAGGGCTTCGGCAACGTCGGCTCCCACCTCGCACGCTTCCTCACCGACGTCGGCGCGAAGGTGATCGCCGTCTCGGACTCATCGGCCGCGCTGCACGCGGCGGACGGGATCGACGTCGCGTCTGCGCTCGCGCACAAGCAGGAGACGGGCACGCTCGCCGGCTTCCGCGGCGCCGAGGCGATCTCGAACGAGGACCTGCTCGGCCTCGAGTGCGACGTCCTCGCCCCCTGCGCGCTCGAGCAGGTGATCCACGCCGGGAACGCGTCCTCGATCCGCGCCTCCATCGTCCTCGAGGGCGCCAACGGGCCCACGACGCCGGCGGCCGACGAGATCCTCGAGGACAAAGGGATCCTCGTCCTCCCCGACGTGCTCGCGAACGCCGGCGGCGTCGTCGTCTCCTACTTCGAGTGGGTGCAGGGGCTCCAGGAGTACTTCTGGAAGGAGTCCGAGGTGAACGCGAAGCTGAACGACATCGTCACGCGCGCGTTCGAGGAGACGTGGGCGACGTACGAGCGGAAGGGCGTGAGCATGCGCCTCGCCGCCTACGGCCTCGCCGTCGAGCGGGTCGCCGAGGCGACGACGATCCGCGGGCTCTACCCGTAGCGCCTCGCGTCACCCTCTACGCCGCCCGCGGCTGCCACCTCTGCGAGCGCGCCCGGGCGGTCCTCGACGAGGCGCGCGCCGAGGTGCCGTTCACGCTCGAGGAGGTCGACATCACGGGGGATCCCGTGCTCGAGGCACGACACCGCGAGTGGCTGCCGGTCGTCGAGATCGACGGCGAGCGCGCCTTCGTGTACCACCTGCCGCCGGACGCGCTGCGGCGGCGCCTCGCCCGCTGAGGGCGTGTCACGAAGTCGGGGGAAATCGCGCTCCTTGTCACTTCTCCGGGCGCGGAGCCATGCGGGACTGGCACACTCCTCGCGACAGTCACGAACGAGCGGGGAGCAGAGGGGAAACGGAAGTGGCGGAACGTCTCACGGTCGGCGTCGCGGCGCGCCTGTCGCGGTACCTGCAGGTGCTCACGCAGGCGAAGAAGATGGGCAAGGACCGCATCTCCTCGCAGGAGATCGCGGACTACACCAACATCAACGCGACGCAGATCCGCCGCGACCTCTCGGGCTTCGGCAAGTTCGGCAAGCGAGGGGTCGGCTACAACATCGACTCGCTGCTCGCGGAGATCCGCCGGATCCTGCGAACGCAGGGCCAGCACAACATCGGGCTCGTCGGCGCCGGCCGCCTCGGCCAGGCGATCGCCTCGAGCCCGATCTTCGCCGAGCACGGGATCAACATCGCCGCCGTGTTCGACACCGATCCCGAGAAGGTCGGCCGCACGATCGGCGGCGTGCAGGTGAGCGACTACGGCCAGCTCGGCCGGCTCGTGCGGGACAAGAACATCGTCGTCGGCGTGCTCGCCGTCCCGGCCGAGGGCGCGCAGGCCGCGGCGGACGACCTCGTCGGCGCGGGCGTCAGGATCATCTTCAACTACTCGGAGGCGCTCCTCGACGTGCCGCCCGAGGTGACGGTGCACACGTCGAACCCCGCCGTCGACCTGCTCCACGCCCTCTACTTCCACCTGACCTAGCCGACGCGCTCCGCCCCGCCCGTGCGCATCCACGTCTGGCACGGCTACCTCCTGAGCGGCACCGGGTCGAACGTCTACACGCAGGCGCTCGTCCGCGAATGGGCGCGCGCAGGGCACGACGTCACCGTCGTCTGCCAGGAGTCGCGCCCCGAGCGGTTCGACCTCGGCGGAGCGCGTGTCGTTCGGCCCGACCTCCCCGGCGGCCTCCTGCCCGTCTTCGTCCTCGACCGCTACGAGGGGCTGCGTCCGAAGCTCCTGCAGGGGTGGACGGCACAGGAGAAGCGGCGCTACGTCGACGCGAACGCCGCCGCGCTGCGCGCGCTCGGCGACGCCGACCTCGTGTTCGCGAACCACGTGCTCATGGGGGCGCCCGTCGGCGCCGCCGCCGGCGGCCGGCTCGCCGTCAAGGTGCACGGCTCCGAGCTCGAGTACTCCATGCGGGGCCGTCCAGAGCTCGCGGCGTGGGGGCGGGAGTCGCTCGCCGCCGCGGAGGTGATCTTCGTCGGCTCGACCCACACCCGGCGGGTGCTCGAGGAGGTCGTCGGCCACGTCGAGCGCGTCCAGGAGGTGCCGCCGGGGGTCGACGTCGACGAGTTCAGGCCCCAGGGACGCGACGAGGCGCTCGCCGACCTCCTCGAGGAGGCGCGGCGCGACCCGCCGAACCCGGGCAACGCCGACGAGCGGCACCCCGACGAAGGCAACGCGGAGCGCCTGGCGGCGTTCCTCGACGGGGACGGGCCGACGGTCGTCTACTTCGGGAAGCTGCTCTCCAACAAGGGCGTGCACGTCCTCCTCGAGGCGCTGCGCGGGCTCGACGTCCGGACGGTGATCGTCGGCTTCGGTGACTACCGCGCCGAGCTCGAGGCGGCCGCCCCGCCACGCACGCTCTTCACCGGCGCGCTCGAGCACCGGCATCTCGTCCACCTCGTGCCGCTCGCCGACGCGGTCGTCGTCCCGTCGATCTTCCCGGAGGCGTTCGGCATGGTGGCGGCGGAGGCCGCGGCGGCGGGCGTGCCGCCGCTCGTGGCGCGCCACTCCGGCCTCGCCGAGATCGCCGCCGGGCTCGAGGAGGAGTACCCGCCCGAGCACCGGGAGCTCGCGGCGTTCGCGACCGGCGACGTGGCGGAGCTGCGCGCGAAGCTCGAGCGCCTCGTCACGCTGCCGGAGGCGGAGCGCCGCCGCCTCGGCGAGGCGGCCCGGCGTGCGGTCGTCGCGCGCTGGAGCTGGGCCGGCGTCGCACGGCGACTGTTGCTTCCCTTTCAGTAGCATCGGCGCGCCATGGGCGACGAGCAGCGTCTTCCCACCGACGACCTCCTGCGCCGCTCGCGCGAGGAGTTCGACGCGGGCACCGACTTCACCGTCGCGGTCGAGGAGGAGTTCCAGCTGCTCGACCCGGAGTCGCTCGACCTCGTCAACCGCTTCGAGGAGCTGCAGGCGCTCGTACGGGGGACGCCGCTCGAGGAACATCTCGCCGGCGAGCTGATCGCGTCGGAGGCCGAGGTGAAGACCGGCCGGTGCGAGGACTTCCGCGAGGCGGCGGCGCGAATGGGTGAGCGTCGCGGGCAGCTCGCCCGGGCCGCCGACGAGCTCGGCCTGATCCTCGGCGCGAGCGGCACGCACCCGTGGGCGAGCTGGAAGGACCAGCGGATCATCGACACGCCGCACTACCGCCGGAACGACGAGCTCCTGCGCTACGTCGTGTGGCGCAACAACACGTTCGGGATCCACGTGCACGTCGGCATCCGCGGCGCCGACCGGGCCGTCCGCGTCGGCGACGCCGTGCGCGCGTTCCTGCCGGACCTGCTCGCGCTCTCGGCGAGCTCGCCGTTCGTCGAGGGCGTCCACACGGGCCTCCACTCGGCGCGCACCGAGATCTTCACCCGCATGTTCCCGCGCTGCGGGATCCCGGACGTCTACGGCGGCTGGGACCCCTGGGAGCGCTACGTCCGCCTCCTCTACGAGACGGGCTCGATCACGGAGCACACGCAGCTCTGGTGGAGCGTCCGCGCCCACCTCGCGTTCCCGACGGTCGAGATCCGGATCTGCGACGGGCAGCCGGACCTGACAGAGGCGCGGGCGCTCGCCGCGCTCGCCTACGCGCTCACGTGCCGGATCGCGCGTGCGCTCGACGAGGGAGAGGAGCTGCCGCTGCCGCCGAACCGGCTCGTCGAGGAGAACCTCTGGCGCGCCACGCGGTGGGGCCTCGGCGGCGACCTGATCGACCTGCGCTCGCCGCGTCGCGTGCGGCCGGCACGCGCCGCGGTCGAGGAGCTCGTCGAGTGGGTGCTGCCCGTCGCCGAGGAGACGGGTGCGGCGCCGTACCTCGCGGTGCCGTCGGCGAACGCCGCGGAACGGCAGATCGCCCTGCACGCGGAGGGCGGGTCGATCCGCGAGGTCTTCGCGGAGGAGGCGCTCGCGGGGGAGGCGGTGCGGTGACGCAGGATCCGAGCATCGAGGAGGTCGTGGAGGCGATCCGCGCGATGAAGGTCGCCGACCTCCTGCAGTCGACCACGTTCACGTTCGCGCAGCTCGCGTTCGCGAAGCTCGACGAGCCGACGCGCGACCTCGGGGAGGCCCGCCGGGCGATCGAGGCGCTGCGCGCGCTGCTCCCGCTCGTCGACGAGACGCTGAGCGAGGAGGTCGCGCGCGACCTCCACTCGACGGTCGCGAACCTCCAGCTCGTCTACGCGCAGGTCGCGGGGCAGCCGAAGGGCGATCCCGACCCGCGCGCGGACGAGGAGGGGTAGCGGCGGCTTTGTGACGCTGCACCGCCGACACGTGTGGTAGAAACACGCGCGCGCCGGGGTGTCCCGGCGCTGACTTTGTGACAGGAGCGGGGGTATGGACTTCTTCAACGACCACGCGGTGCTCTTCGCCCTCCTCTGCGCGGGCGTCGGCATCGCACTCGGGCTGTACTTCACGTGGTGGCTGCTCAAGCAGCCCGCCGGGAGCGAGCGCATGCAGGAGATCGCGCGCGCGATCCAGGAGGGCGCAGGCGCCTACCTGAAGCGCCAGTACCAGACGATCGCGCTCGTCTCGATCGCCCCGTTCCTCCTGATCGGGCTGTACGACCAGCTCGGCTGGGGGACGGCGATCGGCTTCCTCGTCGGCGCCACGCTCTCCGCGTCGGCCGGCTTCATCGGCATGAACGTCGCGGTCCGCTCGAACGTCCGCACGGCCGAGGCGGCCAAGCAAGGCGTCACGCCGGCGCTCAACGTCGCGTTCCGCGCCGGCTCGGTGACCGGCCTGCTCGTGGTCGGGCTCGGGCTCCTCGGCGTCGCCGGCTACTACGGGCTGCTCACGGAGGTCTTCGACGTGAAGCAGGACGACGCGATCGACGACCTGATCGGCCTCGCCTTCGGCGGCTCGCTCATCTCCGTGTTCGCCCGTCTCGGCGGCGGCATCTACACGAAGGCCGCCGACGTCGGCGCCGACCTCGTCGGGAAGATCGAGGCGGGCATCCCCGAGGACGACCCGCGCAACCCGGCCGTGATCGCCGACAACGTCGGCGACAACGTCGGCGACTGCGCCGGCATGGCGGCCGACC
>JBLNEO010000066.1:0-14166 GCA_050262775.1 Pseudomonadota bacterium | reverse complement strand
TCCGGTGCCTGGCTTCAGCCTGGCACCGGCGTGCGCAGCCGTTCAGCGCATGGTGGTCGCGCGGCACCTCGGGCTCTAGCCGAGCGGGCGGTACTCCACGACGGGCGAGTCGTGGAGCGCGGTCGTGCACCCGCCGACCGCGTAGAGCCCGCCGCCGAGGCGGAAGAGCTGCAGTGCGTGGCGCGTCACCGTCGGCGGCGGGCCCTGGCGCCAGCGTCCCGTCCGCGCGTCGTACACCTGGTACGTGCTCTCCCACAGGACGTGGATCTCGTCGCCGGCGACGGTGGCGCCGAGCAGCTCCATCGGCTTCGGCAGCGGCGGGCCGGCACGCCAGCGTCCCGTGCGCGGGTTCAGGATCCAGACCTCGCGCAGGAGCTCCTCGCCGCGGCGGCCCCCGATCACCCAGAGCTCGCCGCGGAACGCCACGGCGCCGAACGCGTGCATCGGCCGCGGCAGCGCCGGCCCCGCCTGCCACCGGTCGGTGCGCGGGTCGTAGACGAAGACGTCGCGCCGTTCCTCGAGCGCGGCGTAGCCGCCGAGCACCCAGATGCGCCCGCCGAGCGCGACCGCGGCATGGTTGAACCGCGGCTCCGGCAGCGGCGCCCGGCTCGTCCACGCGCCGGTCGCCGGGTCGAAGGCCCACACCGCGCCCGTGTTGCCGTCCGCCGTGGTGCCGCCGATCACGTAGAACCGCCCGCCGAGCGCGGCGCCGGCGGCGGCCCGTGTCGCCTCCGGGAGCCGTCGCAGGACCTCCCACCGGTCGGCGCGAGCGGCGTAGCGCGAGACGAGCGCGAGCGGCCGACCCGTCTCCCCCACCATCCCGCCGGCCGTGTAGATCTGCCCGTCGAGCCGCGCCGCCGCGATGTAGCTGCGCCGCTGCGACATCGACGCGACGCGCGTCCACGGCGCCGCCTCCGCCTCGTCGTCGCCGTGCGCGGCGACGCCGATCGCGAGCCCGAGCACGGCGGCGACCAGGAGCGCCAGCCAGGCGGCGAGCGCACGCCTCGGCACGACCGCCTCCGCTAGACGACGCGCTCGATCGCGACGTCGGGCGCCTCGACCATCGCTTCCTGCTCGCCGAGCGCGTGCCGGTGCTTGCGCCGCTCCACCTTCCGCTCCTGCATCTTCCGCGGATCGGGGATCGGCACCGCCGCGACGAGCGCCTTCGTGTACTCCTCCTTCGGCTGGGTGTAGACCTCCTCGGCCGGCCCGAGCTCGACGAGCGCGCCGCGGTTCATCACGGCGATGCGGTCGCTCATCGCCCGGACGACGGCGAGGTCGTGCGCGATGAAGAGGTACGTGAGGCCGAACTCGTCCTGGAGGTCCTTCAGCAGGTTGAGGATCTGCGCCTGGATCGAGACGTCGAGCGCGGACACGGGCTCGTCACAGACGATCAGCTTCGGGTTGAGGGCGAGCGCACGCGCGATCCCGATGCGCTGCCGCTGGCCGCCGGAGAACTCGTGCGGGTACCGGTTGACGAACGTCGGGTCGAAGCCGACGACGTCGAGCAGCTCGCGCACCCGGGCGCGGCGGTCGCGGCGCGTGCCGATCCCGTGCACCACGAGCGGCTCCGCGACGATGTCTCCGACCGTCATCCGCGGGTCGAGCGACGCGTACGGGTCCTGGAAGACGATCTGCATCTCGCGCCGCACCTTGCGCAGGTCCTCCCGCCCGAGCGTGATCAGCTCGCGGCCCTCGAACCGGATCGAGCCCTCGGTCGGCTCGAGCAGCCGCAGGATGCAGTAGCCCGTCGTCGACTTCCCGGAGCCGGACTCGCCGACGAGGCCGAGCGTCTCGCCCTCCTGGATCGAGAACGACACGTCGTCGACGGCCCGCACGTAGTCGACGGTGCGGTCGATGAGCAGGCCCTCCTTGATCGGGAAGTACTTCTTGAGCCCGGTGACCTCGAGGATCGGCCGGTCGCCGTTCGTGCTCACGTCACGGCCCCCACGGGCTCGCGCGACCCGGCGCGCTCACAGGCGGGATGGGCCGAGCGCACCCAGTGGCCCGGACGCACCTCCCGGAGCTCGGGCATCTCGACGGCGCACGAGTCGTTCCGGTTCGCGTAGGGGCAGCGCGGCGCGAACCGGCACGCCGGCGGCGGCGCGATCAGGTCGGGCGGCCGGCCCGGGATCGCCGTCAGGCGCCCGCGGCGGATCCCCTCGCCCTCGATCTGCGGCAGCGCGCCGAGGAGCGCCTCGGTGTACGGATGCTCGGGCCGGTCGAACAGGTCGAGCGTCGTCGCCTCCTCGACGAACTGGCCGGCGTACATGACGATGATGTCGTCGGCGACCTCCGCGACCACGCCCATGTCGTGCGTGATGATGATCACGGCCATGTCGTGCCGCTGGCGGAGGTCCTCCATCAGGTCGAGGATCTGCGCCTGCACCGTCACGTCGAGCGCGGTCGTCGGCTCGTCGGCGATCAGCAGCTTCGGCTTGCACGCGAGCGCGATCGCGATCATCACGCGCTGGCGCATCCCGCCGGAGAACCGGTGCGGGTAGTCGTCGAGGCGCTGCGCCGCCTTCGGGATCCGCACCTCCTCGAGGAGCTCGACGGCGCGCTTCCGTGCCGCCGCCCGGTCGACGTCGAGGTGGCGCCGGAGGACCTCGGTGATCTGCGTCCCGATCTTCAGCGTCGGGTTCAGGGACGTCATCGGGTCCTGGAAGATCATCGCGATCTCGCGCCCGCGGACGTCCTCGAGCTCGCGCTCGCTCAGCGGCACCAGGTCGCGGCCCTCGAACACGACCTCGCCGGAGACGATCTTCGCCGGCGGCTTCGGGATCAGCCCCATGATCGAGAGCGCGGTCACCGACTTCCCGCAGCCGGACTCGCCTACGATCCCGAGCGTCTGCCCCTTGTCGACGGAGAACGAGACGCCGTCCACGGCGCGGACGACGCCGTCGCGCGTGAAGAAGTGGGTCCGCAGGTCGCGGACGTCGAGGAGGGCCACGGCTAGCCGGTCTCCCTCGTGCGCGGGTCGAGCGCGTCGCGGAGGCCGTCGGCGATGAAGTTCGCGCAGAGCACGAGCGTCGCGATCGCGATCGACGGCACCGCGATGATGTGCGGGTAGACGCGGTACGCCTCGCGCCCCTCCTCGGCCATCTGGCCCCACGACGCGTCGGGCGGCGAGATCCCGAGGCCGATGAACGAGAGGAACGCCTCGCCGAGGATGACGCCGGGGAGCTCGAGGAAGACCGCGATCACGAGCACGCCGAGCGTGTTCGGCAGCAGGTGACGGCTGAGCACGCGGTACCAGCGTGCGCCGACGGCCTTCGCCGCGCGGACGTAGTCGTTCTCCTTCAGGGTGATGATCTGCCCGCGGACGATGCGCGCCGTCGTGAACCAGCTCGCGATCGAGAGCGCGATCGCCATCGTCCAGAAGGTCGCGTTGCCGAAGATCGCGAGCGTGATGATCGCGAACGGCAGGTAGGGCAGCCCGTAGAGCGCGTCGAGGAAGCGCATCATCGCGTTGTCGAGCCGGCCGCCGACGAAGCCCGAGAGCGAGCCGTAGACGACGCCGATGAGGAGGATGACGAAGGTCGCGGCGAAGCCGATCCCGATCGAGACACGCCCGCCGAGCGCCGTGCGCGTGAACAGGTCGCGGCCGAAGGTGTCGGTGCCGAACGGATGCGCAAGGGTCGGCGTCTGCCCCTTCTCCGCGAAGTTGATCGCGTTCGGGTCGTACGGCGAGATGTACGGCCAGACGAGGCAGTAGAGGACGACGAGCACGAAGATGACGCCGGCGGCGACGGCGCCCTTGTTGCGGACGTACCGGAACCACGCGTCGCGCCACAGGCTCGTCTGGCGGATCGGGGCACCGGCCGTGCCGACCTGCGGAACGGGCTCCGCGACCCCGGTCTGCTCGCGGACCGCGGCGGGGCTGACCTCTTCCCCGGGACGGACGGCCACTAGGCCCTCGCGTCCCGCGTCCGCGGATCGAGGAACCCGTAGAGGATGTCCACGACCATGTTCGCCATGATGATGATGATCGAGAGCAGCACCGTCAGCCCCATCACCACGGAGTAGTCGCGCGCGGTGACCGACGAGACGTAGAACCGGCCGATCCCGGGGATCGCGAAGATCTGCTCGATCACGAAGGAGCCCGTGATCAGGTAGCCGAGCAACGGCCCGGCCGCCGTGGTCACGGGGATGAGCGAGTTCCGCAGCACGTGGAGACCGACGACGCGCCGCCAGCGCAGTCCCTTCGCGCGCGCGGTGCGGATGTAGTCGGACTGCAGCGTCTCCAGCATCGTGCCGCGCACGAGGCGGGCGAAGTACGCCATCGGCCCGAGCCCGAGAGCGACGACCGGGAGGATCTTCGACTGCCAGGTCGTCCAGCCGCTCGTGGGCACGCCGACGTCCCACTGGAGCGCGAAGAAGTAGATCAGGAGCGTCGCGATCAGGAAGCTCGGCACCGCGAACCCGACGTTCGAGAAGAACATCGCGGTGTAGTCCCAGAACGAGTTGGCGCGCAGCGCCGCGAGCGTCCCGAGGGGGATTCCGAAGAGGATGGCGAAGAGGAACGCGTACGCCCCGAGCTGGAGCGAGCGCGGGAACGCCTCGCTGACGATGTCGTTCACGGTCCGGTTCCGCTGGACGAGCGACGGCCCGAGGTCGAACGTGAAGACGTTCTTGACGTACGTCACGTACTGGACGTACCACGGCTTGTCGAGGCCGTACTTCCGCTCCAGGTTCTTCTGGATCGACTCCGGGATGTTGCGCTCGCTCGTCCGGAAGGGGTTGCCCTTGATCTGCCGCATCATCACGAACGTGAGGAAGATGACGAGCAGGATCACGGGAATCGTCCACACGAGCCTGCGGAGGATGAACTTCGTCACCGGCTCTCTCCTACCCGCTCCGCTCGAATCCGAACGGGTGGAGGCGCCGCCGGCGCCTCCACCCGTCCCCGTTCGGTCCTACGACTCCTTGACGACGACCTTCGTGAGGTCGATCTGCGTCAGGAGGTTCTGGTTGAACGTGTCCTTCACCGCCGGGCTCTCGCTGGCGATGTAGGTGTACCAGTAGATCGGCGAGAACGGAACCGCACCGTTCTCACCGAGGAGCTTCTGCTCGAGCTCCGCGTAGATCTTGTACCGCGCGTCGTTGTCCGGCGTCTGCCGTGCCTTGTCGACGAGCGCGTCGTAGGACTTGTCGCAGTAGTTCGTCGAGTTGTTCCCCGAGTCGCACGTCCACAGCTCGAGGAAGTTCATCGCGTCGACGTAGTCGCCGATCCACCCGTAGCGGTACACGTCGACCGACTTGTCCGGCGGCGGGCCGATGAACTCGAGGAACTGGGCCCACTCCTGCTGCTTGATCGTGGAGTTGATCCCGAGCTCCTTCCAGTAGGACTGGATCGCGACCGCGATCTCACGGTGGCCCGGCGAGTCGTTGAGCAGGATGTTGACGTCCTTCTTCGGGTTCTGCACCTTCGCCATCAGCTGCTTCGCCTGCTCGATGTCGCCGTTCTCCGGGAGCCACGGCGAGTTCGGGTTGATCGTGTCGAACCCCGGCATGCCCTTCGGCGTCCACCCCGTGGCGGGGAGCTGGTCGGCCTGCGCGATGTTGTCGATGATCTCGCGCCGGTTGATCGCCAGCGACATCGCCCGGCGCTGGTTCACGTCGGGGATGTTCTGGACGTTGAACCCGTAGGTGTACGTCCCGAGCCCCGGGTACTGCTGGTAGTACGGCTCGCTCTTGATCCGCTGGATCTCCTCCGTCGGCGGGCTCTGGTTGTTCACGTCGAGCTCGCCGGCCTCGAACGCCTGCTGGGCGGTCGTGGCGTCGGAGATCATGCGGCCGTTGACGCGGGTGAGGGTGACGTCCTTCGCGTCGCGCCAGCCGTCCCACTTGACCAGGTCGATCCGCGAGTTGTGCTGCCACGAGGCGAGCTTGAACGGCCCGTTCGTGACGATGTTCGCGGCCTCGGTCCACTTCTCGCCGTACTTCTCGACGGTCGCCGGGTGGACGGCGAGGAACGAGTGGTGCGCGACCTGCTGGATGAACCAGGGCTGCGGGCTCGTCAGCTTGACCTCGAGGGTCTTGTCGTCGAGCGCCTTGATGCCGACCTTGTCCTTGAGCGCGTTGCAGTCGTCCTTCTTCGCGTCGCACCCGTTGTAGTCGGCCGCGCCGACGATCCCGAAGAACTGGTACGCGTAGTCCGCACCGAGTTCGGGCGAGATCGTCCGCTTCCACGACCACTCGAAGTCCTGCGCGGTGACGGGGTCACCGTTCGTCCACTTGAGGTCGTCACGGAGCGTGAACGTGACCGTCTTGCCGTCCTCGCTCTCCTCGTGCGAGGCCGCCGCGTGATCGACGGGATTCAGGTTCTCGTCGAGCGTGATGAGCGGATCCATGATGTTGAGGAGGATGTTCGAGGACGTCGTGTCCGTCGCGAGACCGGGGTCGAGCGACGGCGGCTCCGTCCCCCAGTTGACGGTGATGACCTGATTTGCGGCGGCGGCACCGCCGGTGTCGCCGCTCGTGCTGCCGCCGGAGCTCTCGTCGTTACCGCCGCACCCCGCGGCGACGAGCGCGAGTCCGGCCAGGACAGCGGCCAGCCAGGGCCAGGCCTTGCTCAGCTTCATCTGCCTTCCTTCCTTCCGAGATTCGCGGGGTCGGGCCGGTTGGGCGGTGGCCCCCCGTGGCTCTCGATACTGCCTGAGAATCCTGCGATCCAAACAGGGCAACCGTCGGATTCCTCGTTGCAGGTGACACCGTTTTCGGCGGATTCGCACAGGTTCGCACAGCGATGCATGGCGGGGGTTCGCGGAGAGTTAACAGGCCGCCACTTGCGAACCGGGGGCGACGCTCGGTGGTAGCGTCCGGACCGCGGTGCTGTTCACGCAGTTTCTGGACGACGACCTCGGCTGTGCCTCGTACCTCGTCGGCGACGAGGAAGCCGGCGTCGCCGTCGTCGTCGACCCGCCGCTGGCGATCGAGCCGCTCGTCGCGGAGGTGGACCGGCGCGGCGTACGCATCGTCGCCACGCTCGAGACGCACACGCACGCGGACCACGTCTCCGGCCACGGCCGGCTCGCGCTCGAGCACGGCGTCCCGGTCCGGATCAACCCGATCGCGGCGCCGGAGTACCCGTTCGAGCCGCTGGCCGACGGTGCGCGCGTCGAGGTCGGCGACGTGGTCGTCACGGCAATCCACACGCCCGGGCACCGTCCCGAGCACACGGCGCTCGCGATCGCGGACACGACGAGGGCGGACGAGCCGTGGCTCGTGCTGACCGGCGACTCGCTGTTCGTCGGCGATGCGGCGCGCCCCGACCTCGCCGTCGAGGCACGCGAGGGCGCCGAGGGCCTGTGGGGCTCGCTGCACCGGCTCGTCGCGCTCGGCGACGGGGTCGAGGTCTACCCCGGGCACGTCGCCGGGTCGATGTGCGGCCGGGCGATGAGCTCGAAGGCGTCGACGACGATCGGCTTCGAGCGCCGGTTCAACCCGATGCTGCAGCTCGACGCGGAGGAGGAGTTCGTCGCCGCCTCGATCGGCACGGCCGGCGTGCGTCCGCCGAACGTCGAGCGCATCGTCGCGCTCAACCGCGGGCCGTTCGTGGCCGCGCCGCCGCCGCTGGCCGTGCTCGCGGCGCGGCCGGAGGACGCGGTCGTGCTCGACGTCCGCCCCGCCGCCGACTTCGTCGACGGCCACGTCCCGGGCGCGATCAACGTGCCGGTGTCCGGGTCGTCGTTCGGCACGAAGGCGGGCTTCGTGCTCCCGTCCGGCCGCCCGATCGTGCTCCACGCCGCGTCGGCCGAGGAGGCCGCGCTCGCCGCGCGCCGGCTGCACGCGGTCGGCTTCCTCGAGCTCGCGGGCCGCCTCGAGGCGCCCGAGACCGACGAGCGCCTCCCGACGGTCACGGTCGAGGAGCTCGAGCGCCTGCTCGCCGAGGACGCCGTCGAGGTCGTCGACGTGCGCGAGGCCGACGAGCGCGACGACGGCTACATCCCGGGCAGCCGCAACATCCCCTACCGTCTCGTCGGCGCGTTCGCCGACTCGATCGGCGACGGGAAGCCGGTGGTGACGATCTGCGAGAGCGGTCCGCGCGCCGCCGTCGCCGCCAGCGTCCTCGCCGCGCACGGGGTCGACGCGCGCCCCGTCCTCCGCGGCGGGATGGTCGAGTGGAAGGGCGCGACGACGCATTTCCGCCGCTGCGGGTCCTAGCGCTGCACGGCGCGGGCTCGGGCCCGTGGATCTTCGACGACTGGGCGCTCCCCGGCCACGACCTCGAGGCCCTCGACCTGCAGGCGGGGCTCAACGTCGCGGCGGCGTCGATGCTCAACTACGAGGCGGTCGCGACGCGCGGGTGCGACGCCCTCGAGCGGCCGTTCACGCTGCTCGGCTGGTCGATGGGCGGCCTCGTCGCGATGATGGCCGCCCGACGGGCGGCGCCCGACGCGCTCGTGCTGCTGGAGCCGTCGCCGGCGGGCGAGTCCGCCGCGTTCGACGAATCGGTCGTGCCGCACGAGGGGACCTACGACCCCGAGGAGGCCTACGGCGACTTCCCGCCGGGCGTGCGGTCGCGGCCGGAGTCGGCGTACGCCCGCGCCGAGCGGCGGCGGGGCGTATCGGTGCCCCTCCTGCCGACACGCACGCTGGTCGTCTACGGCGACGAGTTCCCGGAGGAGCGCGGGCTCGGCGTCGTGCGCTGCTACGCGGCGGACGGGCTGCACGTTCCCGGCCTCGACCACTGGGGTCTCGTCCGGGAGCCCCGTGTCCGGGCGGTCGTCGCCGAGTGGCTGTCGCAGTGACGGAAGACGGCGTCGTCGCGGCGCGTCGTGGGGTCATGCTGCATTCGCCCCACCACCTCGACTACCGCTACGACCTCGGCCCGAAGCTGCGCGACGAGCGCCCCCGCCGGCGGGTCCGCGCGCCGAGCGTCGTCGCCCGGCTCGTCGTGCTCGTCCGCACGCGTCGGGCGGTTCAGCTCAGCCGCTCGACGACGTAGCCCCAGCGCTCCATCGCGGCGACGACGGCGCGACGATGCTCCTCGTCCCTCGTCGCGAGCGTGAGGGCGATGCCCGTCTCGCCGATCGCCATGTCGACGCCCTCGCGCAGGTGCTCGATCTCGACGACGTTGACCCGATCCTCGGCGAGGAGCGAGAGGAGCTTCACGAGCTCGCCGGGGCGATCGGGCACGCGCGTGTGCACGACGAGGAAGCGGCCGGCGCGCGTGAGCCCGTGCCGCATCACGTCGATCAGCAGCGTCGGGTCGATGTTGCCGCCCGAGAGGAGCGCGACGACGGGGCCGCTGCCGCCCACGCGGTCGGCGAGGACGGCGGCGACGCTCGCCGCGCCCGCGCCCTCGACGACGAGCTTCGTGCGCTCGGCGAGGAGGACGATCGTCTCCGAAATCTCCTCGTCGGTGACGGTCACGACGTCGTCGAGGAGCTCGCGGAGGATCGCCGACGTCAGCTCCCCGGGCGCCTTGACAGCGATACCGTCGGCGATCGTGACGCCCTGGACGGTGCCGCCCGCGAGCGGCGCGCAGAGGGAGGCCTGCACCCCGACGAGACGGAGCGACGGGGCCCGCGCGCGGAGTGCGATCGCGATGCCCGCCGCCAGCCCGCCGCCGCCGATCGGGATCACGACCGTCTCGGCCTGCGGCGCCTGGTCGAGCAGCTCGAGCCCGATCGTGCCCTGGCCCGCGATCACCTGCCCGTCCTCGAAGGCGTGGACGAACGTCGCCCCGCTTCGCTCCACCGCCGCGAGCGCGGCGGCGAGCGCGTCGTCGAAGAACGCGCCGCCGAGCTCGACCGAGGCCCCGTAGTGCTTCGTCGCCTCCACCTTCGACATCGGCGCGTCGACGGGCATGTACACCGTCGCCGGGACACCCACCTCGCGGGCCGCCCAGGCGACGGCCTGGCCGTGGTTCCCGGCGCTCGCCGCGACGACCCCGGCGGCGCGCTCGGCGTCGGAGAGGAGCGCGATGCGGTTGACGGCGCCGCGGATCTTGAACGCGCCGGTGCGCTGGAGGTTCTCGGCCTTCAGGAGGACGGCGCGGCCCGTGCGGCGCGAGAACGTCTCGGACGGGTAGACCGGCGTGACCTGGGCGATCCCCGCGATCCGCTCGCGGGCCGCCTCGACGTCACGCAGGGTCGGCGCTGCCCGCGCGGTCGTGCTCATCGGACGTGACGTGGAACACCTCCTCCATGATCGCCCGAACCGCGGTCAGCGGGTCGAGGTCGCGCGACTGCACGGCGTCGAGGAGGCGCCGGAGCTCCGGGTCGTCGGCGACCGCACGCCGGACGTGGGCGTTCGCGCGCGCCGAGGCGACGGCGAACACCTCGCCCGCGAGGTTCCGCCGGCGCCGCTCCTCGAGCCGCCCGCCCTCGGCGAGGAACGCGCGATGGGCCTCGATCCTGCTCCACAGCGTGTCGACGCCCTCGCCCCGCAGCGCGTCCGTCAGCACGATCGGCACGTCCCACTCGCCGTGGCCGAGCCGGAGGATCGCCCGCACGTCGTTCAGCATCGTCTTCGCCGCCGGGTGGTCCATCTTGTTGATCGCGATCACGTCCGGGATCTCCATGATCCCCGCCTTCAGGGCCTGGACGGAGTCGCCGGAGCCCGGCATCAGCACGAGCAGCACGGTGTCCGCGATGCCGATCACCTCGACCTCGCTCTGCCCGGCCCCGACCGTCTCGAGGAACAGCAGGTCCTTGCCCGCCGCGTCGAGGACGAGCATCGCCTGGAGCGCCGCCTCCGACAGCCCCCCGAGGTGGCCCCGCGTCCCCATCGAGCGGATGAAGACCTCGGGGTCGAGGAAGTGGTCGGCGAGGCGGATGCGGTCGCCGAGGAGCGCCCCCCTCGAGAAGGGGCTCGACGGGTCCACGGAGACGACGCCGACACGCTGTCCCAGCTCCCGCACGTGGTGGACGAGCGCCGAGACGAGGCTCGACTTGCCGACGCCGGGCGGGCCGGTGATCCCGATCGAGTACGCCCTGCCCGTCTCGGGGTAGATCTCACGGACGAGCTCGTACGCGAGCGGGTCGCCGTTCTCGACGAGCGTGATCGCCCGCGCGAGCGCGCGGCGGTCGCCGCCGCGCACACCCGCCAGGAGCGTCTCGCGCGTCCACTCCCTCCGCCCCGCCATCCGCGCGAGTCTAGGGGGCCGCCTCCTCCTCCGCCTGCGCCAGCGGGACACCCGCTGCGGTGACGAGCATCGGCTCCGCGGTCTCGTCGACGTCACGGGTCGGGATCCCGCGGCCGAGCGCCCACGCGACCGCGGCCGCGACGGCGAAGACGGCCGCCGCCCCGCCCCAGAGGGCGCGGGCGCCGTACGCGTCGGTGAGCGGCCCCGCGACGGCCATCGACGCGCCGAGCACGGCGAAGTTGACGCTCATCACGACCGTGAAGGCGCGCCCGCGGAGCCGGTCGGGCGCACCCGTCTGCACGAGCAGCGGGTTGCAGACGCTCGCCGCCCCGTTCCCCATGCCGGAGACGACCACGCACGGGAGGGCGACCCACACGCCCGGTGCGAACGCGGCGACGCCGAACCCCGCGGCCATCGTCGCGATCGAGGCGCCGTAGACGGGCCCGACGGGGAGGCGTTCGAGCAGCGGTCCGGCGACGAGGCTGCCGAGCACGAGCCCGGCGCCGGCGCCGCCCATCATCACGCCGAGCGCGAGGTTGCCGGCGTCGAAGACGTCGCGGACGAGGAAGACCTCGGCGACGTTCACCGCCGCGTTCCCCGCCATGACGATCGTCCACGCGACGAGCACGGTGAGGAGCGCGCGCGACCGGAGGACGGTGCGGAACCCCTCCGCGAGGTCGTGCCAGTGCCCGCGCGACAGCGGCTGCTCCGACGCGAGGAGACGCGCCGGGATCCGGCTCACGAGCAGGGCCGAGACGGCGAACGTCGCGGCGTTGACGAGGTACGGCACGTCGGGGCCGTAGGCGGCGAGCAGCGCTCCGCCGAGCAGCGGGCCGAGCAGCCACGTGAGGTTGTCCGTCGCCTGGAACAGCGAGTTGGCACGCGGGAGGTCGCGTTCGTCGACGAGGTTCGGCATCCCCGCGTAGGCGGCCGGGCGGAAGAAGCCGTTGGCGAAGCCGACGACGAGCGCGAGGACGACGATCGTCGTCGCGTCCGGGGCGAACGGGAGCGCGACGAACGCGCCGAAGCGGACGAGGTCGGACGCGATCATCAGCCGCCGCCGCGAGAGGCGGTCGACGAGCGGCCCGAGGAGCAGCCCGATCGCGATCGTGGGCAGGAAGTCGGCGATGAGCAGCGCGCTCACCCACGCGCCCGAGCCGGTCCGCTCGTAGACGTCGACCGTCAGCGCGATGACGGCGAGCATCGTCCCGAGGCCCGAGCCGAGCGTCGCGAGGAAGAGGAGGCGGAACCCCGGCGCCCTGCGGACGAGGCCGAGCGGTCCCGTCACGACGCCGCGGCGGCGCGCGCCTGCACGAGCGCCTCCGCGAAGACCGCGGTCTCCTCCGGGGTGCCGACGCTGACGCGAATGGCACCCGGAGCGCCGAAGCCGTGGAGCGGCCGGACGATCACGCCGAGTCGCAGGAGCGCCTCGAACAGCGGACGGGCGTCCTCGCCGACGTCCGCGTAGACGAAGTTGGCGACGGCGGGGCCGGCGACGTCGAGCCCGGCGCCGCGCAGCGCCTCCTCGACCGCACCGCGGCCCTCCTCGTTCAGGCGTCTCCGCCGCGCGACCTCGTCCGCGCCGTCGAGGCTCGCGAGCGCCATCGCCTGCGCGGGCGTCGAGAGGTCGAACGGACGGCGCACCTTCGCGATCGCGGCGACGACGTCCGGCGGTCCGATGCCGTAGCCGATCCGCAGGCCCGCGAGGCCGTAGATCTTCGAGAACGTGCGTAGCACGAGCACGCGCCGGCCGGCCTTCACGAGCTCCTCGACGCCGTCGACGTAGTCGGGATCCGTCACGTACTCGAAGTACGCCTGGTCGAGCACGACGAGCACGTCCGGCGGCATGCGGTCGAGGAGCCGGAGGACGTCGGCGCGTCCGTTGGACGTGCCGGTCGGGTTGTTGGGGTGCGCGATGCAGACGAGCTTCGTGCGCGTGCTCACGGCGTCGGCCAGCGCGTCGAGGTCGTAGCGACGGTCGCGGAGCGGAACGAGCCGGACGGCGGCGCCGAGCCGCCTCGCGTAGATCGCGTAGCTCGGGAACGAGGGCCAGCCGGTGACGAGCTCGTCGCCGGGATCGAGGGTCGCCTGCGTGATCGTGTCGATGACGCCGTCGGCGCCGGCGCCGAGCGCCACCTGCTCGAACGGGACGTCGTGACGCTCCGCGAGCGCGGTCCGGAGCCGGTAGGCGCCGCCGTCGGGATACCGGTTGAGCTCGCCGGCGACGGCCGCGCCGGCGTCGAGCGCCGCCGGGAAGGGGCCGAACGGTCCCTCGTTCGAGGCCAGCTTGATCACGCGCGCGAGCCCGAGCTCGCGCTGCACCTCTTCGACCGGCTTCCCCGGCTCGTACGGCTGGAGCTCGTCGAGCGCGGGCCGGAAGAGCCCGTGGATGCCCTCGCCGCCCATGGGCGGCGAGCCTATCCGACCGGCTCGCCGCCGTCGCCCGTGTCGCCGGCGTCGCCCGCGTCGCGGCGGCGCCAGAAGAGCAACGCCCCGCCGAAGGCGGCGAGGGCGGCGAGGAGCAGCGCCGACCGGTTCGGCCGTCTCGTCTCGCTGTCGACCGTCGGCACGGCCGCCCTCGCCTTGTGCTTGGCGAGCCGCTTCCCGATCGACCAGACCGCCCACCCGACCATCGCGTTCCGTCTGTTGACGATGCTCATCCGCCTCTCCTTGTTCGCGTCGGCCGAGGCTACCCCGGCGCGGCGCGCCCGTAAACGACGAGGGCGCCGGAGATACCCGGGGCCGGCGGGCGGCACGGCCCCGGGCGGGGACGAGGGCACGTCCACCCAGACAGACGCCGGGCCGCGGCGAATCTTGCGCGGGTAGCGGCTAGGAGCGCCCGCCGCCCTTGCCGCCGCCCTCCGACTTGGCGCCGGCGGGCGCGGCGCCCGAGCCCCGGCGCGGCGCCTGTGACTTCGGCTTCGGCTTCGCCTTGGGCTTGGGCGTGGGCCTCACCGTCGGACGGGCCACCTTCGGGCGCACGGTCTGCCGGCGCACGACCGGCTTCGCGCGCGGCCGCTGCGTCGGAGGCGCCGCGGCGGCGGCCGGACGTTCGCGCGCCGACGAAC
>JBLNEO010000065.1:0-2513 GCA_050262775.1 Pseudomonadota bacterium | reverse complement strand
ACGAGACGGCGGCCGGCGCACGCGTGTTCGCCGCCGGCGCGCTCGACTTCGGCGGCTCGGTGATGCTCTGGCCGATGCGGCGGATCCTCCAGAACGTCTGGAACCGCCTCGCGCCGCAGGGCCAGACGTTCTCCGACGACGGCTGATCAGAGCCCGAGCTCGTCGCCGTACGCGCGGCGGTAGACGTCCTCGAGCTCGCGCACGCGCTCGACGTAGTGGCGCGTCTCGGCGTACTGGATGCCGCGGTCGACGTTCCCCTGCCCGCCGTTGTAGGCCGCGAGCGCCTTCCTCAGGTCGCCGTCGTACTTCTGCAGGAGGTGGCGGAGGTACCACGACCCGTAGCGAACGTTGATCTCGGGGTCGTAGAGGTCGTCGGTCCGGAACCGCCCGCCTCCGGTGCGGACCGCGATCCCGCGGGCCGTCTCGGGCAGCAGCTGCATCAGGCCGATCGCGCCCGACGCCGAGCGGGCGTCGGCGTCGAACTTCGACTCGGTGTAGATGACGGCGGCCAGCAGCTCCGGGTCGAGCCCGTAGTTCTCGGCATGGCCGCGGACGATGTCCGGGTACTCGAGCGGGTACCGCATGCGGAGGTACCACGTCGGCTCGGTCGTCACGACGGCGGCCGCGGCGCCGATCACGACCACGAGGGCGAGCGCGACCAGCCTCACGGCACGCACTGCGAGAGCTCGTCGACGACGCCCGCGACCCACGCGTCGAGCTCGTCGAGCGAGCCGTCGTTGACGTACGAGAAATCCGCCCGGCGCAGCTTCTCCTCGTCCGGGATCAGCCGCGCCTCGCGGTCGGCGGTCGCGACGGCCGACCGGGCGCGCCGTGCGTCGTCCGGCGCCGTCACCACGACCACGGCGTCGAAGTTCTCGGCCGTGCCGGCCTCGTAGAGGAGCGGCACCTCGGTCGCCGTCACCGGCGCGTCCTGCGCCTCGCGCCAGCGGAGGTACTCGGCCGAGACGAGCGGGTGCAGGAGCCCCTCGAGCCACGCGAGCTTCTCGGGGTCGCGGAAGACGATGGCGGCGACGCGCGAGCGGTCGATCTCGCCCTTGCGCAGCACGATCCGGCCGAGGCGCTCGACGATCGCGTGCTTCACCTCCTCGTTCTCGCGCAGCAATCGGTGGACGATCTCGTCGCTCGAGATCGTCGCAGCGCCGTGGCGCGCGAACGCCTTCAGCGCCTCGCTCTTGCCGGCCCCGATCCCGCCGGTGATCGCGACCGAGACCGGCCGCACGCGGCTACGACGGGTCGTCGGCCCGGACGACGTCCGGCGCGAGCTCCGGCTCCGCCTCGACGTCCGCCTCGGCCTCCGCAGCGGCCTCGGGCTCCGCGACGGCCTCGAGCTCCGCGACGGCCTCGGGCTCTGCGACGGCCTCCGGCTCCGCGACGGCCTCCGGCTCCGCCGCTGCCTCCGGCTCGGCCCCGTCGAGCGCCTCCTCGGCGACCTCCGCCGTGGCGGACGACGCGAAGACCTCCTCCGAGAGCCCGAGCTCGGGCGTCGTCGGCTCGTCGCCGATCCGCGGCTGCACCTGCATGCCCTCCTCGACCCGCTTCAGCGAGAGCGAGAGGCGCCGGCGCTCGGCGTCGATCTCGAGGATGAGGACGTTGACGTCGTCGCCCTGCGAGACGACCTCGCGGGGATTCTCGACGTGGTGCTGTGCGAGCTCCGAGATGTGGACGAGGCCCTCGACGCCCGGGAGGATCTCGACGAACGCGCCGAACGTGACCACCTTCGTCACGCGGCCGTGCACGACGTCGCCCTCCTGGTAGTTCTCGAGCACCTGCGACCAGGGATCGCTCTGCGTCTGCTTGAGGCCGAGGGAGATCCGCTGCCGGTCCCGGTCGATGTCGAGCACCTTCACCTCGACCGTCTGGCCGATCTCGAGCACTTCGCTCGGGTGGTTGACGTGCGACCACGAGAGCTCCGAGATGTGGATCAGGCCGTCCATCCCGTCGAGGTCGACGAACGCGCCGAAGTCGACGATGTTCGAGATCTGGCCCTCGACGACGTCGCCCGGGTTGAGCCGGTCGAGGATCGCCTGCCGCATCTCCTTCCGCTCGTCCTCGAGGACGGCGCGGCGCGAGAGCACGACGTTGTTGCGCGAGCGGTTGAGCTCGATCACCTTGCAGCGGAGCTCCTGCGCCATGAACTCGTCGAGGTCCTGGACGCGGCGGATGTCGACGAGCGACGCCGGCAGGAAGCCGCGCACACCCAGGTCGAGGATCAGGCCGCCCTTGACGACCTCGATCACCTTGCCGACGACGGGCTGGCCGCTCTCGGCGGCCTCCTCGATCTTCTTCCAGGCCATCTCGAAGCGCGCGCGCTTCTTCGACAGGATCAGACGCCCTTCGGCGTCCTCCTTCGTGAGCACGAGCGCGTCGATCTCGTCGCCGAGCGAGACCTCGTCCGCCGGGTTGACCGACCGCCGGATGGACAGCTCCGACAGCGGGATGACGCCCTCCGACTTGTAGCCGATGTCGACGAGCACCTCGTCCTTGTCGACGCG
>JBLNEO010000064.1:0-25323 GCA_050262775.1 Pseudomonadota bacterium | reverse complement strand
GTCTTCTTCGATGCTGTCAGCATTCCGGTGCTCCTCTCTGCGGTAACGCGACCGCGCGGCCTGTACGTAACAGAAGGCACGTATCCCTCCACCGCAGCAGACGCATCGGTACTTCCTACGCGGTCCGAGGATCGCGTCTTGCCGCGGTGGCGTGATCGTGTCGCAGGTCGCCGGCAGAGAGGCGGCGGCTTCGGCGCATTCCGGCAGTGTGGGCCGCCATAGACTCCGAGTCTTCTATGAACGTACAAATCGATCAAACCGGAGAGCGGAAGACGGCGCTCGATCGCTTCCTTGAGATGCGGGTCGAGCAGGGCTACACGATCGAGACCCGCACCGACACTCACGCGATCATCGCCGAACCCGCCCGTCGCTCTTGGAGCCGGCTCGGCCGCCGCGGCGGGAAACGATACGTCGTCGAGGTCGACGAGCACGGCCGGGTCACGATGAGCCCCGCAGAGACCCTCCGTACCTAGCGGGTTCCCGTGCGGCCTCCGCGACGGCACGCGGCCGCAAGCGCGTCGAGGATTTCCCGGAGCGTCTGGAGGTCGCCCGCGTGTCGCGATGTACTACGTGACGCGCGCCGCGTATGCACGCACCGCGCAAATGAACCGCGCAGCCATGCAGTTTTTGGCTTGGCCAAAGCGGTCACGTATGGGCCCGCCAGGATTCGAACCTGGGACCGACGGATTATGAGTCCGCTGCTCTGACCGCTGAGCTACGGGCCCGTGCGCGAGGTCGAGACTACCGCCGCTAGCATTGCGCTCGATGAAGGCCGAGCTGCACGAACGCTTCCTGCGGACGGCCGGCGGCCTCACCATCACCGACATCACCGACGACGTGCAGGAGTGCGTCCGCTCGAGCGGGATCGTCGACGGCATCTGCTGCGTCTACTCGCCGCACACGACGTGCTCGGTGCGCGTGAACGAGTGGGAGGCGGGGTTCCTCGAGGACTTCGCGGCGATGCTCCGGCGGCTCGTGCCCACGGAGCGCTACTACGCGCACGACGACTGGGACCGCCGGACGGAGAACATCTGCCCGGAGGACAAGGACGTCGGCAACGGCCATTCGCACTGCATGTCGATGCTGCTCGGGCCTGCCGGCGAGTCGATCCCCGTGCGCGACGGCGAGCTGTGCCTCGGCACCTGGCAGCGCGTGCTGTTCCTCGAGCTCGACCGCGAGCGAGACCGGCGCTGGCTCGTCCAGGTCGTCGGGACGTAGCTACGCGCGCGCGGCCGTGCGGCGGCCGCTGAGCCACTCGTCGAACGCGGCCCACGACGCCAGGTACCGGCCGAGCCGGTAGAGGCCCTCCGCCACCTCCACCTGGAAGGCGAACGCGCACCGCGGGCAGAGCTCGACCGTCTCGGGGAGGTCGTGCTCCTGGCAGTAGATGCACATGTCGGGAGAACGACGGGCCGGCCCGATCGGATACGGACACTCGTGCGGCGCCGCGAACGGCGCCGCGCTACTCGGGCGTCACGTACGCCGCCGTGAGGCCGCCGTCGACCGTGAAGATCGAGCCGTTCACGTACGACGACTCGTCGCTCGCCAGGAAGAGCGCGGCGTTGACGATCTCGCGCGGCTTCGCGAGGCGTCCCGTGGGCCAGTGGATCCGCCGCCGCTCGAGCGCCGCGGGGTCGCTCCCGAAGATGTTGAGCAGGAGTGGCGTCTCGACGGGGCCCGGGCACAGCGCGTTCACGCGGATCCCCTGTCGGGCGAACTGCACGGCGAGCTCGCGGCTCATCGCGAGCACCGCGCCCTTCGAGGCGGTGTAGGAGATCTGGGACGTCGCCGCGCCGACGAGGGCCACGAACGACGCGACGTTGATCACCGACCCCCCGCCGCGCTCGAGCAGGTGCGGGATCCCGTGCCGGCAGCAGAGGTACACGCCCTTCGTGTTCACGGCCTGCACGCGGTCCCAGGCGTCGGGCGCGGTCTCGAGGATCCCCGCGTCGTCGTCGGGTGAGATGCCCGCGTTGTTGTAGAGGACGTCGATGCCGCCGTAGCGCTCGGCGGTCGCCCGCATCATCGCCGCGACGCTCGCGTCGTCGGCGACGTCCACCTCGAACGCGAACGCCTCGCCGGCCTCCGACGCCGTCGCCTCGGCCGCCTCGCGGTTCACGTCCGCGACGCAGACGCGGGCGCCTTCCGCGCAGAAGCGCAGCGCGGCCTCGCGTCCCATGCCGCCGCCCGCGCCGGTGATCACCGCGACCTTGCCGTCGAGCCTCCCCATCACCCCTCCGTCGAGACGTACACGGACTTGAGCTCCGAGTACCCCTCGAGCGCGTGCATCCCGAGCTCGCGCCCGAAGCCGGACTGCTTGAACCCGCCGAACGGCGTCGACACGCGCACGGACGAGTTCGAGTTCACCGACAGCACGCCGCTGTCGACGGCGCGGGCGACGCGGAGCGCCCGCGCCGCGTCACGCGTCCAGATCGAGCCGGAGAGCCCGTACGGCGTGTCGTTGACGAGCCGCACCGCCTCCTCCTCGTCCGTGAACGGGATCACGGCCGCGACCGGGCCGAAGACCTCTTCGCGCGTGATGCGGTCGTCGTTCGACGCCTCGACGAGCGTCGCCGGGAACCAGAACCCCGGCCCGGCGGGCGCGTCGCCCCGGAACGCGACCGAGACGTCGTCGTCGAGGAACGACGCGACCGTCTCCCGGTGCTGCGCCGAGATGAGCGGGCCCATCTCCGTGTCGTCGGCCGACGGGTCGCCGACCTTCAGGCCGCGCGTCGCGGCCACGAGCAGCTCGAGGAAGCGGTCGTACACCGAGCGCTGGACGAAGATCCGCGAGCGCGCGCAGCAATCCTGGCCGGCGTTGTCGAACACGGCGTACGGCGCCGATGCGGCCGCCCGCTCCAGGTCGGCGTCCTCGAAGACGAGGTTGCCGGACTTGCCGCCCAGCTCGAGCGTCACGCGCTTGATCGTCCCGGCCGCACCGCGCATCACCGTCTGCCCCACCTCCGTCGACCCGGTGAAGCCGATCTTCGCCACGCCGGGGTGCTCGACGAGCCGCGTGCCGACGATCGAGCCCTTCCCGACGACGACGTTGAGGACGCCCTCCGGGATCCCGGCCTCGCGCGCGAGCTCCGCGAGGCGCAGCGCCGACAGCGGCGTCAGCTCGGCCGGCTTCAGCACGACGGTGTTCCCGCACGCGAGCGCCGGGCCGAGCTTCCAGCTCGCGATGTTGAGCGGGAAGTTCCACGGGACGATCAGCCCGACCACGCCGAGCGGCTCGCGGAACGTGAACGACTCGCCGCCGGCGACCGGGATCGTCTCGCCGAACGCCTTGTCGACGGCTCCCGCGTAGTAGTGGAAGACCTGCGCCACCATCGCGACCTCGCCGCGGGCGCCGCCGATCGGCTTGCCGACGTTCCGGCTCTCGATCCGTGCGAGCTCCTCCGCGTGCTCCTCGACCAGCGTGGCCAGGCGCCGGAGCAGCCGCGCACGGTCGAGGGGCGCGACGCGGCGCCAGGCCGGGAAGGCCGCCGCCGCGCGCGCCACCGCCTCGTCCGTCTCCTCGACCCCCGCCTGCTCGAGCTCGGCGATCGGCTGCTCGGTGGCCGGGTCGATGACGACGAGGGACATCGCGGGCTATCCAACCACAACCCTCATGCGCCCCGGCCGCCGGGCTCGCCGCGCTCGCGATACGCACGCGCCTCCGCGACGAGCGCCTCGAAGAGCTTCGCGTCCTCGCCCGCCTCCGGGTGCCAGAGCACGCCGAGCGCGAACCGCTTCGCCGGGTCCTCGAGGGCCTCGACGGTGCCGTCGTCCGCCCAGGCCACCTCGCGGAGGCCGTCGCCGACGCGGCCGTAGCCCTGGTGGTGGTGCGACTTCACCGGGGCGTGCGCGCCGCCGAGCACCCCCGCGAGCCGGCTGTCGGGGGCGAGGCGGACGTCGTGGTCGGCGAACACCCCGGGCGTCTGCCGGTGCTGCTCGTGCCCGAGCACGTCGGGGAGGTGCTGCACGATGTCGCCGCCGCGCGCGACGTTGAGCACCTGCGAGCCGCGGCACACGGCGAGGACGGGCATGTCGCGTCCGAGCGCCGCCGTCAGCAGCGCGAGCTCCGCGCGGTCGCGCTCGGGCAGGGTGCCGCGCGTCTGCGGGTGGGGCTCGGCGCCGTACTCCGCCGGGTCGAGGTCGTTGCCCCCCGAGAAGATGATCCCGTCGAGCGCGTCGAGCGTCTCCTCGACGCCGTCCTCGACCGGCGGGACGAGCAGCGGCCGGCCGCCGGCGCGGTCGACCGCGTGCACGTACGAGAGCGGGATCAGCGCCGAGGGGAGCGTCCAGTGGCCCCAGGACACCTCGGGCTCGGCGTACGTCGTGATCCCGATCAGCGGGCGCATCACCCGCGCTCGAACAGCCGCTCCCGCTCGTAGCAGGTGACGGCCTCGTCGAACAGGCGCTGCTCCGTCCGGGCGTAGTTGAGGTAGTGGTCGACGACCTGGTCGCCGAGCGCGGCCCGCGCCATCGTCCCCTCGTCGAGCGCGTCGATCGCCTCGCGGAGCGTCGACGGGAACCGCTCGGCATCGGACTCGTACGCGTTGCCCTCGAGCGCGTCGGGCGGATCCAGCTCCTGCTCGATCCCGTGCAGACCCGCCGCGATGAGCGCGGCGAGCGCGAGGTACGGGTTGACGTCGCCGCCGGGGATCCGGGTCTCGACGCGCCGGGACCGGCCGTGGCCGACGACCCGGAACCCGCAGGTCCGGTTGTCGTTTCCCCACGCGAGCGTCGTCGGTGCCCACGAGCCGGCGGTGTAGCGCTTGTACGAGTTCACGTTCGGGGCGAGGAAGACCGCGAGCTCGCGGGCGCACGCGATCCAGCCGGCGAGGAAGCGCCCGAACAGCGTCTCGTCGGTGAACGCCGGCTCGCCCTCGCGCCACAGCGACCCGTGGACGTGGCACGAGTTGCCGATCCACGTGTGGTCGGGCTTCGCCATGAACGTGATCGAGCATCCGTGTCGGTGCGCGATCTCCTTCGCGCCGTTCTTGTAGACCGCGTGGTTGTCGGCCGTCGTCAGCGCGTCGGCGAAGTGGAAGTTGATCTCGTGCTGGCCGGGCCAGGCCTCGCCCTTCGAGTTCTCGACGCGCATCCCGGCGGCGTGCATCTGGTTGCGGATCTCGCGGAGGAACGGCTCGTCGTAGGTCGAGGCGAGGATGTGGTAGTCGAGGATGTAGGGGACCGACGGGGTCAGACCCCGGTAGTGCTTGGCGTACGCCTCGGCGTAGCTCTCCTTCAGCAGGAAGAACTCGAGCTCCGTCCCGAACATCGCCTCGAGCCCGTGCGGGGCGAGCCGGTCGATCTGCGCGCGGAGCACCTGACGCGGCGACGGCGCCACCGGCGTCCCGTCCTCCCACGTGACGTCGGCGAGGACGAGCGCGTTGCCCTCCACCCACGGGATCCGGCGCAGCGTCGCGAGGTCGGGCCGCATCACGAAGTCGCCGTAGCCGCGCTCCCAGCTCGCGATCTCGTAGCCCGGGACCGGGTCCATCTCCATCTCGAGCGCGAGGAGGTAGTTGCACCCCTCCACGTGCTCCGTCGCGTCCTCGAGGAAGAAGTCGCGGTGGAGGCGCTTGCCCATCAGGCGCCCCTGCATGTCGGTGAAGGCGACGACGACCGTGTCGAGGGACTCGTCGGCGCGCAGCTCGTCGAGGGTCAGCATGCGCCCGAGTTTCGCCGCTTAGGATCGCTCCGTGCAACCGGACGGGATCGTGGAGCGGCTGTGGCCCGGGCGCGATGCGGCGGTGGAGCCGCTCGGCGGCGGGATCACGAACCGCAACTTCAAGGTCGACCTCGGCGACGAGACCTACGTGCTCCGCGTCGGCGGGAAGGACACGGAGCTGCTCGGGATCGACCGGCGGGCCGAGCACGAGGCGTCGCTCGTCGCGGCCGGCCTGGGGATCGCGCCCGAGGTGATCGCCTTCGTGGAGCCGGAGGGCTACCTCGTCACGCGCTACGTCCCGGGCGAGCCCGTCGCCGCCGAGCGACTCCGCGACCGCGACATGATCGGGAGCATCGCCCGGATGCTGCGGCGCTTCCACAACAGCGGCCGGATCGCCGCGAGCTTCGACCCGTTCCGCGTCGTCGAGGCCTACCGCGACACGGCTGCGTCGCGCGGCGTCCGCATCCCGGCCGGCTACGCGCGCGCGAAGGCGATCGCCGACATGATCGAGCGCCTCATCCCGCCCCACCCGGAGATGCTCTGCCACAACGACCTCCTGAACGCGAACTTCATCGCCGATCTCAACGGCCGGATCTGGCTCGTCGACTGGGAGTACGCCGGCATGGGCGACCGGTTCTTCGACCTCGCCAACTTCGCCGTCAACCACGGGCTCGACGCCGACGACGACGCCGCGCTGCTCGCCTCCTACGGGGTCGAGGACGAGCGGTCGCTCATCCAGATGCGGTTCATGTCGGACTTCCGCGAGGCGATGTGGGGCGTCGTGCAGCAGGCGCTGTCGGACATCGCGTTCGACTTCGAGGGCTACGCCGCCGAGCACTTCCGACGGATGGAGGAGACGGCCGACTCCGAGCGGTTCCGGAAGGCGCTCCTGTGAGCGACCGCGCGCGCGCCGTCGTCGTCGGCGGCGGCGTCGGCGGCTGCTCGATCCTCTACTGGCTGACCCGACTCGGCTGGGACGACGTCGTGCTCGTCGAGCGCGCCGACCTCACCTCGGGCTCGACCTTCCACTCCGCCGGCCTCGTCGGGCAGCTGCGCGGGTCGCTCAGCCTCACGCGCATGATGATGGCCTCCGTCGACCTCTACCGGTCGCTGGAGGCGGAGGTCGGGCTCGAGACGGGCTGGAAGGAGGTCGGCTCCCTCCGCCTCGCCTCCTCCACGGAGCGGATGGAGGAGCTCTCGCGCCAGGCCGGGTGGGCGAAGACGTTCGGGCTCCCGCTCGAGCTCGTCTCGGCGGGGGAGGCCCAGCGGCTGTTCCCGCCGATGACGACGGACGGCGTCCTCGGCGCCGCCTTCCTGCCCACGGACGGCTACATCGACCCGAGCCAGCTGACGTTCGCGCTCGCGGAGGGCGCGCGCCGGCGCGGCGCCGAGCTCCGGACGAACACGCGCGTCACCGCGATCCCGACGCACCGCGGGCGCGTGACCGGGGTCGTCACCGACAAGGGCGAGATCGAGGCCGAGGTCGTGATCAACGCCGGCGGGATGTTCGCGAAGGAGCTCGGCGCCCTCGCCGGCGTCAACGTCCCGGTCGTCCCGATGGCGCACGAGTACCTCGTCACGAAGCCCGCCGGGCTGCCGCTCGACATGCCGACGATGCGCGACCCCTCCCTGCTCGTCTACTTCCGGCCGGAGTCGGGCGGCCTGATCATGGGCGGGTACGAGCGCGACCCGGCGCCGTGGTCGCTCGACGGGATCCCACCCGACTTCAACGGCAAGCTGCTCGCCGAGGACTGGCCGCGCTTCGAGCCGCTGCTGGAGAACGCCGTCCGGCGCGTCCCGCAGCTCGAGGAGATGGAGGTCGTGCGCCTCATCAACGGGCCGGAGGCGTTCACGCCCGACAACGAGTTCGTGCTCGGCCCCACCGACGTCCGGGGGTTCTGGGTCGCCGCGGGGTTCTGCGCCCACGGGCTCGCGGGCGCCGGCGGCATGGGCCGCCTCGTCGCCGAATGGGTCGTCGAGGGCGTCCCGAGCCTCGACGTCTGGGAGATGGACAGCCGCCGCTTCGGCGCCGCCTACCGCAGCCCGCGCTACACCGTCGACCGCACGGTCGAGGTGTACTCCACGTACTACGACGTCAAGTACCCCGGTCACGAGCGGACGGCGGGGCGGCCACTCCGCACCTCGCCGACGTACGGCCGCCTCGCCGAGCTCGGCGCGGCGTTCGGCGAGAAGTCCGGCTGGGAGCGGCCGAACTGGTTCGAGCCGAACGCGGCGCACGGCGACGAGTCGCTGCGCCCGCGCGGCTGGGCAGGGCGCCTCTGGAGCCCGGCCGTCGGCGCGGAGCACCGCGCGGTGCGCGAGGCGGCGGCGCTCTTCGACGAGACAAGCTTCGCGAAGATCGAGGTCGCCGGCGACGGCGCGGCCGCGTTCCTCGAGGGACTCTGCGACAACCGCGTCGCGCGCGACGTCGGCGCGATCACGTACACCCAGATGCTCAACCCCCGGGGCGGGATCGAGTGCGACTTCACGGTCACGCGTCTCGCCGAGGATCGGTTCCGCATCGTCACGGGCACGGCGTTCGGGCGTCACGACCTCTCGTGGATCCGCGAGCACGCGCCCGAGGACGGCTCCGTCGTCGTCGAGGACGTCACGTCGCGCTACGCGTGCCTCGGCCTGTGGGGCCCGCTGGCGCGGGAGATCCTCGCCCCGATCTGCGACGACGACCTCTCGTTCCCGTACATGCGGGCACGGGAGCTCGCCGTCGGCCCGGTGCCGTGCCTTGCGCTCCGGGTCACCTACGTGGGCGAGCTGGGCTGGGAGCTCTACTGCCCGACGGAGTTCGGTCTCCGCCTCTGGGACGCGATCTGGGACGCGGGGCGCGACCACGGCCTCGTCGCCGGCGGCTACAAGGCGATCGACTCCTGCCGGCTCGAGAAGGGCTACCGCGTGTGGGGCGCGGACATCTCCCCGGAGGACACGCCCTACGAGGCCGGCCTGGGCTTCGCCGTCAAGCTCGACAAGGGCGCGTTCGTCGGCCGCGACGCCTTGCGCGAACGGCAGGAGCCCGAGCGGCTGCTCGCCTGCCTCGTCCTCGCCGACCCGCGCGCCGTCGCGCTCGGCTCGGAGCCGGTCCGCATCGGCGGCGAGATCGTCGGACGCGTGACGAGCGGCGGCTACGGCTACACCGTCGAGCGCTCGATCGCCTATGCGTACGTGCCTGCGGGACGGGCCGAGCCGGGCACGCCGGTCGCCGTCGAGGTGTTCGGCGAGTGGATCGAGGGCGAGGTCGCGGCCGAGCCGCTGTACGACCCGGAGGGATCGCGGATCCGCGCCTAGTCCGGCGTGGCCATTGACACTCCGCCCTCCGCACGTCGTAAATAGCGCCTCACGGCACGAACTTCGACGGAGGAGGGATTGGGTGGAAACGAGACCCCCGGCCGAACAGCCGGCTGCGGCTGGTCAGCCCTACTACACCGACGAGGACGAGAGGCTCCTGCACCGGCTCGGGTACGCGCAGGAGCTCTTCCGCGCCATGGGCGGCTTCCAGAACTTCGCGATCTCGTTCACGATCATCTCGATCCTCGCGGGCTGCCTCACGTCCTACTACATCGCGTTCCAGTGGGGCGGCCCGGTCGCGGTCACGTGGGGCTGGCTGCTCGTCGGCTCGTTCTGCATCGTCGTCTCGCTCGCGATGGGCGAGATCGCGTCGACCTTCCCGACGGCCGGGGGGCTCTACTACTGGGCCTCCAAGCTGGGGAGCCCCGCGTGGGGCTGGTTCACGGGCTGGTTCAACCTCGTCGGACAGATCGCGGTCACCGCGGCGATCGGCTACGGCCTCGCGATCTTCGCGACGTCGCTGCTCGACCTGCTGTTCGACTACCCGAACACGAGCGGGTGGATCTTCGTCACCTACTCGGTCGTCATGCTGGGCGCGATCGTGCTGAACATGCTCGAGGTGCGCTGGACGGCCGGCCTGAACACGATCTCGGCGTACTGGCACATGATCGGCGTCGCCTTCATCGTGCTCGTGCTGATCATCGTCCCCGACAACCACCAGTCGGTCGGCTACGTCTTCAGCGAGACGATCAACAACTCCGGGTTCTCGGGCGAGAACTTCACCGACCTGATGTTCCTGTACGTGTTCGGGATCGGCCTGCTGATGTCGCAGTACACGATCACCGGCTACGACGCGTCGGCGCACATGGCCGAGGAGACACGCCAGGCGTCGCGTGGCGCGGCCATCGGGATGGTGATGTCCGTCGTCGCCTCGGTCTTCTTCGGCTTCCTGCTCCTGCTCGCCGTCACGTTCGCGATCCCCGATACGCAGGGCGTGATCGACGCCGGCGGCTACGCCGTCACCTACATCTGGGAGACGTCGATGAGCCAGACGTGGGCGGAGATCCTGCTGGCGATCGCGGTGATCGCCCAGTTCTTCTGCCTGACGGCCTCGGTGACGTCGGCGTCGCGGATGATGTACGCCTTCTCGCGTGACGGCGCCGTCCCCGGCCACCGGCTGTGGCGCCGGATCTCCGGCCAGCGGGTACCCGTCTACGCCGTCGTTGCGATCGGCGTGCTCTCGTGGGCGCTGATGCTCCCGACGCTGTGGAACGCCGTGGTCGGCTACCTCGTCGGCACCTCGATCGCGGTCATCGGCCTCTACATCGCCTTCGGGATCCCGGTGTACCTCCGCTGGCGCTCGGGCGACCGCTTCGAGCGCGGCGCCTGGCACCTCGGCGAGCGCTACAAGTGGATCGACCCGATCGCGATCGGCTGGATCGTGCTGATCTGCATCCTGTTCATGCTCCCGATCGCGCCGGGCGGCGTGCCGGGGGACGACGCGTTCGACTGGAACGTCGTCAACTACGCGCCCCTGACCGTCGGCGGGGCGTTCCTGCTCTTCGGCGGGTGGTACGTCCTCTCGGCGAAGCGCTGGTTCAAGGGCCCGATCCGGATGGGCACGGACGAGGAGCTCGAGCGGATGGAGGCGGAGCTCGAGTCCCACATGCCGTCGGACCTCCGGCCGACCTAGGGAAACGGCTCGCAGCGGCGCGCGTCCCGGAGGGAGGGACGCGCGCCGCCGGCCGCTCAGGCGAGGAGCGCGAGCAGCAACGCGGGGCCGGCGAGCGCCACGGAGAGGATGGCGCTGAGGAGTCCCAGGGTGAGGGCGGTCTGGCGCTCTGTCTCGAACCTGATCATGGGAGCAGCGTAGGCCCGCCCCGCCCCGGCGGCAGTGGGGCGGGCAGGCCTCCTCGAGTGCGGTTCCCCGCACGCCGGCGACGGGGTGCGAGGGGAGGCCCGCACCCCGCCGGGCGCCCCGTATACGCGGCGGCGCACGATCCGGATTGTTCGGCGCTACCCTCCACGTGCGACGCGCAGGGCATCCCTCGAGCGGGACGCCGGTGGCGCGAATCCCGGTCCCAACCTGCATCCCACCGACGCCTCGTGACGACACTGCGGAACGGCTTCCTGCTCGCGTGCGCCGCCGTCCTCGCCCTCGCCGCGGTCGCGCCGCCCGGCCACGCCGGCGAGCTTCGGCGCCCGAAGGTCTCGTGGCTGAAGGGCGAGGGGAACTACACGAAGGCGCACCGCGGTCCGAGGGCGATCGACGAGATCGTCATCCACGTCACGGAGGGGCCGTTCTGGGGCTCGGTGAGCTGGCTCCGCAACGAGCACTCGCACGCCTCGTCGCACTACATCGTCTCGCGGCGGGGACGGATCGTGCAGATCGTGCACGAGTCGGACATCGCCTGGCACGCCGGCAACTGGAAGGTGAACGTCCACTCCGTCGGCATCGAGCACGAGGGGTACACCGACGACCCCGCCGGGTTCACCGGCGCGCAGTACCGCGCCTCGGCGCAGCTCGTCGCCTACATCGCGCGGCGCGCGCTCATGCCGATCGACCGGCGGCACATCATCGGGCACGCCCAGGTGCCGAGCCCATCCGACCCGACGCAGCTCGGCGGCTCCGATGCGCACACCGACCCCGGCACGACGTGGAACTGGGCGCGCTACATGCGGCTCGTCCGGCACTTCGCGATCCCGCCGAGGCCGAAGCCGAGGATCCGCCTGAAGGTCGACTCGCGCGCGATCCGTCCCGGCTCCGTGCTCCGCGGCCGCGAGCCGTGGGCGGCGGTCACGTCGGGGCCGTCGATCGGCCGCGTCGACTTCCTCGTCGACGGCAGGCTCCGCTGGCGCGACCGCACGGCCCCGTTCTCGTTCGCGCGCGGCGCCGGCCTGAACTCGTTCCAGCTTCGCAACGGGCGCCACACGCTGGAGCTCCGCGCGTTCGGCCCGCGCGGCGCCTGGACCAGGAAGCGGCTCGTCGTGCGCGTCGCCAACCGCCCGTTCACCCTGCGCGCGACCGTCGCGTCCTCGCTGGCCGGTGTCGTCCCGGTGCAGGCGGCCGCCGTCGGCGCGAAGGCGCGGCGTGTCGAGCTGTGGGTGGACGGCCGCCGCGTCGACCACGACACGCGAGCCCCCTTCGCGTTCCACTGGGACTCGCGGCGCGTCGGCGACGGCCCGCACGTCCTGGAGCTGCGGGGCCGCGCCGTCGACGGGCGCACCTCGGCGCTCCGCCGGCAGGTCTACGTCACGAACGGCGTCGCCGGTGCGGCGCCGACGATCGCGTCGCAGTCGCTCGTCGAGGGCCAGCGCGTCTCCGGCACGGTCGAGTGGAGTGCCGACGTGCGCGGGGGCGTGACGCGCGTCGAGTTCGTCGTCGACGGCGTCGTGCGCGGCGCCGCCACGGCCGGGCCGTGGACGTTCGCGTGGGACACCGCGGCCGACGCCGAGGGGCCGCACCGCGTGACCGTTCGCGCGACGGGCGGCGGCACGACCGTCGAGGCGACGCTGACGGTCGTCGTCGCGCGCGCCTAGCCGACACGCGGAATCTCACACCGGCGGGCCTCGTTCCGTTCGAGTAGACGTGGCCGTCGCACCTGCCCCCTGGAAGCTCGCGGCCGCGCTCTGGACGGTGTACCTCGTCTGGGGCTCGACCTACCTCGCGATCAAGGTGTCCGTGCGGACGCTGCCGGCGTTCCTCTCCGCGGGGACGCGGTTCCTGCTCGCGGGCGCGCTCCTCGCGGCGATCCTCCTCGCGACCGGCCGCAGCCTCCGCGTCACACGGCACGAGCTCGCGTCCTCGGCGCTGCTCGGCGTCGCGCTCCTCGGCCTCGGCGTCGGCGGCGTCACGCTGGCCGAGACCCACATCGACTCGAGCATCGCGGCGATGATCGTCGGCTCCGTGCCGCTGCAGGTGATCCTGCTGCGGACGCTCGCGCGCGAGCGGGTCGCCCTCGCGACGCGGCTGTCGGTTCTCGTCGGCCTCGTCGGGCTCGCGCTCGTCGTCGTTCCCGGCGGCGACGGCGCCTCGAGCGCCGAGGGGCTCGCGCTCATGCTCGCCGCGACCGTCTCGTGGTCGCTCGGCTCGTTCTTCGCGCACCGACTCCCGCTGCCGGGGGACGGATTCGTCGCGACGACGTGGGAGATGCTGAGCGCCGGCGCGTTCCTCCTCGTCCTCGGGGCCGTGGCCGGCGAGGTCGGCGCCGTCGACGCGGCCGCGTTCAGCCTCGAGTCCATCGCGGCGTGGCTGTACCTCGCGGTGGTCGGCTCGCTCGTCGGGTTCACCGCCTACGCCTGGCTGCTCCGGAACGCCCCCATCTCGAAGGTCGTGACCCACCAGTACGTGAACCCGCTGGTCGCGATCGTGCTCGGCGCGGCGCTCCTCGACGAGCAGCTGACGCTCGCCGTCGCAGCCGGCGCGGCGCTGATCGTCGGCGCCGTCTTCGTGGCCGTGCGTCAGGAGAGCCGCTCGCGGGAGTCGGGCACCGAGACGGCGCCCGAGGCTCCCGCCGAGCAGGCCGCCGCCTAGCACCGCTCGGCGTCGCCGTCAGGGCGACGGTCGTACCCTCCTCGCACGGGCGAGCATCGCCCGCGTCGTTCCCGCGCTGTGAGCGCTGTTGGCGGCCTGTGAGCCCGCTGTGACCGGCCCGCGCGAGTCTCGGAGCGATGAGACAGGGACTCCGGATCGCACTGGCAGTCGGGGCCGCCGCCCTCGCGGCGGCGCCGGCCGCCCTCGCCGGCCAGCGGCCGCGGCCGACGGACGTCCCGGCCGCGCAGGTCGTGACAGACGTCGCTCCCGACGAGCTCCGCGTCTACAACGACTTCGCGACGCCCGCTCGTGTGTACCGCTCGCAGTACGCCGTCGTCCACTACGTCGTGCTCGGCGTCGACGCGCCGCCGCTCAACGACGACGACCTCGACGCCGTCCCCGACTACGTCGAGCGCGTCGGGTCCGCCGCCGACACCGCGCTCGCCTACTTCGCACGGCGCGGGTTCGCTGCGATCCTCCCCGACACCGGCGGCCCCGACGGGCGCCCCGACATCTACGTCTCGCGCTTCGCGCCGGGCTACCTCGGCGTCGCGTTCCCGGCCGCACGGGCGCAGGGCGGCGCGTTCGTCGTCGTCTCGAATGCGCTCGACCCGAGCGCCGGACGCAGCTTCGCGAGCCTCTACGGGACCGTGGCCCACGAGCTCTTCCACCTCACCCAGTTCTCGTACTTCCGGCCGACGGTCGACCCTCCGATCCCGGGGTGGGCGCTCGAGGGGTCGGCGGCGGCGATGGAGGCGCGCGTCTACCCGGAACTCGTCGACACGGTCGCGTCGCTCCAGCTCCGCCACTGGTTCGCCGCGCCGCACCGCAGCCTCGCCGAGCAGACGTACGGCGCCCAGCTCCTCTGGCGGTACCTCGACGAGCGCGAGCCGCGCGTCCTCCCCGCCTACCTCGCCCGGCTCGCCTCGTCTCGTCCGCCGCGCTCCGCCGTCGCCGGGCTCGCCGACACGTACGGCCGGGTCGCCGGCCGGCCCTTCAGAGTCGCGTTCGGCCGGTTCGCCGCGTGGATCGCCGACGAGTACGCGGAGCGGATCACGCCGCGCGCGACGCTGCGTCCCGGCGCGCGCCGGCGCGGCCGGGTCTCGCCGCTCGCGATCGACGTCCTGCGGCTCGCACCTGCGACGCGATCCGTGACGCTCCGGTTGTCCCAGGGCCACGACGAGGCCGGGTTGATCGTGCGTCTCGAGAGCGCGGTCGCCGGTCGCCCACCGGTGGCGACGGAGCTCCGGCCCCGCGTCGGCGTCGGCGGCGCACGGGTCTACGCACTCCCGTCGGCGCTGCGTCGCGACGCGTACGCCGGGACGGCAACGCTCGTCGTCGCGAACGGGGACGCGTCGAGCCCCCTCGTCTACGCCCTCAGCGTCCGCTAGCAGCGAGACGCGCCCGGCTCTCGTCGAGGGCCACCGTGTATCCCAGCCCTTCGGCCATGCTGGCCGCGTCCCGGAGGCGTGCCGCGGCGTCGTCGACACGGCCGAGCCGCTCGCACACGTCGGCCGCCTGAAGCAGAAGGTCGACGCGCATCCCGCTCCCCGGCAGGGGCGCCAGTCGCCGGTCGGCCTCGTCGAGCAGCCGCCGGGCCTCGGCTGCGCGCCCGCGCTGGGCCGCGAGCGTCGCCCGGAGCACGCGCACCCATGCATCCACGAAGTAGCCGGCGTCGACGTCCCCCGCCCGCGCGAGGAGCGCCTCGACCTCCTCGTCCCGTCCGCGACGGACGAGGACGAGCGCGAGGCGCCAGGCGACGTTCACCGCGCTGTACCGGTCGCCGAGGGCGTCCAGTCGCGCGAGCGCGTCGCGCAGGATCCGCTCGGCGGCGTCGAGGTCGCCGGCGAGGAGCTCGACGTCCGCGACCGCGATGAGGTCCGCGGCCGTCGTCTGCGGCAGCCCGAGGTCCTCGATGAGCGCGTGGTTCTCGGCCACGAGCGCGCGGGCCTCGTCGAACCGTCCGGCCATCGCCCGCAGGTCGGCGAGGCCGCCCAGCGCGGAGGCGCGGGCGAACTGCGTGGGCGGGTCGGCCAGCAGCTCCTCGATGCGGCGCGCCGCGATCGGCACCGGCACGGTGCCGTGACGGAGGACGATGCAGAGCCAGCTCGTCGCAAGACCCTCGAGCCTCCTCGCGCCGGCGGCGCGCGCGTGCTCGACGGCGCGGGTCAGCTCCCCCTCGGGGTCGAAGCCCTCCAGGAGGCTGCGCGACGACGCCTGGTACGCGAGGATGTGCGCGGAGGCGAGCCCTTCGTCGTCCCCGGCGGCCTCGAACGTCGCGATCGCGCGGCGCGCGTCCGCCAGCACGACCGCCGGGTCCTCCGGCTCGAGGGCGAACAGTCGCAGGCCGTGGCGAAAAACGAGCAGGCGCGCGCGCGTGCGGGCGTCGTCGGCCGGCGTCGCCTGCTCCGCCTCGTCGAGGACGCGGAGCGCCGCCTCGGGGTCGCCGATCCCCGCGAGGGCGTCGGCGAGCTCGGTCGCGAGCGCCCGGCGCTCGGGCGCGTCCCGCGGGAGGAGCTCCCACGCGCGGCCGAGGAGCGGCGCGCTCGTCGCCACGTCGCGCTCCTCGTTGGCGCGGAGCCCGGCCGCGGCGAGGTGCGACGCCGCTTCGGCCGCAAGGCGCGGAAGCTCGGGAGCCTGCGGATCGACGTCCGCGGCCGCACGATACGCCGCCTCGAGGTGGTGCCCGATCGCCTCGTTCGCGTCGACCCGGTCGCCGCCGGGATCCCGGCCGAGGAGCGCCGCGACGCGTTCGTGCAGCCGGGCACGTCGCACCTTGGGGATGCTCGCGTACGCCTGCTCACGCACGAGGGCGTGACGGAAGGACCAGGTGTCGCCGCCCAGCCGTCGCGGGTCGGGCTCGACGAGGTCCCGGCGCGCGAGCGTGCGGAGGATTGCCGGGACGTCGGCCTCGACGAGCGCTCCCACGACCTCCGCCGGGAACGTCGCGCCGTAGACCGCCGCCGCCTGCACCACGCGCCGCTGCATCTCGTCGAGCCGGTCGAGGCGGGCGGCCAGGAGCGCCTGGATCGAGTCCGGGATCGTCGCGCCGCCGCCCTCGAGCGCCGCTGCGAGCAGCTGCTCGAGGAAGAGCGGGTTGCCGGCGGCCGTGGTCAGGATGCTCGTGCGCCGCTCCGGCGCGAGCGAGACGTCGACGGCGAGGCGGTCGAGGAGGACGGCCGCCTCCGCCGCCGGGAGGGGCTCGAGCAGGAGCGACCTCCAGCTGAGCCTGCCGCCGCCCCAGTCCGGCCGTGCGTCGAGGAGCTCGGGGCGTGCGAGCGCGACGAGCAGGATCGGTGCACGGCCGAGCTCCGCCACGTGCTCGACGACGTCGAGGAGTGCGGGTGCGGCCCAGTGGAGGTCCTCGAGCACGACCACGAGCGGGCGCGTCCGCGCAAGGCGTTCGAGCAGGCGGCGGACCGCCCACGCCGTCTCCTCGACGGGGCCCGCAGGCGGTCCTTCGCCCATGGCGCCGGCGATGCGGGCGGCGAGCACCTGGGCGTCGGCCTCCTCGCGGAGGATGTCGGCGGCCCAGGCCCCGACGGCGCCGCCGGCGAGCGGCGCGAGGGCGTCCCGCAGCGGTGCGTACGCCGGCGCGTCGCCGGACGAGCGCGTCCGTCCCGCGACGCACGTCGCGGATGGTGCGAGCCGCGCGGCAGCCTCTCGCGCGAGTCGCGTCTTGCCGACGCCGGCCGCCCCGAAGACGGTCACGATGCCGGCGCGGCCGTCGCGCACGACCCGACGGAACACGGCCTCGAGCTCCGCCAGCTCGTCCTCCCGCCCGACGAGCGGCGACTCGAGGCGCCGCGCGATCGGCTCGACGTCGGCGCGTACCCGGGTCAGCGAGTGGCTGCCGCGGCGCTCCTCGGCGTCGGCGGCGTGGCGTACGAGCCGCCATGCCCGTTCGTCGACGAGAATCTCGGTCGCCGCCGCAGCGGTGCGAAGTCGCTCCGCCTCCTCCAGCGGCGGGCCGGACGCGAGCGGCCGGCCCCGGTCGGGATCGCCGGTGATGACGTCGCCTGTCGCGATGCCGACCCGGAAGACGAGCGACCCGGCGCGGAGCTCCGAGGCCGCACGCACCGCCCGCAGGGCATCGTCGTCGTGGGCGGCCGGCACGCCGAAGACGCCGAGCACGCGGTCGTCGGTGGTTCGGGCCGCCGTCCCGCCGTGGCGCTCGAGCACGGCGACCGCGGCCGCGTAGGCCCGGCGGAGGCGCTCGAGGCGCGCCTCGGGATCCGGCGTCGGCTCCGCCACGAGCTCGCCCGCGACGACCGTCACCGTCTTGCGCGTCTCCTCGACCGTCGCGGGCGCGGTCGGCGCCGTCGGCCCCGCCGGTGGCCCGAGCTCGGCATCCTGGCGCAGGATCGCGCGGTGGAGCGCCTGGAGCTCCGGTCCCGGCTCGGTCCCGAGCTCGTCCACGAGCGCCGTCCGCGCGGCCGTGTACGCCGCCAGCGCGTCGGCCTGCCGGCCCGAGCGGTAGAGGGCGAGCATCAGCTGCCCGCGCAGGCGCTCGCGGAACGGTTGCTCGGCGGCGAGCGACTCGAGCTCGGGCACGAGCTCGCGGTGCCGACCGAGCGCCAGGTCGGCGTCGATGCGACGCTCGACCGCGTCCAGCCGGAGCTCGTCGAGGTGGGCCGAGGCCGCAGCGACCGGCTCGGCGGCCAGGTCGGCGAGCGGCGGCCCGCGCCAGAGCGCGAGCGCCTCGCGGAGCAGCGTGGCGGCCTCGTCCGGCTCCCGGCCGCGCGCCTGCCCGACGAGGCGACGGAACCGGTCGAGATCGAGCTCGCCCTCCTCCACGCGCAGCAGGTATCCGGGCGCGCGCGTGACGAGGCGGTCGCCGAGCTCGCGCCGCAGGCGCAGGACGTGGTTCTGGAGCGATGCGAGCGCGGCCGCCGGCGGGTCCGACCCCCAGACGCCGTCGACGAGTCGCTCCGACGAGACGACGCGGTTCGCCTCGAGCAGCAGGAGGGCCGCGACGGCGCGACGCTTCGTCCCGCCGAGCGCGAGCCGGCGCTCGCCGTCGACGATCTCCAGGGGGCCGAGGATCCGGAACTCCACGGCGCCACGAAACCATCGCGCGTCACGCCCGGTCAACGTCCGCGCGTGCCCGGAGCCGGTCGGCGACGAACGCCGGTCTTGACTTCGTGCGCATCCGCACCAATGATCGAGCCCTAACGATCCAGGAGGAGCTCATGCGGAGACCACTACCGCTCCTTGCGACACTCGGCGCGATCGCGTCGCTCGTCGCCGTCCCGGCCGCCGTGGCGATCGGGAACGGAACCCCGGACGGCAACGCGCATCGAAACGTGGGGATGCTCGCCGTCGACGTCGATGGGCACCGCTACGCGGTGTGCTCGGGCTCGTACGCCGGCGCGCGGAAGGACGCCCCCGGCACCGGCGTCTTCCTCACCGCCGGCCACTGCGTCGCCTGGATGCCCGGCGAGGGGATCGAGGGATCCCAGCTGTGGGTGACGTTCGACACGTCGGCGACGTTCGACCCGGAGACCGGCGAGGCGATCGGAGCGACCACGTGGTACCACGCGACCGCGTTTGCCTTCGACCCGGGGTTCGGACACGACATGGGGAACCTGAAGGACTACGCCGTCGTGCTGCTCGGGACGACCGTGCCCGTCCCACCGGTTCAGCTGCCCGCCGCGGGCGCGCTCGACTCGCTCGCCGCGATGGGCGGCCTGCGACCCGACGGGATGTTCGACAACGTGGGATACGGCGTCATCCCGACGTTCACGGGCGGCCCGCCGGCGACCTCGCCACCGCCCGGACGGATGTTCTCCACGTCGTTCTTCCAGGGACTCACGAGCTCGTGGCTCAAGCTCCTGATGACGTCCGAGGCGAAGGGCGGCGGCAACGGCGGAAGCTGCTACGGCGACTCCGGATCGCCGAAGTTCATCCACGGGACGAACACGGTCGTCGCGGTGACGACCGGAGGCGACGCGATCTGCCGCGCCGAGAACTACAACCAGCGCCTGGACGTCGCGGACGCCCGCGCGTTCCTCGGCCGGTACCTCACCCTGCCGTAGACGTGGTGCACGGTGCCCGGCGGCTCGGTCCGTCGGGCACCGTGCGGACGCGGACTACGCCGCGCTCGCGGCCGCGCGACGCCGCCGGCTGCGCAGGATCAGGTACACGGGGATCGCGAACGGCGCGAGCAGCGTGCACAGCACGAACCACAGCACCTTCGAGCCGACGGAGAGGTCGTCGAGCACGATCAGGAACAACGTGACGATCCAGAGGACGGCGAGCGCCGTCGCGAGCACGATCGAGATCAGGACGCCGGAACTCGCCGCGAGGAGCGAGTCCGCCGGCACGAGGGTTGTGAGGTGCATCGCCATCTGCGTGGACGACGACCGTCCCACGGCTCGACGGGTGCGGCATCACCCCATCTGGGTGGTCTGCGGCGTCGAAGCGCTCAGGCGGCGTGCGTCTGGTGGATCAGCTCGGCCGTTGGCGCCCGAGCGCCTGCTCCCAGCCGACGTTCACGAGCATCGCACCGACCTCGCGGACCGCCAGCGCGATCTCGAGGCCGATCTCGCGGATCGCCTCGGTCTCGCGGGCGGTGCCGTCTGCTTCACGAAGCTCGTCGAGGAGCGCTTCGAGACGCGCGATCTCCTTGAAGTTCTTGTCCTCCGGGCTGCTCGTCGACGCGTCGGAGCTGCTCATCGACGTCCTCGCAGACGCGCGCGCCGCGGCTCCGGGACGTCAACCACGCGAACGTCGACCGCGCGCGCCTCGCCGTCCTCGATCACGACGGCGAACGCGACGGGTGTTCCCGCGCATCGCCCGACCGGAAGGTGGCCGTCGACGAACGCGGCCCCGTGGACGGCGACACGCTCGCCGTTCGCCATCTCGATCAGTCCGTCCTTCCGGACCTCGTTGAACCAGAGCAGCTCGCCCCGCATCGTCTCGCTGCGTTCAGGCAGCGCGCTCATGCCGACGGGGTCCAGTCGCCCCGGGCCCTCTGTGCGCATCCGTTCACTCGATCCCCTTGCGTCCGAAGGACACGGCGCCGGGGATCCTCTTAGGGCACCCGCCAATGCCGAAGCCGGCGGTTCACAGAGAAGGGCGCGAGAAGAGCGGCCCAGGCACGAATCACGATAGCCGAACGGCGCGACGGATCGATCGAGGACGGAGCGCCTACTCGACGACGCGCAGGGTCGCCGGGATGTTCGTGCGCCTGAGGCGACGGGCGCCGAGCAGCGGGGAGAGCCCGACGGCGACGATGCCCACCGCCGCTGCCGTGGCGACGGATGCGGGCGAGAGGCTGACGGGGATTCCGAGCTCGGGGTAGATGTCGGCGGAAGTGACGTTGACGATCCAGCCGAGCATCGCGAGACCGAATGCGAGGCCGACGATCGTGCCGAGGGTGCCGATGAGGGCGCTCTCGACGACGGCGTTGCGCAGGATGCTGCGCGGCCGGACGCCGAAGGCGAGCATGGTCGCGTGCTCGCGCCGCCGTTCCTCGGTGGCGATGCTCATCGTGTTGAAGGCGATCAGGACGGCCAGCAGCAGCGTGACCGTCTGCGTGATGCGGAGGATCGCGAGGAACTCGTCCATGTAGCTGCGCATCGCGTCCGGGACGGCGGAGCCGGACTCGACGGAGGCCACGCCGGGGATCGCGAGGAGCGCGCGCGTGAGCGCCTCCGGGGTGCCGCGGGGCCGGAGCTCGACGGTGTTGGTGGCGCCGGCGAGGCCGAAGCGGCCGGCCTGTCGGCTCGACATGTAGGCGAGCCCCCGAAGCGGGTTGCCGTGGAGCGCGACGATCTCGACCTCGCTCGTGGCGGTGCGGAAGGTGGTCGGCCCCGTGCGAACGGGGTGCGCGATCGTGACCCTGTCGCCGACGTGGAGCCCGAGGTCCTCGGCTGCCTGGCCGGCGAGGACGATGCCGCCGCCGGAGGTGAACTCGCCGCTCGTGATCCGCGGCCGCCAGACGGCGTTGGCGGGGTCGAGGGCCTGCAGCATGGCGTCGAAGGCCGTGTTCCCCGAGCGCAAGGTGACCGGCAGGACGAGCGTGGGCTCGGCGGCCGCGACGGCGGGCGAGTCGACGATCGCCCGCACGGTCGGCCCGGTACTCGGGACGATCGTGGCCAGCGTCGCGGTCATCCGTTGCCGGTTGCCGTGGAGCGCCTCGTCGTGGCTCGCCGCGAGCGCACGGTTGAAGGAGTCGAACACGCCGGCGAGCGCGACGAGGATCGTGATCACCGCCGCGATCCCGAGCAGGCTCGTCAGCGTTCTGCGCGGCGTGCGAGCGAGGTTCCGGACCGGCATCTTGGCGAGGCTCGACCCGGGCAGCCGCAGCCGCTCGAGCAGGGGCGCCAGACCGGCGCCGCCGGCCGTGAGCGATCCGATCCGGATCGCGTCGACGGGTCTGACCCGGACGGCACGCGCGACCGGGTAGGCGGCCGCGAGGAGCGGGACGGCCAGGCCGAGCGCAGCGGCGCGCGCGTACACGCCCGGGAGCAGCGGCGTCGTCCAGATCGGGAGCGCGAGGAGCTCCTGCAGCGACCCGCGGAAGATCTGGTTGAAGGCCAGCCCGATCCCGATGCCGGCGACGACGCCGAGCAGCGAGATCTCCGCCGCGAACAGGAGGGGGCGGATCGCGAGCCTCGCCGGGGAGACGCCGAGCGCCATGCCGATGCCGACCTCGCGCCGTTGCGACTCGACCACCCGTGTGACGAGGTTGAACGAGGCGAAGGCGGCACCGGCCAGCAGGAGCCACGCGAAGATGTCGACCATCTGCTGGTCGCTCCGCGCGTCGTCGTAGAGGATGCGATGGACGTCCTCGTCGGCCCGTCGGGTGAACGTCACGCCGACGGCCGGGAGACGTTCCGCGAACGTGCGGCGCAGCTCGGCTTCGACGAGGGCGGGGTCTGCGTGCGGCCTCAGCGCGAGCACGAGCTCGTTCACCTGGCCCGTGCGGCCGCCGAGCGACTGCGCCGTCGCCAGCGACGTGTAGAGGACGGCGTAGCCCGACTCCGCGCCGAAGTCCGCTCCGGGGCGCGTGACGAGGAACTGCTCCGGCTGCAGCACCTGGCCGACAAGGCGCAGTCGCCGCCCACCGGCGATGCGTGCATCGACGGGAATCGGCAGCCCGTGGTAGTCGCCGAAGTTGCCCTCGACGACGGCCACTGCGTTCCCCGCGTCGGAGGGGCGGAGGTCACGGCCCTTCTGCGCGAAGCGGGAGTCGATGGCGCTTCCGGCTCCGGCCAGTGGGACGCCGACGATCTTGCCCGGGACGAGGACGCCGCCGCCGGGGACCGCGACGTCGACCTGCGTCGGGATGATCAGGCGCTCCTGCGTGCCGGCGATCAGCCGACTGTGCGGGATCGCGGTCGCGGCGGCGGCGAGCGCTCCCGCACGGACCGAGCCCTCGGCGGCGAGCGAGACGCGGAGGTCGTGCATGTGCAGCCGGGCGAAGCTGGCGTCGTTGGAGCGCAGCCGCCAGGTCTCCATGCTTCCCAACCCTGCGCTGACGCCCGTCGCCAGCGCGACGACGAGCGCGAGCGTGAGCACGAGGAGCCAGCGTTGGCGCAGGTCTCTGAGCGACCAGCGCAGCCAGAAGCGGAGTCGACCCATCTCGCCTACCAGTGGAGGTCGGAGATCGCCGCCCGCCCGCCGGGCGGTGGCCCGTCCGAGACGATGCGACCGCTCGAGAGCTCGACCACGCGGTCCGCCATGCGGGAGATCTCGCGGTTGTGCGTCACGACCAGGACGGCCGTGTCCAGCTCGTGCGTCTGCTGGTGCAGGAGCTCGAGGATCTGAACCCCGGTGCGGAAGTCGAGCTCACCCGTCGGCTCGTCCGCGAGCAGCACCGGGTTGCCCGTCGCGAGCGCGCGCGCGATCGCGACCCGCTGCTGCTCGCCGCCCGAGAGCTCGTGCTGGAAGCGGTGGAGCCGCCCGCCGAGGCCGACACGGCCGAGCACCTCCCCCGGGTCGATGCCACGGCCGCTGGCGTCCGCGCCGAACTGGACGTTCTCGAGCGCGGTGAGGCCCGGGAAGAGGTTGAACGTCTGGAAGATGAAGCTGACGGTGCGCCGCCTGAACCGGGCGAGCTGCCTGCGGTCGGCGTTCGTGATGTCGACCCCGCCGACGACGACCCGGCCTTCGGTTGCGGCATCGAGGGCGCCGATCACGTTCAGGAGCGTCGTCTTGCCGCTTCCCGAGGGGCCGAGCACGACGACGAACTCGCCGGCACGCACGTCCAGGTCGACGGCGGACAGTGCGTGGACGGCACCGTCACCCACGCCGTACACGCGCGAGACGCCGGTGAGCCCGATGAGGGAGCCTTCCGGGGCGGACCGGTCGGCGGCCTCGATGCGGCGCTCCGTGATCGCCACCTCAGCACCTTCCTCTCGGCCGTCCGCCGCTCGCGGGGGTCTCGGTCATCGCCGTTCACCCAGAGCGTCCCGCGCGCTGGACGCGCGCGCCTCGGGACATTCCCGAACGCGCTCGGGCCGGGTGATCGTCGTCGACCGCGCGGCCGAGTACCGGTCGGCTAGGTTTCGCCGCGATGCCCACCCGGCAGGCCGCCTGTCACTGCGGGCAGCTCCGCCTGGAGGTGGCCGGCGACCCCCTTGCGGTCTCGCTCTGTCACTGCCTCGCCTGCCAACGGCGGACCGGCAGCGCCTTCGGGATGCAGGCGGGCTTCCGGGCGGATCAGGTGCAGGTCGCGGGTCGCTTCAGCGACTACGCGAGAGTCTCGGACGAGGCGGACGCGAAGGAGCACGTCTTCCACTTCTGCCCCGACTGCGGCTCGCAGGTCTTCTACACCGAGCCGTCCGAGCCGGACCTCGTCGTCGTCTCGGTCGGCTCGTTCGCGGACCCGTCCTTCCCGCCGCCGACGGAGTCGGGCTACGACTCCCGCCGTCACCCCTGGGTGGGGCTGCCCGACTCGGTCCAGCGTCACGCCCCCGAGCTGTGGTGGGACTCGGCCCGACCGCTCTACGACGCCGGCAACTACGCCGAGGCGGCAGACAGGGGCCGCGAGCTGATCGACGCCCGCGGCGACCAGCCGTACCTCTACTACAACACGGCCTGCTGCGAGAGCCTCGCAGGTCGCACGGCCGACGCGATCGAGCACCTCCGCCGGGCGATCGACATGTGGGAGGGCTGTCGCGACCTGGCGAGGGCCGACTCCGACTTCGACCCGATCCGCGACGAGCCCGCGTTCGCGGACCTGATCGGCCGCTGACCGTCCAGGATCGCCGAAGACCCGCGGAGCGTCGACGGCGGCGAGCTACCGCTCGACGATCTTCCAGTAGGAGTCCTTGCGGATGATCCTGCCGTCCCTGAACTCGAACAGGTCGCAGCCTCGCACCTCGATCCTCTCGCCCTCGACGTTCGTGCCGGTCAGGAGCCATTCGGAGCAGCCGCGATCGCCGGCGAGCCAGTGGCGATCGTCGCCGTAGTGAACGTCGGGAATGCCGGCGAAGCGGCTCGCGAGGCCTTCACGCACTCGCTCCCGTCCCTCCAGCCTTCGCCCCCATGGATCGGGCCCGCGCGGCATCTCGAGCCGGCAGTCGTCGGCGAAGAAGCTCATCACCGCGTCGATGTCGTGCGCGTTGAACGCATCCAGCAGGCGCTCGAGCGTCTCGACCGACACCTGGTCGGCTTGCGGTGCCACACGCTCACCTCCGTTTCTCCTCGTGTTCCGGCCTGGCCGACGGACGCGCCTCGGCGCAAGCCGGCCGAGCTGCTCGTTCGCTACGCCGCAGTCGGCGGTCCGAACCAGCTGGCGAGCGCGTCGGCGAGCCCCAGCTCGGTTCCCTCTCCCACCCAGGCCACATATCCGTCGGGCCGAATGAGCACGGCCGTG
>JBLNEO010000063.1:0-10027 GCA_050262775.1 Pseudomonadota bacterium | reverse complement strand
GTGCTCGACCGCCGCTTTGGTGGGCCGCGTCGGCACCCGCCGCCGCTCGACGCGCAGCGCCTCCCGGAGCCGCTCCGCGAGCCGCTCGAGCGCGAGCTCACGGTTGCGCGCCTGGCTGCGCTCGTCCTGCGCGGCCGCTCGCACGACGGGGCCGGCGCGTGCGACGACGCGGCGCTTCTGCGCCGGCGAGAGCGTCGCCGATGCCTCGACGTCGAAGACGGCCTCCACGCGCGTTTCGGTCTTCTGGGCGTGCTGGCCGCCGGGCCCGCTCGAGCGGGACGTCCGCAACTCGATCTCCGTCAGAGGCAGTGCGACCGAGCGCGTGACCCGAATAGACTCGGCGCCCATGGCGGCCATTCTCCTGGACGTCGACGGCGTGCTGCACGTCTCCGGCGAGCCCATCCGCGGGGCGGCGGATGCCGTTGAGCGGCTCCGCGCGAACGGCCACCGGCTCCGCTTCGTGACGAACTCGACCACGCGGTCGCGCAGCGCGCTCGCCGACGACCTCCGCGCGCTCGGCGTGTCGCTCGAGGACGACGAGCTGCAGACGACGGCCGCGGTCGCCGCGCGGGAGCTCGCAGGGAAGCGCGTCCTGGCGCTGACGATGCCCGCGCTCGCCGACGACCTCACCGGCCGGATGCAGCTCGTCGGGTTCAACGTCGACGCCGTCCTGATCGGCGGTCTCGGCGAGGACCCCGAGCAGAACGCGCGCGTCTTCTCCTACCCGAACATCGCGCGCGCGTTCGCCGAGGTCGAGGCGGGCGCCGACCTCTTCGCCCTCCACCGGAACCGGTGGTGGCAGACGAAGCACGGGCCGATGCTCGACTCCGGCGCGTTCGTGGCCGGCCTCGAGTATGCGGCGGAAGTCGAGGCGACGGTGCTCGGCAAGCCCACGGCGGCGTACTTCGCCGCCGCGCTCGAGGCGCTCGACGCCGACGCCGGGATGACGTGGATGGTCGGCGACGACATGGAGAGCGACATCGTCGGCGCACACGCGTGCGGCCTGCGGACGGTGCTCGTCCGGACCGGGAAGTTCCGTCCCGAGCAGGTGGAGCGCTCGCCGGTGCACCCTGACGGCATCGTCTCGTCGATCGCGCAGCTCCCCGACTGGATCGAAGAGCACCTCTGAGCATGCGCGTCGGGCTCGACCTGATCGAGATCGCGCGCGTCCGTCGTGCGCTCGAGCGCTACCCGTCGTTCCGCGAGCGCGTCTTCACGGACGCCGAGCGCGCGTACTGCGACTCGCGGCCGAACCCGGCCGAGAGCTATGCCGGACGGTTCGCGGCGAAGGAGGCGGTGGGAAAGGCGCTCGGGTTCGGGGTCGCGCGCGCGTGGGCGTGGCGCGACGTCGAGGTCGTGGGCCGCCCGAAGCCGTCGGTCCGCCTCTCGGGGCGCGTCGCGACGTGGGCGGAGCGCGTCGGCGCCGGGCAGATCGACCTGTCGATGACGCACTCGCGCGAGCTCGCCGCCGCCGTCTGCGTCGTCGTCGAGCCGTGAGCGCGTTCGAGCCGCTCTACACGGCCGACGAGATGCGGCAGGCGGAGGCCGGCCACGACGTCGCCGCGATGATGGAGCGTGCCGGGACGGCCGTGGCCGAGTCGCTGCTGCGCCGCTGGCCCGATGCGCAGGAGATCGCCGTCGTCTGCGGCAAGGGCTCGAACGGCGGCGACGGGAGGATCGCGGCGCGCGTGCTCGAGGCGGCCGGTCGGCGCGCGACGATCGTCGAGTCGGGCCGGCCGGTGCCGCGCGCGGACGTGGTCGTCGACGCGCTCTTCGGCACCGGCCTCCGCGAGGCGCCTCGGGCGGACGCGGCCGCGCAGATCGAGACGATGCGGGGGCAGGTGCTGAGCGTCGACGTCCCGTCCGGCGTCGACGCGTCGACGGGCGAGGTGCCCGGCGTCGCCGTGCGCGCCGGCGCGACCGTGACGATGCACGCCCCGAAGGTCGGCCTCCACGTCGCACCCGGCCGCTTCCACGCCGGCGAGGTCGAGGTCGTCGACATCGGGATCGGGCACGTCCCGACGCGCCGCCGGCTGGTGACCACGCAGGTGCTCGCCCGCATTCCGGCCCGCAGTGCCGCGGACAACAAGTACACGGCGGGCGCCGTCCTCGTCGTCGGCGGCGCGCGTGGGATGACGGGCGCCGTCCGCCTGGCCGCGACCGCGGCCCTCCGCGCGGACGCGGGCTACGTCGCGGTCGCCGTGCCGGAGGAGTCCCTCGGCATCGTCGAGGCGACGCTCGTCGAACCGGTCAAGACGACGTGGGACCGGCTCGGCGACGTCGCGCAACGCGTCGGAGCGGTGGCGGTCGGCCCGGGGCTCGGCCGCGACGACCGTGCGCGTCGCGTCGTGCGGGAGGTCGTCGCGCTCGGCCTGCCGACGGTCGTCGACGCCGACGCGCTCGCGCTCCTCGAGCCACTCGGCGACGCTCCGGCCGTGGTCCTGACCCCGCACGAGGGCGAGCTCGCGGGGATGCTCGGCGTCGAGGCGGCGTGGGTGCGCGCGCACCGGCTCGCCGCCGTCGAGCGGGCGCGCGAGCGCTACGGGGCGCTCCTGCTGCTCAAGGGCGCCGACACGATCGTCGGCGCGCTCGTCCACTCGGCGGACGCACCGCAGCTCGCGACGGCGGGGAGCGGCGACGTGCTCACCGGCATCCTCGCGGCGTTCCTCGCCAAGGGCGTCGACCCCGAGCTCGCGGCGGCGGCGGCAACCGCCGCGCACGCGGAGGCCGCACGGCTCGGGCCGGAGCGCGGACTCGTCGCCTCGGACCTCGTCGAGGCGCTGCCGGACGTCCTGGCGGGTATCTCATAGACATACCGGTCGGTATCTTCCGTCGATACTGACCGGTATGCTGACGGCACACCGGTGGAGACCGACCTCAACCCGTTCGTCTACTCGCGCCCGATCGCACCCGACGAGGTCGTCGACCGCGACGACGAGACGCGCAAGCTGCTCCAGCTCGCCGCCGGCGGCCACTACGTGCGGCTGTACGCGCCGCGCAAGTACGGCAAGACGAGCCTCCTGCGGCGGGTCCTGCGCGACGCCGAGCGGACGGAGGGGATGGTCCCCGTCCTCGTCGACCTGTACGGCGTCCTGTCGCTCGCCGACGTCGCCGTTCGTCTCGAGCGTGCCTACGCCGGACAGCTGAAGGGCCGGCTGCGCTCGCGGATCGACGAGCTCCTCCAGAGCACGGGCCTCGGGCTCTCGCTCAGCGCGATGGGGATCAGCGCGCGGCTCCAGCTCGACCCGCGGATCGATCCGCTCCCGGCACTCCACGCGCTGCTCGACCTGCCGCTGCGCCTGGAGCAGGACGGCCGACGGGCGCTCGTCGTGCTGGACGAGTTCCAGGATCTCGGGAAGGTGCGCGAGATGGACGCGATCCTGCGCAGCCACATCCAGTTCCACGGGGACGTCGCCACCTACGTCTTCTCCGGGTCGGAGGCGGGCCTGATGGCGCAGCTCTTCGAGGCGAAGGACGCGCCGCTCTACGGCCAGGCGGTACCGCTCCGGCTCGGACGCCTCGCGGCACCGGACCTCGCCGCATACGTCGCCGACCGCTTCCGCGGCACCGACCGCGAGGTCGGCGACGCGCTCGGGCCGCTCCTCGAGGTCGCCGACGGCCACCCGCAGCGGGCGATGCTCCTCGCGCACCACCTCTGGGAGGCGGTCGCACCGGGCGAGGCCGCGACGCACGCGAGCTGGCAGCGCGCCTTCGAGGCGGCGCTCGCACAGCTCGAGCCGGAGCTCGACGCGCACTGGCACCGTCTCACGACCGTGGAGCAGAAGACGCTTCGTGCCGTCGTCGGCGGCGGCGGCTCGCCGTATCGGACCGCCGTGCTCGCGCGGCTCGACCTCCAGAAGGCGAGCGCGCAGCAGGCGCTGCGCAACCTGACGGCGCGCGGCGAGGTCGAGCGCGACGAGGGCCGGCACCGGCTCGTCGACCCGCTGTTCGGCGTGTGGATCGGGCGGCTGGCCGTACCGCCCGAGTAGCCTCAGGCATGTGCACCGCTCGGAGCTGACGATCGACCTCGGCGCGGTCCGGCGGAACGCCCGGCGCCTCCGCGCCGTGCTCGACGGGGCCGAGCTGTGGGCGGTGGTGAAGGCGGACGGCTACGGCCACGGCGCCGTCGACGTCGCCGCGGCGGCGCTCGGTGCCGGCGCCACCGCGGTCTGCACCGCGACGGTTCCCGAGGCGCTCGCGCTGCGCCGGGAGCTCCCGACCGCGCGCCTGCTCGTCCTCGGCCCCGCGTCGGGGCGCGAGGTCCAGCAGGCCCGCGAGGCACGGCTCGAGCTGACCGCGGCGAGCCGCGAGGTGCCGGAGGACGTGCCGATCCACGTGAAGCTCGACACGGGGATGGGACGCTGGGGCCTCTCGGAGCTCCCGGCGGGGCCCGCGCAGGTCGTCGGCGTGATGACGCACCTCGCGAGCGCGGACTGCGACGCCGCGTTCACGCGGTGGCAGCTCGACCGCTTCCGCGCGGCGACGGCCGACCTCCCCGCCGACTGGACGCGCCACGCCGCCAACAGCGCGGCGGCGCTCCGCTACCCCGAGGCGCGCTTCGACGCAGCCCGGTGCGGGCTCGCCCTGTACGGCCTGTCCCCGTTCGGGGAGGATGCCGCCGTGGACGGCCTCGAGCCGGCGCTCCGCTGGGACAGTCATCTCGCGCTCGTGAAGCGCCTTCGGCCGGGCGAGAGCACCGGCTACGGCCGCCGGTGGACGGCCGAGCGCGACACGTGGATCGGCATCGTCCCCGTCGGGTACGCCGACGGGTTCCGCCGTGACCTCACCGGCACGACCGTCCGGGTCGCGGGCGAGCCGCGGCCGGTGATCGGGACGATCTCGATGGACGCCCTCGCGGTCGAGCTCGACCGGGAGCTGCCGACGGGGACACCCGTGGTGCTCGTCGGCCACGGCGTGCCGCTCGAGGCGCACGCGCGGGTCGCGGGGACGATCACCTACGAGCTCGCGTGCGGGATCGACTCCAGTCCCGAGCGTGCGCGGCGGACGGTGCTGCATGCCTGACGACCGGGCGCGCGCCGAGCGGATGGCCGAGCGCCAGGCGGCGCGCGCGGAGGCGTTGCGGGCGCGGCTCCGGCAGTTCGTCCCGCTCACCGGCGACGAGCGCGTGCTCGACGCCGGCACGGGGACCGGTGCCGTCGCGCTCGCGCTCGCACCGCTCGTCCGCGAGGTCGTCGGGCTCGACCCGTCGCCCGAGCACCTCGAGGTGGCCCGTCGCGGCGCGCCCGCGAACGTCCGCTTCGTCGAGGGTGACGCGGCCGCGCTCCCGTTCGGGTTCGGCGAGTTCGACCTCGTCACGTGCATCCGGACGCTCCACCACACGCCCCGACCGGAGGTGGTGCTCGCGGAGCTCGTGCGCGTGACGCGGCTCGGCGGCCGCCTCCTCGTCGTCGACCAGCTCGCGCCGGTCGACACGCTCGAGGCGGTCGAGCTCGACCGCTTCGAGCGTGCGCGCGACCCGACGCACACGCGCCTCCTCAGCGACGGCGACATCCGGGCGATGCTCGAGATGAACAGCCTCGTGCTCGTGGGCGGCGAGATCGTCCGGGAGGAGCGCGAGCTCGACTCCTACCTCGACCTCGCAGCATGCGAGGGCGACGACCGTGCGCGGGCCGAGACGCTCGCGCCGGGTCCGAGGCACACGGTCGAGGTCGGCTGGTACCTCGCGCACCGCTGACGCGGCTACGCGCGGTCGAGGTTGACGAGCGAGGAGAGCAGGTGGCGGCGCTCCGCCTCGAGGTCGGTGAAGGCGTCCGCGAGCCGCTCCTCGCCGCGGTCGGTCAGCGCCAGGTGTGCGACGCGCCCGTCCGCCGGCGACGCCTCGCGCGTCACGAGGCCCGCGTCCTCCGCCCGGCCGACGAGCTCGGTGACCGTGCTCTGGGCGAGCTGAAGGCGGTCGGCGAGCGTGGTCACGGTCGAGCGCTCGGTGCCGTCGGCGGCGCCCTTGATCATCAGCAGCAGCAGGTAGCGCTGCGGGGTCAGGCCCGACTCGCGTGCGACCCGCTCGCTGCGGCGCAGGAACCGTCGGAGCGCCGCTCGGAACTCGGCGACGCGGACGTACTCGTCGAGCGGGTGCTGCCGGGCGGCCACGGCCTACATTCTCCGTGCGACTGCGCGGGCGAGCAACCGCGCGGTGAGGGCGGGGGCGAGCGCCTGCGCCACGGCGGCGGCGCGGTACCAGCCCGGGACGAACGTCTCGACCGCGCCGCGGTCGAGCGCGCGCAGCACGTGGAGAGCGACGGCGTCCGGCTCGATCACGAGGCGACGCAGGAGCGGACTGCGGAGTCGCTCGCGGTTGGGGAAGCCCTCCGTGTGCACGAATCCGGGGTTGACCGTGAGGACGCCGATGCCGCGGGGCGGGAGCTCGGCCGCCGCGGCCCGTGAGAACGCGAGCTGGGCGTGCTTCGACGGCGCGTACGGCCCCATCGGCGGGACGGCGACGGTCCCGGCGACGGACACGACGTTGACGAGCCGCGACGGACGGCCGGCCTCGAGCAGCGGCAGGAACGCCCGCGTCGTCCAGACGGTGCCGAGGAAGTTCGTCGCGAGAACGCGCTCGATCCGCTCGGGCTCGAGGCCGAGCGCGCTCGCGCGTCCGGGAATGCCGGCGTTGTTGACGAGCAGCGCGATGCGGTCGTGGCGCGCCGCGACGGCGGCGGCCGCCCGCTCGACGGACGCACGGTCGGCCACGTCGCACGGCTCGGCCTCGCCGTCGAGCTCGTCCGCCAGGGCCGCGAGGCGGTCGGCGCGGCGTGCGAGGAGGACGCAGCGCCAGCCGCGTTCGGCGAGCCGCCGTGCGAGCGCCTCGCCGATGCCCGAGGACGCCCCCGTGAGCACCGCGACGCGGCGCACGTCGCTCAGCGGCAGACGCGCGTGGCGCGCTCGGCCGTCGCGCTCCTGCCGCGCGCGTCCGTGACGACGGCGCGAAGCACGTGCCGGCCGCGCTTGGCCTTGGCCGTCGGCCACACGGCCGTGAAGACGCCGGCCTCGCCGCTTCGCACCGTCGCGATCGGTTTCCGGCCGTCGAGGAAGCGGACGCTGCGCACGCGACGCGTCGACGACGCGACGACGGCGAGGCCGGTCCGGCCGCGGACGCACTCGCCGCGGTCGGGGTACAGCCACTGGACGGTGGGACCGGCGACCACGAGGAGCCGGACGCCGTCGAAGTTCGTGTTCGGCATGATGTCCTGCCCGCTCGTGTTCACGTTCTTCGCCTCCTGGTAGTCGGAGGCGACGACCGTCGCGTTCGTGCGGCCGACCCGCAGCGCGGGCGCGGCGTCGGGGAGCGGGAAGAGCGTGAGCCCGGTCGCGGCGTCGTAGTACGCCGCCCCGACGAGCACGCCGCGGTACGCGATCACGAGCGACAGCGGGTCGACGCCCGCGCCCGGCGACGGGAAGTCGTCGAGGACGCGCGCGACGAGCGTCGGGCGGCCGGCGGACACGCGGGTGGACACGGGCAGGATCAGCGGCGGCGTGACGTCGTCGACCCACGCCTTCAGGAGGTAGCGCCCGGCGAGCAGCCGGCCGGTGAACTCGTCCCGCGGCGCGTCGACCGCGATCACGTACCGGCCCGGCTTCGGCAGCGACGCGCCCGCCGCGCCGATGTCGATCCCGTAGCCGAACGTCAGCGGGTTCACGTTCACCGGGGTCGCCGCGACGCCCTGGACGTCGTTCTCGTCCTTCGCGCCGAGCACCCACGGGTCGGCGACCGTGCCCTGCTCCGCCGCGAGCACCGCGACGCCGAAGTTCGACACCGGCCGGTCGAGGTGGAGCTCGTACAGGCGCTCGGCGCCGCCCTCGACCATCGTCGGACCCGTGTAGGCCGGCGGCGGGCCGAACGCGGCGCCCGGGTACCGGTACGACTCGACGACCGACGTGCCGCGCGTGTCGCCCTCCTGGAAGAGCCGGAGCGGCGCTGCCGGGATCGCCGCGAGCGCCGGGCGCTCGACGAGGAAGAAGTAGGGGATCCGGCGCGTGGTGTCGCCGCGGCGCAGCACGACGAAGCCGTAGTTCTCGCCCTCGGCGGCGTCGGCCGCCGCACGCGCGGTCGCGACGAGCTGCACCTCGCCGCCGGGCGCCAGCGCGACCGTCCCCGGCAGCTCGAGCGTCGCACCGGTCGTGGCCGCCTGCGGCCGGAGCTCGACCTGCCACGTCCCGGCGCCGCTCCCGGCGTCCCGCACCGTCGTCACGAGCGGCGCGGACCGCGCGCCGCCGCGGACGTCCAGGTCGCCGAACGAGAGCGACGACGGCTCCGCGAAGACGAACGGGTCGTCGGCGCGGGCGAGGTCGACGAGCCCGCCGCCCTCGAGCGTCACGGGCGCCTCGATGCTCCGCGCGGTGTCCGCCCACGCCGCCCCGGCCGTGAGCACGAGCGCCGACTTCACCTCGTGCGGCGTCCACGCCGGGTGGCGCTGACGGAGGAGCGCCGCGGCACCGGTCACGTGCGGCGCCGCCATGCTCGTCCCGTCGAACACCGCGAACGGCCCGCCGGAGGCCGGGAGCGTGGCCGACAGGATCTGCCCGCCCGGCGCGGCGACGTCGGGCTTCAGGCGGTGGCCGAACGCCGTCGGGCCCGCGGACGAGAAGCTCGTGATCACGCCGCTGCGGCCGGTCTCGATGCGGAGGGTGTCGGTGCGGAAGCGGATGCTCGCCTCGCCGCCGTGTGCGGCGAGCGCCGTCTTGAGGGCGGCGCCGTCGAGGTCGGCGATCATGCCGCTCGGCAGCGCGAGCTGGCCCGGGACGGTGTTCGCCTCGCCCGGGCGGTTGTCGGCGAAGACGAGACCGACGGCGCCGGCGCGCCGCGCGCGCTCGACCTTCGACGCGAAGGTGCAGCGGCCGCGGAGGACGAGCGCGACGGCGCCCGAGAGCGAGTCGGCGGGGAGGAGCCCGCCCGCGTTGGGGTCGAGCGGGGGGCCGCAGAGGAAGGGATCTCCGACGGTCGCGACGTCCTTCAGCTTCACGCCGGTCGCCCACGCGTCCGGGAAGCGCGCGCCGGGGGTCGGCCGGAGCGCGATCGGCCGTGCGAGTGCGACCGGGTCGACGAGCTCGATCGCGGGCGCGAACACCTGGCTGTTGGAGACGGCGGCCACGGAGATCGCCTCGGGCGCGGTCCCCGGTGAGCCGGCGGTGCCGGTGCCGAACTCGTCGCGGTCGTTCCCGGCCGAGATGACCGGCACGACGCCCGCGGCGGACACGTTCGCGACCGCCTCGACGAGCGCGTCGTTGTCCGGCTCCGTCTCGGCGCCGCCGCCGGAGAAGTTGATCACGTCCATCCCGTCGGCGACGGCCGACTCGAACGCGGCGACGATCTCCGGCGTGTTGGCGACGTGGCCGATCGGCGTCGGGACGGTGAAGACCCGGTAGTTGCCGAGCCACGCGCGCGGCGCGACGCCCGAGAGCCCCTCCGTCCGCGGGTGGTCCGCGCCGGCGGGCGCGGTCGTGCCCGCGTCTCCCGCCGCGATCCCCGCGACGTGCGTGCCGTGGAAGGAGGCGCGCGGGTCGACGGCGAGGCGTCCGCCCGCGCCCGATCCGGGGCCGGGGAACGTGCGCGCGACGATCACCTTCGGCGTCGTCCACTTCGTGGCCCCCTTCGGGAACCCGGCGGGGTACGAGAAGCCCGTCGGGTCGAAGAAGGCGCTCGACTGGTCGATCCCGTCGTCGACGACGCCGATCTTGATCCCCTCGCCGCGCGCGCCCCCGCCTCCGGCGCCCCAGAGCGCGTCGGCCTTGATCAGCCCGGGGCTCCGGTTGGTCGCGAGCGTGTACCGGACGCTCGGGTAGACGCGTGTCGCGAAACCCTGGCGGACGAGGCGCGGAAGGGCGGTGGCGGGGAGGTCGACCGAGAAGCCGTTCAGGACGATCCGGAAGCGTCGGCCCACGGTGGCGGCGGGAATCGCGCGCTTGAGCCGGGCGACGGCCGCCTGCTGCGCGTGTGCGAGCCGCGCCAGGTACGCACGCGACGCGGCGGTCGACACCTGGAGGCGGCGCCGCGCGCCGGCGGCCTGCGTCG
>JBLNEO010000062.1:0-28005 GCA_050262775.1 Pseudomonadota bacterium | reverse complement strand
TTCCGGCCTACTTCAACAACGCGCAGCGCGAGGCGACGAAGGACGCCGGCAAGATCGCCGGCCTCAACGTGCTGCGGATCATCAACGAGCCGACCGCGGCCTCGCTCGCGTACGGGCTCGACAAGGAGCACGACCAGACGATCCTCGTCTTCGACCTCGGCGGCGGCACCTTCGACGTGTCGGTGCTCGAGCTCGGCGACGGCGTCTTCGAGGTGAAGTCGACGAACGGCGACAACCACCTCGGCGGCGACAACTTCGACAAGGCGATCGTCGACTGGATGGTCGCGGAGTTCAAGAAGGACCAGGGGATCGACCTCTCGGCCGACCCGATGGCGCTCCAGCGTCTCTACGAGGCGGCGGAGAAGGCGAAGATCGAGCTCAGCTCGACCATGTCGACGCAGATCAACCTGCCGTTCATCACGGCGACGCAGGAGGGGCCCAAGCACCTCGACCTGCAGCTCACGCGCGCGAAGCTCGAGGAGCTCGTCCACGACCTGCTCGAGCGGACCGTGGGTCCGACCCGTCAGGCGCTGAAGGACGCGGGCCTCGACCAGAGCGCGATCGACCACGTCGTGCTCGTCGGCGGCATGACCCGCATGCCGGCGGTGCAGGAGAAGGTCAAGGAGCTGATCGGCAAGGACCCGCACAAGGGCGTCAACCCCGACGAGGTCGTCGCCGTCGGCGCCGCGATCCAGGCCGGCGTCCTCAGGGGCGAGGTCAAGGACGTCCTGCTGCTCGACGTCACGCCCCTCTCGCTCGGGATCGAGACGAAGGGCGGCGTCTTCACGAAGCTCATCGAGCGCAACACGACGATCCCGACGAAGCGGTCGGAGATCTTCTCGACGGCGGAGGACAACCAGCCGTCGGTGGAGGTCCACGTGCTCCAGGGCGAGTCGGAGATGGCGCTGTACAACAAGACGCTCGGCAAGTTCCAGCTCGTCGGGATCCCGGCGGCGCCGCGCGGGATGCCGCAGATCGAGGTCACCTTCGACATCGACGCGAACGGGATCATCAACGTGTCCGCCCACGACAAGGGCTCCGGCAACGTCCAGCAGATCCGGATCGAGGGCGGCTCCGGCCTCCAGGAGGAGGAGGTGCAGCGGATGATCCGCGACGCCGAGTCCCACGCCGACGAGGCACGGAAGCTGCGCGAGCTCGCCGACGCCCGCAACCAGGCCGAGACGCTCGCCTACCAGACCGAGAAGACGCTCGCCGACCACCGCGACAAGGTCGACCCGGCGGAGGCCTCGACGATCGAGGGCCGGATCATGGAGCTGCGCAACGTCCTGCAGTCCTCCGACGTGAACGAGATCCGGAGCAAGACGCAGGAGCTCCAGCAGGCCGCGCACACGCTCGCCGAGGCCGCGTACGCGGCGGCGAGCGCGCAGTCGACCTCCGCCCCCGGCGACGGCGCCCCGAGCGAGGACGACGTCGAGGAGGCCGAGTACGAGGTCGTGGACGAGGAGGCGAAGACGTCGTAATGACGGACGAGCCTCGCACCCACGAGGAGCCGGTCGAGGCGCAGCTGGACGAGGCGGAGGCGGAGGGCGAGTCGCTCGAGGAGCGGCTCGCCGCCGCCGAGGCCGAGGCCCAGGCGCGCCTCGACGACCTCCGCCGGCTCGCCGCGGAGTTCGACAACTACCGCAAGCGCGTCGCCCGCGACCAGGACGCGCTCGTCCGGCGTGCCGCCGAGCGGCTCGTGAAGGAGCTGCTGCCGGTGCTCGACGACCTCGAGCGTGCGCTCGAGGCGGCCGAGCAGCACGAGGAGGCGAAGCTCGAGGACGGCGTCCGGCTCGTGCACCGCGCGCTCGTCGAGGCGCTCCGGCGGGAGGGCCTGAACGAGATCGGCACCGACGGGCCGTTCGACCCGCACGTCCACGAGGCGCTGCTGTCGCAGCCGTCGGAGGCGCCGGAGGGCGACGTGATCCAGGTGCTGCAGAAGGGCTACGAGCTCGGCGACCGCGTCCTGCGGCCCGCGCGCGTCGTCGTCTCCGCCGGGACGCCGGAGGCTGCGGAGGAGGCGTAGTGGCGCAGTCCCTCTACGACGCGCTGGGGGTCCCGAAGACGGCCTCCCAGGACGAGCTCAAGAAGGCGTACCGGAAGCTCGCCCGCGAGCTGCACCCGGACCGCAACCCCGGCGACGAGGCGGCGGAGGCACGCTTCAAGGAGGTCTCGGCCGCGTACGAGGTGCTGAAGGATCCCGAGAGGCGGAAGCAGTACGACCAGTTCGGGTCGGCGAACGGGCGCGGCGGGTTCGACCCCGGCGCGGCCGGCTTCGACTTCGGCGGCGTCGACCTCGGCGATCTCGGCGACCTGTTCGGCGGCATCTTCGGAGGCGCGCGCGCCGGCCGCGCCCGTTCCCGCCCGCAGAAGGGCGCCGACCTCGAGGCCCACGTGACCGTCTCGTTCGACGACGCGCTCCGCGGCGTCGAGACGCGCATCCCGGTCGAGGCGACGAGCGCGTGCCGCACGTGTCACGGCTCCGGTGCGAAGCCCGGGACGGCACCGCGCCTGTGCCCCGAGTGCGACGGGCGCGGCGTGAAGGCCGAGAGCCAGGGCCTCTTCGCGCTCTCCCAGCCGTGCCCGCGCTGCCGCGGGAACGGCACCGTGATCGACGATCCGTGTCCGACCTGCCACGGCTCCGGGCGCGAGCAACGGACGAAGCGCTACGCCGTGAAGATCCCGCCGGGGGCGCGCGACGGCATGCGTCTGCGGCTCAAGGGCAAGGGCGAGCCGGGCCAGAGCGGCGGCCCGAACGGCGACCTCGACGTCGTCGTCCGCGTCGAGCGCTCCGACACGTACGAGCGCCGGGGCGACGATCTCGTGGTCGACGTCCCCGTGTCGTTCCCGACGGCGGCGCTCGGCGGCACCGTCGAGGTGCCGACCCCCGACGGCGCGGTCTCGCTCAAGGTGCCCGCGGGGTCCGTCGACGGGAAGCTCCTCCGCATCCGCGGCCGGGGCGCGCCGCACCCGAAGGGCCACGGCAAGGGCGACGTGCTCGCACGCGTGCGCATCCAGGTGCCGCAGCGCGTGAACAAGAAGGAGCGCGAGCTCCTCGAGCAGCTGCAGCGGGCGATCGGCTGATGGACGACCGGCCCCGCTACATGATCTCGGTCGCCGCAGACCTCGTCGGCATGCACCCCCAGACGCTGCGCATGTACGAGCAGAAGGGGCTCGTTCGCCCGCGGCGCACGGCCGGCAACACGCGGCTCTACTCCGAGGCCGACGTCGAGCGGCTCCGCGTCATCCAGCGCCTGACGAACGAGCTCGGGCTGAACCTCGCGGGCGTCGAGCACGTGCTCCGACTCGAGGACGAGCTGCGGAGGATGCAGGCGCGGATGGAGCGCCTCGAGCGCGAGATGCGCCAGGCGATCGACCACGTCCACCGCCAGTACCGGCGCGAGCTCGTGGTCTGGCAGCCGCCGGCCGGGCTCGTCCCGAGGAAGAGGTGACACCCAGTTGGATCTCCAGCAGCTGACCCTCAAGTCGGGCGAGGCGCTCGCCGCCGCGCAGGCGCATGCGCGCAGGCTCGGCAACCCCGAGGTCTACCCCGAGCACCTGACGCTCGCGCTCCTCGAGCAGGAGCTGCCGCAGACGCTCGTCCCCGACGCCGCCGCGCTCCGCGCCCAGGTGGTCGAGGCGCTGGCGCAGAGGCCGTCGATCGCCGGTGCGCAGCAGCAGCCGCAGGTCTCGGCGGCCCTGTCCCGGGTGCTCGAGCGCGCGTTCGAGGAGATGCGCGAGCTCGGGGACGACTACGTCTCCGTCGAGCACCTGCTGCTCGCGCTCGACGTCGTGCCGCGCGACGCGCTGCTCGCGCGCCTCGCCGAGGTGCGCGGCTCGCAGCGCGTGACGACGCAGGATCCGGAGGCGACCTACCAGGCGCTCGAGAAGTTCGGCCGCGACCTCACCGCCGCCGCCGAGGCCGGGAAGCTCGATCCCGTGATCGGCCGCGACGAGGAGATCCGGCGCGTGATCCAGGTGCTCTCGCGACGGACGAAGAACAACCCCGTGCTGATCGGCGAGCCCGGGACCGGCAAGACCGCGATCGTCGAGGGGCTCGCGCAGCGCATCGTCGCCGGCGACGTCCCCGAGGGGCTGAAGGGCAAGCGGGTGTGGGCGCTGGACATCGGGTCGCTCCTCGCGGGCTCGAAGTACCGCGGCGAGTTCGAGGAGCGCCTGAAGGCGGTGCTCGAGGAGATCCGCAACGCCGCCGGGCAGATCGTCCTCTTCATCGACGAGCTGCACACGATCGTGGGCGCAGGGGCGGCCGAGGGGGCCGTCGACGCCGCGAACCTGCTCAAGCCGATGCTCGCGCGGGGCGAGCTCCGTGCCGTCGGCGCGACGACCCTCGACGAGTACCGCAGGCACGTCGAGAAGGACGCCGCGCTCGAGCGCCGGTTCCAGCCCGTGCTCGTCGGCGAGCCGTCCGTGGCCGACACGATCGCGATCCTCCGCGGGCTGAAGGAGCGCTACGAGGCGCACCACGGCGTCGACATCCGCGACTCGGCGCTCGTCGCCGCCGCGGTGCTCTCCGATCGCTACCTCTCGGACCGGTTCATGCCGGACAAGGCGATCGACCTCGTGGACGAGGCCGCGTCGGGGGTGCGGATGGAGATCGACTCGTCGCCCGTCGAGCTCGACGAGGCCAACCGCCGTGTGACGCAGCTCGAGATCGAGCTCGCGGCGATGGGCAAGGAGTCGGCCGACGCGCGCGAGCCGCTGGAGCGCGACCTCGCCGAGGCGAAGGCGCTGCGGGACGAGCTCGCGGCGCGCTGGGCGCGGGAGAAGGAGCAGCTCGACCGCGTGGCCGAGATCAAGCGCCGCCTCGACGAGCTGCGCATGGAGGCCGAGCGCGCGGAGCGGCAGGGCGAGCTCCAGCGGGTCGCGGAGATCCGCTACGGAGAGCTGCCGGAGCTCGAGCGCGAGCTCGCGGAGCGCGCCGCGGACGAGGGCGAGCCGATGGTGAAGGAGGAGGTCGACGAGGACGACGTCGCGGCCGTCGTGTCGCGGTGGACAGGGATCCCCGTCAGCCGTCTCGTCGAGGGCGAGACCGAGAAGCTCATCCACATGGAGGAGCGGCTGCACCGGCGCGTCGTCGGCCAGGACGAGGCGGTCGAGGCCGTCGCGAACGCCCTTCGGCGCGCGCGCACGGGGCTGCAGGACCCGAACCGCCCGATCGGCTCGTTCGTCTTCCTCGGCCCGACGGGCGTGGGGAAGACGGAGCTCGCGCGCGCGCTCGCCGAGTTCATGTTCGACGACGACCGCGCCATGGTGCGGCTCGACATGTCCGAGTACCAGGAGCGGCACACGGTCGCGCGGCTCGTGGGCGCGCCGCCCGGCTACGTCGGGTACGAGGAGGGTGGGCAGCTGACGGAGGCCGTGCGCCGGCGGCCGTACTCGGTCGTCCTCCTCGACGAGATCGAGAAGGCGCACGCAGAGGTCTTCGACGTCCTGCTGCAGATCCTCGACGACGGCCGCCTCACCGACGGGCATGGCCGGACGGTCGACTTCCGCAACTGCGTCGTGATCATGACCTCGAACATCCGGACGTCGGACGAGCTCCGCGACCGGTTCCGCCCCGAGTTCCTCAACCGGATCGACGAGATCGTGCGGTTCGAGCCGCTCACCCGCGACCAGATCGGCTCGATCGTCGAGCTCCAGCTCGCGCGCCTGCGGGAGCGGCTCGCCGACCGCGGCCTGGGGATCGAGCTGACGCCGGCGGCGACGGAGCTGCTGGCCGAGGCGGGCTGGGATCCCGCCTACGGCGCGCGGCCGCTGAAGCGCGCGATCCAGCGGCTCGTCGAGAACCCGCTCGCGCTGCGCCTGCTCGAGGGGGACTTCGGCGAGGGCGACGTCGTCCGTGTGGACGCGCGCGCCGGCGAGCTCGTCTTCGAGCACGCCGCGGCGGCCGCGACCGCGGCCGCCTGACGCGCGCGCTCGTAATCGCGCCGTCGCCGTGTCACGATCGGCGACGGGAATGGCGGACGAGATCGTCGGCAGGGAGGACGAGCTGTCCTCGGTCCTCGCCATCCTCGATCGGGTGCGTGACGGGGCCCGCGCACTCGTGCTCGAGGGCCAGGCGGGCATCGGCAAGACGACGCTGTGGGACGTCGGCGTCGAGGCGGCCCGTGCCCGCGCGTTCCGTGTCCTGACGGCGCGTCCGGCAGAGGCGGAGCGGGAGCTCGGCTATGCCGCGCTCGGCGACCTGCTCGGCGAGTCGCTCGACGAGGTCCTCCCGGCCCTCTCGACGCCGCGGCGGCGTGCGCTCGAGGCGGCGCTCCTGGTCGAGGACGAGGGCGACGTGCGTGCCGACGCGCGGGCCGTCGCCGTCGCCGTGCACGACGCGGTCAGGCTGCTCGCGGGCGACACGCCCGTCCTCGTCGCCGTCGACGACGCGCACTGGCTCGACGCGTCCACGTCCACGGCACTCGCGTTCGCGTTCCGCCGGCTGGGAGACGCCCCCGTCCTGCTGCTGCTCGCGCGCCGCGCGGGAGCCGCCCGCTCCGCCCTCGACGAGGCGGTCGAGCCCGCCGCCGCGCGCGTCGTGCTCGGCCCGCTCAGCCTCGGCGCCGTGCAGGTGCTCCTCAGGGCGCACCTGGGGCGGGTGTTCCCGCGCCCGCTCCTGCGCCGGGTCCACGAGGTCTCGGGCGGGAACCCCTTCTACGCGCTGGAGCTGGCACGGGCGCTCGCCCGCAGCGGCGAGCCGGTCGACGCGGCGGCGCCGCTGCCCGTGCCCGAGAGTCTGGAGCGGCTCGTCGACGAGCGGCTGCGGACGCTGCCGGACGAGACGCGGCGGGCGCTGCTCGTCGTCGCCGCGGTCGGCGCGCCGACGGCGTCGCTGCTCGAGGCACTGGGGATCTCGCCGGCCGCGCTCCAGCCGGCCCTCGACCGCGAGGTGGCGGTGCGGATCGGCGACGAGATCCGGTTCACGCACCCCCTGCTGGCGTCCGGGCTGGCGGCGCGGGCGTCGCCCGAGGAGCGGCGCGCCGTCCACCGCCGGATCGCCGGCGCGGTGAGGGAGCCCGTCGAGCACGCGCGCCACCTCGCGCTCGGGCTCGAGGGGACCGACGCGGCGACCGCCGCGCTGCTCGAGGCCGCAGCCGGGCTCGCCCACGGACGTGCCGTGCCGTCCGTGGCGGCGGAGCTCGCGGAGGCCGCCGCGCGCGCGACGCCGCCGCAGCTGGGGCACGACGCGCGCCGGCGTCTGGCCTCGGCCGCGCGCGACCACCTTGCGGCCGGCGCTGCGGAGCGCGCACTCGAGCTCGCCCGGCGACTCGTCGCCGACGCGCCGCCGGGACGCCCACGGGCGGAGTCGCTCGCCCTGCTCGGCGAGCTCGAGGGGATCGCGGGCGACCTGCGCGATGCCGTCGCCCACCTGCGCGAGGCGCTTGCCGCCGCAGCGGGGGTCCCGGAGGTGGAGGCGCTCGTCCACGAGCAGCTCGCGCAGGATCTCCGGATCGCCGTCGGCCTCGAACCGGCAGAGCGGCACGCGCGTGAGGCCGTGGCCACCGCGCAGCGGCTCGGCGACGACGCGCTGACGGCGCGCGCGCTCGCCGCCCTCGCGACGGCGCGCTTCAACCGCGCGGAGCCCGACGCCTACGAGGTCGCCGCCCGCGCGCTCGAGCTTGCGCGGCGCGGGACGAATTGGCCGGCGCTCTGGGAGGCGCTCACGGCGTACGGCCACTGCTTCGTCTGGTCCGGGCGCCTCGCGGAGGCGAGACGGGCGTTCGGCGAGCTGCGCGACGAGGCCGCGGATCGCGACGAGCCGGTGCTGGCGAGCGCGCTCTGGTACCTCTCGATCACCGCGCAGCGCGCCGGCGAGCTCGCCGCGGCGCGCCGGCTGGCGGAGGAGTCCCGCACGCTCGGGCTCCAGTACGGCGGGCCCGATCTCGCGGACGAGCCGACCGGGCTCCTGCCGCTCGCGCGCGTGGCGATGCTCAGCGGCGACCACGAGCAGGCACGGGCGCTCGCGGAGCGTGCGCTCGCCTACGACGCGGCGCGCGACGGAGTGGCCGTGTCGACCGCGCGCGGCCACCTCGCCGTCCTCGCCGTCCTCGACTTCTGGTCGGGCGACGCCGCGCGGGCCGTCGAGCGGTTCGCCGTCCATGACGAGGAGCGCCGGGCCGCCGGCTTCGCGCGGTCGACGGAGCTCCACCTGGGGGAGTACGCCGAGGCCCTGCTGGCGCTCGGGCGCGCCGACGACGCGGAGGCGCTCCTCGACGCCTGGGACGCGGACGCGCGCGCGGTCGACCACCTGTGGGCGCCCGTGGAGATCGCCCGCTGCCGCGCGCTCGCCGCCGCGGCGCGCGGCGAGGTTGCCGACGCGGTCGGGCTCCTGGCGGACGCGGCAGCGGGCCACGAGCGGGTCGGCGACCCGTTCGGGCGGGCGCGGGCGCTGCTCGCGCTCGGCTCGACGCTCCGCCGCCTGCGCCGGAAGCGTCCGGCACGCGAGGCGATCGAGGAGGCGCTTGCGCTGTTCGAGGAGGTCGGCGCGCGCTTCTGGGCCGAACGGGCGCGAGCCGAGCTGGGCCGGATCGGCGGGCGGACGAGGATCGAGGGGCTGACCCCGGCGGAGCTCCGCGTCGCACGGCTCGCGGCCGAGGGGCGGACGAACCGCGAGGTCGCCGCCGCGCTGTTCCTCGGCGAGCGCACGGTCGAGACGCATCTCTCGCACGTCTACGCGAAGCTCGGGATCCGCTCGCGCACCGAGCTCGCGCGCACGCTGCGCTAGCAAAGTTCCGGGGGATCCGCGTTTCCGCCGGTGCCGCGCGCTCGTAGCGTCGGCGCCGTGCCGAGCTACCTCGTCGAGACGTTCCTCGCCCGCGGCGCCGCCGTTGAGCGGGTCGTGCGAGAGCGGCGGGCGCGCTCGGCCGCGGACGAGCTGACGCGGGAGGGGACGCGTGTCGGCTTCGAGCGTGCGATCCACGTCCCCGAGGACGAGGTCTGCTTCTTCGTCTTCGTCGCGCCCTCCGCACTCGACGCGGAGCGCACGGCCGAGCGCGCGGGGCTCGACCCCCTGCGCGTGGTCGAGGCGATCTCGTCCCGAAAGGAGCACCGATGAAGCGAATGAGAATCCTCGCGCTCGCGTCCTGCGTCGTCGCCGCCGCGACGGCGCCGGCCGCGGCGCGGGCCGACGGCGTCACCGACTGGACGATCATCGCGCAGAACACGATCCTCGCGCCGGCGCCGACCGCGCACGCGTCGACGATCCCCTTCGCGATGGTTCAGGGCGCGGTGTACGACGCGGTGAACGCGATCGACCGCGGGCACGAGCCGTACCTCGTCGCGCCCGCGGCGAACCCGTGGGACTCGAAGGACGCCGCCGCGGCGACCGCGGCGTACCGGATGCTCGCGTCCCTCTACCCCGGCCAGGCCGGCACGCTCGCGACCACGTACGAGACGTACCTCGCCGGCCTCCCGGACGTCCCGGCGGGGGCGAAGGCCGGCGGCGTCGCCGCGGGGAACGCCGCCGCCGACGCGATGATCGCCGCGCGCCAGAACGACGGCCGGAACGCGCCGTTCACGTTCGTGATCGGAGGCGACCCCGGCGACTGGCGGCCGCTCACCCCGACCGCCCTCGATCCGGCCGCCTGGGTCGGGAACGTGCGCCCCTTCGTGATCGAGAGCCCGTCGCAGTTCCGCTCCGACGGGCCGAATCCGCTCACGAGCGCCGCGTACGCCGAGGACTTCAACGAGGTGAAGGAGCTCGGCTCCCTGACCAGCACCCGGCGGACGCCCGACCAGCGGATGGCCGCGATCTTCTGGCAGGCCCAGCCGATCGCCCTCTACGGCGGCATGATGCGGTCGCTCTCGACGCGCTACGGGTTGAGCACGGCCGACAACGCGCGGCTCTTCGCCGAGACGAGCATGGGCGCGGCGGACGGCGCGATCAGCTGCTGGAACGACAAGTACCACTGGTCGTTCTGGCGTCCGATCGCGGCGATCCGGGAGGCGGACACCGACGGCAACCCGGCGACGACGGCCGATCCGACGTGGACGCCGCTGTTCGACCCGTCGGTCGGGGCGGGACTCGTCACGCCGCCGTTCCCCGATCACCCGTCCGGTCACGGCTGCGTGAGCGGCGCGACCCTGCACGTCCTGCAGGACTTCTTCGGGACGGACAAGGTCGCGTTCGACATCGTCAGCAGTCGCTTCCCCGGCCAGCCGAGGCACTACGACCGCTTCTCGCAGGCGCTGAAGGAAGTGATCGACGCACGCGTGTGGGGCGGGATCCACTTCCGGACCGCCGACGTCCAGGGCGCGGTGATCGGCAAGAAGGTCGCGCACTGGCTGCGCAGGCACGCCTTCGAGCCGACGGCCTGACGAGCGGGGCGATGGGGCGGCCCCCGGGCTGCCCCATCGCCGAACCGGTCGACCGCCTCGCACGAAGGACGGGGTGTGAGCCGCGCCGCGGCTCCCGACCGGAGGAGCATCGAATGAGGGCAACGATCACCGTCCTGGCCGTCGTCGCGGCCGTCCTGTCGCTGTCGGCGCTCGCGTCGGCCGCCGCGTCGAAGGGCACCTACTCGTACCGGGCGACGCTCACGGCCGGCCAGGAGGTGCCGAAGCCGACGGGCGTGAAGCGCACGGCCGGCGGCACCTTCAGCGCGACGGCGAAGGACACCGCCGGAGGGGCGTCGCTGCGCTGGACGCTCACCTTCAGGAACCTGACGGGGAAGGCCGTCGCCGCGCACATCCACATGGGCGCGAAGGGGCAGGCCGGAAACGTCCTCGTCGCGCTCTGCGCCGCGCCGGCGAAGCCGTGCAAGACGGGGATGACGGGACGCGCGACCGTGAGCAAGGACGTCGCCGACGCGCTCGAGCGCGGCGCGGCGTACGTCAACGTCCACACGGCGAAGAACGGCGGCGGCGAGATCCGCGGCCAGATCCGCCTCGTCGGGCACACGTAGCCGGGGCCACGCGGGCCGGGCGCGAGGGGAGCCTCGCCGCCCGGCCGGGCCTCGCGCGCGCTAGCGTCCGCCCGTGGCGATCCGGCTCGGCTTCCTCAGCACCGCCCGCATCGGCGACGCGATCCTCGACGGGGCAGGGCGCTCGGGCGAGGCCGAGGTCGTGGCCGTCGCGAGCCGGGACCGTGCCCGGGCCGAGGCGTACGCGCGGGAGCACGGAATCGGCCGGGCGCACGGGAGCTACGAGGCGCTCCTCGCCGACCCGGAGGTCGACGCCGTGTACGTCGCGCTCCCGAGCGCGTTGCACCTCGAGTGGGCCCGGCGTGCGCTCGAGGCCGGGAAGCACGTGCTCTGCGAGAAGCCGATGGCCGAGGAGCCCGACGCGGTCGAGCGCGTGTTCGACGTCGCCGAGCGGGAGGGACTCGTGCTCACGGAGGGCTTCATGTACCGCCACCAGCCGCAGGTGCGCCGCCTGCAGGAGCTGGTCGTGGAGGGCGCGATCGGCGAGCTGCGCCTCGTCCGTGCGCAGTTCTCCTTCCTCCTCGACCGCCCGAACGACGTCCGCTGGTCACCGGAGCTCGGGGGCGGCGCGCTCCTCGACGTCGGCACCTACTGCGTCAACGTCTCCCGCCTCGTCGCCGGCGAGCCCGTCGACGCGTCGGCCGAGCAGGTGCTGTCGGAGCGCGGGGCCGACGTCCGCTTCTCGGGCGTGCTGCGCTTCCCCGGCGACGTCCTCGGCCACTTCGACTGCGGGTTCGACCTCCCGCGGCGCCACGAGGTCGAGGTCGTCGGCTCGGACGGCGTGCTCCGCCTCTCGCCCGCCTTCGCGCGCGACGACGGCGTCCTCACCCTCGAGCGCGGGGACGCGACCGAGACGATCGACGTGCCTGCGACGCACCGGTACGAGCTCGAGGTCGCGAACTTCGCGCGCGCCGTCCGCGGCGAGGAGGCGCCGCTCGTCGGCCGGTCGGACTCCGTGGGGCAGGCGCGCGCGCTCTCGCTGCTTCGCCGCGCGGCCTCCCACTAGGCCGTGGAGCTCCTGCTCGTCGCCGCGACCGAGCGCGAGCTCGGCGACCGCCGGGGCCTCGTCTGCGGGATCGGCCCGGTCGAGGCGGCCGCACGGACGGCGGCGGCGCTCGCGACGCACCGACCCGAGGCCGTGCTCCACGTCGGGCTCGCAGGCGCACGCTCGCTCGAGCCGCCGGCGCTCGTGCTGGGCGCGGAGGCCGTCTACGAGGACCTGGAGGCGGCGATCCCCGTGGTCGCGCGCGCGGCGCCCGATCCCGGCCTGCTCGCGCGGGTGCGGACGGAGCTCCCCGAGGCGCACGTCCTGCCGATCGGGACGAGCGCGCGCGTCGGCGCCGTCGCCTGCGACGTCGAGGCGATGGAGGGATTCGGCGTCCTGCGCGCGTGTGCGCTCGCGGCCGTGCCGGCGGTCGAGCTGCGGGCGGTCTCGAACGCGATCGGCGAGCCGGATCGTGCCCGCTGGCGCGTCGACGAGGCATGTGCGGCGCTCGCAGCGGCGGTCGGGCGCGTGCTCGCGGCCGAGGCGGGCGCGTGACGGCGCCGGCGGAGCCGCTGCCGCCCGCCGAGCGGACGGTCGGGCAGCTCGTCGGCGAGAGCATGCGCCTGTACGGGCGCCGGTTCCTCCGTGCCGCGATCACCGTCGGCGTCCCGGTGGCGCTCCTCGACCTCCTCGCGGCGCAGTTCGAGCGGCCGGCCGCCTACGCCGTGGCGGTGCTCGGCGGCGCCGTCCTCGTCACCGCCTCCTACGTCGCGGCGTGCCTGGTCGCGCTCGAGCCGCCCCGCGACCGCGGCCGCCTCGCCCTCGCGTACGCCGTCGGCGCGGTGTTGTTCGTTCCGTTCCCGTTCCTCGCGAGCGTCTTCGTGCTCCCGGGCCTCGCGTGGTTCGCGCTCGTCGGCCTGTCGGTGCCCGTGATCCTCGTCGAGGGCGCCGGCGTCCGCGCCGCGCTCCGTCGGAGCGTCCACCTCGCGCGTGCGGACTTCGTGCACGCCGTCGGCGGGCTGGCCGCGCTCGCGATCGTCTACTTCCTCGCCCGCTTCGGGCTCGCGGTGCTCCTCCGGGGCCAGGGAGACCAGACGGAGGCGATCGCCGCCTTCCTCTCCGACACCGTGGTCTCGCCGGTGCTCTTCCTCGGCGCGGCGCTCCTCTACGTCGACCAGGCGGCGAGAGTCGTAGACTCAGCCGCGCCGACGACGACGCGAGCGAGGAGGACGAGGAACCGTGCCGACCTACATCCTGCTGACGACCCTCACGGCCCAGGGCGTGCAGACGCTCAAGTCGAACCCTGACCGCCTGCGCGCGGTGAACCAGGACGTCGAGGAGCTCGGAGCGCGCGTCCTGCACCAGTGGGCGACGCTCGGGGAGTTCGACTTCATCAACGTGATCGAGGCGCCCGACACCGAGACGGTGGCGAAGGTCTCGGTCGCGCTCGGCGCACGCGGCAGCGCGAAGCTGCAGACGTTGCCGGCGCTGCCGATCGACGACTTCCTCCGCACGCTCGAGCAGTAGGTGCGCCTGCAGGATCTCTCGACCGGCGAGATCGTCGCCGTCATCGCAGTCTGGACCGCCGCGTTCCTGCTCGTGTTCGCCCACGCGCAGCGCCACGGCTCGAAGCACGCGACGGCGTGGGGGGTGGCGGCGTTCCTCGCCGCGGGGATCGTCGTTCCCGTGTACTTCGTCCGGCACCTGCTGCGCCGCCGGCGGGGCTGACGCTTTACGTACGGCTTACCCGCCGCCGCGGCGCCGCGGTGCAGACTCCGCTCCATGCGCCGACTCGCCCTCGTCGTCGCGCTCGCGCTCGTCCCGGCGGTCGCCGGGGCCGCGCTCGCGGCGGGCGGCGGCGGGCGTGCGTCGGGCGTCCGCGAGCTCGCCGGGGTCAACTTCGTCAGCGCCTGCGGGTTCAGCCACCGGGCCGCCGACGACCCGATCGTCTACCCCGGCCAGCCCGGTCGCTCCCACGACCACACCTTCGTCGGGAACCGGTCGACGAACGCGTCCTCGACCTACGACTCGCTCCGGGCCGCGGGGACGACGTGCCGCCGGGCGGGCGATGCCGCCGGGTACTGGGTGCCGACGCTCCTCCGCGACGGCCGCGCGCTCGAGCCGCTCGGCGCCACGGTGTACTACCGGCGCCGGACGCTCGACCCCGTGCGTCCCTTCCCGCCGGGGTTCCGGATGATCGCCGGCGACGCGCGCGCGACGGGGGCGCAGCCGCTCGCCGTGACCTTCTGGAGCTGCGGCGTCGCGAGCGGCGTGTCGCGGTCGACCGAGCCGCCCTCGTGCCCCGGCCGGCGGGCGACCTCGCTCCGCCTCCACGTCACCTTCCCGAGCTGCTGGGACGGCCGCAGCCTCGACAGCGCGACGCACCAGAGCCACGTCGCCTACCCGAGGCGCGGCCTGTGCCCGAAGACCCACCCGGTCGCGCTGCCGGCGCTGACCGTGATCCTTCGCTACCGCGACACCGGCGGGGCCGGCCTCGCGCTCGCCTCCGGCGGCGTCCACTCCGCCCACGCGGACTTCTTCAACGCGTGGAGTCAGCCGGAGCTCGCGCGCCTCGTGGCCGGCTGCCTGAACGCGCTGCGGCACTGCGGCCGCGACGGCGTCTAGCTAGCGCCGCTTCGTGAACACGTAGTCGGGCCTTGCCGCGACGTGGCAGCCGTAGCAGACGGCGCCGCGGGCGAGCACGCGAAGCGGGACGTCGCCCCTGCGCGCTCCCACTCGATCATCTCCCAGCCGTTGTTCGCCCGCCGGCCCGGCAGCTTCCGCATCGCGGCGACCACGCCGACGAACCGCGGGCGCCCTACGCGGCGAGCTGTGTCCGGGCCGCGACCGCGCCCTCGAGCTCGTCCACGAGCTCGCGGACGCGCTCCTCGAGCTCGGCGTCCAGCAGCGTCCCGTGCTCGTCGAGCCGCATCTGCGCGCGCCCGACCGGCAGCTCGTCGCCCACGACGCGGGCGCCGATCGCCGCGAGCACCTTGCGGAGCTCCGCCTGGGCCCAGACGGCGCCGAACATCCCGTTCGACGCGCCCATCACGGCGACGGGGACGTTCCGGAGCGGGTTCGTCGCGAGCGGCCGGGAGGCCCAGTCGAGCGCGTTCTTCAGCTGCCCCGGGACGCTCGAGTTGTACTCGGGCGTGGCGAACAGCACGGCGTCGGCCCCCGCGAGCGCCGCGCGGAACCGCGCCGCGCCCGCGGGGGCGTCGTCGACGTCGTCGTCCTCGTCGTACGGCGGCACCGCCTTGAGGCCGTCGAAGAGCTCGAACTCGACGTGGGCGCCGAGGAGCTCGGCGGCCTCGCGCAGGAGTCGCGTGTTGTGCGAGTCCGTGCGCAGGCTGCCGGAGACGCCGAGGACCTTCATCGCTACGACCGCGCCTTCACGAACGAGAGCTCCCCGGTGAGCGCGACCTCGTTCGGGAGGGCCGGCTCGCCGCTCGGGAGCGCCATGTTCCAGTTGACGCCGAACTGCGTCCGGTCGACCGTCCCCTCGAGCGAGAGGCGGACGCGATCGTTGCCGTAGCCGTCGACGATCCCGTCCTGGATCGTCCCCCGGAGCTCCACCTCCTGGGTCGTGCCGCGGATCGTGAGGTCGCCGCGGATCGCGACCGCGTCGCCGTTCCGCACGACGTCGTCGGAGGTGAACCGGAGCTCCGGCGTGCGCTCGGCGTCGAAGAAGTCCGGCGACTGGAGGTGCGTCTCGAGGTTCGGGTCCTGGACCTTGACGCCCGAGACCTGCGTCGAGCCCTCGAGGTGTGCGGAACCGTCCTCCGCAACCTCGAGCGTCGCCTCGAACGGCGAGAACGTCCCGCGGAACGTGCCTCCCATGTAGGCGATCGCGAAGCCGATCTGCGAGTGCACCGGGTCGGCGTTCCAGACGCCGGTCGGCAGCTGCGTGGTCTGGGTCGTGCTCATTGCATCCTCTCCTCGTTCGGGTAAACTTGTGTGCGCAATCAATCTAGCAGAGAAACGTGAGCAGTCAAGTATTGACAGAGCAAGCATCGTCGCCCGCCGTCGACGCGTGGGTCGGGCTCCTGCGCGCGCATGCCGCGGCGACGCGGTCGCTGAGCGCCGGGCTCCTGGCGGAGCACGGGCTCTCGATCAACGACTACGAGGCGCTCCTGCACCTGTCGCGCGAGCCGCGTGGGATCCGCCGTGTCGACCTCGCCGGGAAGCTCCTCCTCACCGCGTCGGGCGTGACGAGGCTGCTCGACGGGCTCGAGGAGGCGGGGTGGGTCGCGAAGCGCTCGTGCGACACCGACGCGCGCGTCACCTACGCCGTGCTGACGGACGCGGGTCGCGAGAAGTTCCTCGAAGCGCAGTGCTCGCACGTCCGTGCGATCCGGGAGACCTTCGAGTCGCGGCTCGGCGCGGACGAGCTGCGCACGCTCGCCGCGCTGCTCGAGCGCCTTCCGGCCGTCGGCGACTGTCCCCCCGGCGCGCCCTAGAGGCCCGCGTAGGCGACGGCGACCTCGGCGGCGAGGGCGACGTTGTCGGCGATCAGCTCGAGGTTCGCCTGTTCGGTGCGCCCGCCGCTTGCCCGGTGCAGGTAGGCGAGCACGAACGGTGTCACGGCCTGTCCGGACACGCCTTGCAGGTCGGCCTCCGCGAGCGCGCGCTCGATCAGGGGCTCGACGTCGTCGAGGCTCCGCGTCGGCGGTCGGGCCAGCAGGACGGCGGCGCGCCCCAGCGTCCAGTGCGCTTTCGCCACCTGCGCCGCCTCCTCGGCCGACTCGACCCGCGCCGACACCGGCGGCCCGCCGCGCGCCGCGTAGAAGCGCGGCAGCTCGTCCGTCCGGTACCCGAGCACCGGAATCCCGAGCGTCTCGAGGAGCTCCGCGGTCGCGGGCACGTCGAGCAGCGACTTGACCCCGGAGGAGACGACGAGAACCTCGCTCCGTGCGAGCTCCCCGAGGTCGGCGGAGACGTCGGGCGGCGTGGGGAACCCGCGGTGGACGCCGCCGAGGCCGCCCGTGCCCATGAACCGGATCCCGACCGCGCGTGCCGCAGCGACGGTGCCCCCGACCGTCGTGCCGCCGACGGCGCCCTGGACGGCGGTCGCGGCGAGATCGCGGGGGCCGCACTTCCGCGCCTCGGGCGTGAACCGCGCGAGCTCCTGCTCCGTCAGCCCGACGCGCACCTGGCCGTCGAGGACGCCGATCGTCGCCGGCACGGCGCCCGCCTCCCGGACGCGGCGCTCGCTCGCGAGGCCGACCTCGACACCCTGCGGCGCGGGGAAGCCGTGTGCGACGAGCGTCGTCTCGAGCGCGACGACCGCACCGCCGGCGGCGAGCGCGTCCCGCACCTCGTCGGACACGTGGATCAGGCTCACGGCATCGCTCCCATCTGCGCCACGCACCGGGCCCCCGCGCGCAGCGCCATCTCGTAGCCGCCGAGGAGAAAGCCCGCGGCGAACGCGTCTCCGGCGCCGGTCGCGTCGACCACGTCCGCCGGTGCGGCCGCGTGCTCGTGCTCGCCGCCGCGGTCGCGGACGATACAGCCCCCTGCGTGGTGCACGACCACCGTCTCGGCGTCGATCTCGCCGACGAGCGCCGCCTCGGCGTCGGAGGCGAGCACGAGCGCCGGGCGGATCTCGGCGAGCAGCCCGCGCAGCGTCACGACGCCGAGCTCCGTGATCGCCGCCGTGGACGAGAGGTCGACGCTCACGCGCGGTGCGAGCGCCGCGGCGGCCAGCGCGGTCGAGCGGAGCGGCTCGCGCGCGAGCGAGTACACCGGCACGTGGAGCCAGTCGCAGCCCTCGAGCCACGCCGGGTCGAGCTCGGCGGGCGCGAACGTCGGCGCGACGCCGCGGTCCGAGAGCATCGAGCGCGTCCCGTCACCGTGCGAGAGGGAGACGATCGTGCCGGTGCCGGCGTCGACCTCCGGCCCGGCGAGCTCCACGCCGCGTGCGCGAAGGGCCTCGGCGATCACGCGTCCCGCAGGATCGCGGGCGCGCTTGCCGACGAACCGCGCGCGGTCGCCGAGCGCGACCACCCAGGCCGCGACGTTCGCCGCCTGCCCGCCCGCCGTCACGTGCGTCCGCGCGTCCGTGTCCGTGTCGGCTGCGATCGGCGCGTCGAGGCGCACGATCACGTCGAGCACGAGATCCCCGAGCGACGCCACGAGCATGCGAAGATCCTGCCGATGGACGGAGGCGACAGGGAGCGGAAGCGCGACCGCATGCGGTCGTTCGTCCTCGGCGGGATCGTGGGCGCCGGCGCCGCGGTCGCCGCCGGGAGGCGGCTGCGCCCGCGGCCGAAGGCGCGCCAGACGCCGGCGGGGCTCGCGGCGTTCGAAGGCGCGCCGTGCTACCGCGAGCTCGTCGACCGCGAGCGCGCCGACGGCTCGTAGCCGATCCGCTTCGCGACCGCGTCGATCGTCGCGAAGTTGACGTCGGCGTCGCCGATCGTGAGCGTCTTCCCGGCGACCATCGCACTCGCGGCGAGCTCGACGTAGCGCTCCGGCGTGCGCACCGGCTCGCGCGTCCGGATCACGAGGTACGGCCCGAAGACGCGCACCTCGAACGCCCCGGCGGGGCGAGGGATGCGGCGCACGATCTCGAGGCGCGTGTCGGAGTTCGTCGTGTCGGCCGCGTCGAACACCCAGACACCGCGTCCGAGCGGCCGCCGCGCCTCCGTCAGCGTCTTCGCGGCGAGCTTCGCGTCCGCCCGCGGCAGCACGATCCGGGAGAAGTCGCCGTCCCGCTCCCACGCCTCGAGGTAGACGGGCTCGTAGCCGAGGAGGATGTCGTCGGGGCGCGCGTCGGCGAGCAGCCACGCCGCGGCGGCCTCCCGTCCGGACGTCTGGACGTCCGGTGCGCCGCGGAAGAGCAGCGGCGTCTTCTGCCACGCCCAGGCGACGCCGCCCGCGACGAGGAGCGCCGCCGTGACGGCGGCGACGCGCCCGGCGCCGACGCGTCCGGTGCGGGCGACGGCGACGATGCCGGTCGCCAGCACCATCGCGAAGAACGGCAGCGTGAAGATCAGGTGGCGCGTCTCGGGCGCGGTCGACGAGCCGAGGCGTGCGAGCAGGAACGCGGCCGTCGGCGTCCCGAACGCCGCGAGGGCGAGCAACGCCGAGCGGCGATGCTCGCGCCACAGCATCACGCCCCCGAACGCGGCGAGGGCGAGCACGACGGGCAGGAGCACGGGGCCTGCGGAGAAGTCGCGGACGACGTCTCCGAGGTCCCGGGCGACGGCGACGGGGCCGCCGAGCTTCTCGCCCCCGCCGCCGACGCCGACGTCGAATCGCCCGGCGAGGACGAGGTCGGTGATCCAGAACGGCGTCCCGAGCAGGATGACCGCGATTCCGGCCGGGATCGCCTCGCGCAGCCGCTCGCGCGCGAGGAGCACGAACACGCCCTGCGACGCCAGCACGAGCGCCCCGTACGGGTGCGCCGCGACGCAGAGGAGGATCGCCGCCGCCCACAGCCCCCACCGGCGCAGGCCGCCGTCGCGCAGCGCGGCCAGCAGACCGAGGTAGGAGAGGAGGCTCGTGAACAGGAAGAGCGCGTACATCCGTGCGTAGACCGCGTGGAAGAGCAGGATCCAGCTCGACGCCAGCAGCGCCGTGGCGAGGGCCGCCGTCGCCCGGTCGGTGAGACGGCGGACGAGCTCGGCCGCGAGGGGAACCGACGCGAGGGCCAGCACCGCCGAGACGAGCCGCAGGCCGCCGAGGCCGCCGCCGAGGTGGGCCACGACCCATGCGAGCACGTAGTGGAGCGGGGCGCCGCCGCGCTCCCCGAGCACCGTGTCCGCGAGGTCGCGGAGCGAGCCGTGTCCGACGTAGAGCGCGAGCGTCTCGTCCTCGTGCGGCGGCCACGCCGTCAGGCGCAGCGCGAGGAAGGCGCCGACCGCCGCGACGCAGGCGGCGACGACGCGCGTATAGCCGCGCTCCGAGAGGTCGTCCGAGAGCCGCGGGGACGCCGCGCGCCCGAGGCGTGCGCGGCCCCGCGACGGCGTGCTGCTGGGCACGGTCTGCGCCACGGGCGAAGAACGGTAGCGGCGGGTGCCGGTGCTACGTTTCTCCACCGTGCCCATCTACGAGTACCGCTGCCCGAACGGGCACACGTTCGAGCTCTTCCAGCGGATGAGCGACGCGCCGCCGGACGCGTGCGAGACGTGTGGCGCGGCGCCGGTCGAGCGCGTCCTCTACCCGGTGGCGGTGCACTACAAGGGCTCCGGCTTCTACTCGACCGACTACGGGCGCGGCAACCGGAAGCCGTCGAAGGACGGTGCCTCCGACTCGTCGGGCGGGTCGTCGGGGGAGGGCTCCTCCGCCTCGTCGTCGGGGGGCGACGCCAAGCCGGCCGAGAAGAAGGCGGCCGCGGCGGACTAGTCGGCGGCGGCGCCTCCGCCGACGAGGCGTGTCCTCAGCCGCCGACGCGGCAGCCGGGCGCGAACAGCGACCCCGGCGCCGGGGGCTGCGGCGCCGACGCGCCGAGGAACATCGCGACGACGTTCCGGTTCTCCTCCGTCGGGATCAGAACGCCGCCCGCGTCCTCCCCGCCGAGCCGGCAGTGGAGCGCGCGGTCGTCGCCGCTGCGGAAGCGAGCCCATGCGAGCTGCGTGAGCTGCCACGTGGACAGGTCGGTCGAGAGGGGCGCCGTCAGCTCGTCGCCGATGAAGGGCAGCTTCGCGAGCGTGAGGGGGCTCAGCATCTTGTGCGCGATCGCCTGCGTCACGGCCTGCTGGCGCTCGCCGCGCGTGATGTCCGTCTCCGACGGGTCCAGCTGGTTCACGCGGATCCGCGAGTAGATCAGCGCCCGGCGCCCGTCCATCGTCTGCTTCCCCTTCGCGAACCGCCAGCCCTGCCACTGCTGGCACCGCTCGGCCGTCGCGTACGGGCAGTCGAAGCGCTTCGACAGGATCGGCTTCGGGACGTCGATCGTGACGCCGCCGAGCGCGTCGACGAGCGACTCGAAGTCGCCGAAGTCGACCACGGACACGTGGTTGACGCGAATCCCGGTGAACCGGTGCACGGTCCGGATCGCGAGCGCCGGGCCGCCGAACTGCGCCGCCGCGTTGATCTTCTGCGTGCCCACGCCGGGGATCTCGACCTGCAGGTCGCGCGGGATCGACAGGTACGAGATCCGACCGCGCCCGGGATCGGTGCGCACGAGCATGATCGAATCGGACCGGCGTGCGCTCTGGCGGTCCTGGACCGTCTTCGAGTGGTCGGTCCCGAGGAGCAGCACCACGCTGGGGCTCGAGAGGAGCGAGCCGCGGTCGGCCGCGAGCGCCGCCCGCGTGTCGGCGTCGACGCGGTCGTTCGCGCCCTGCATCCCGCTCCGGACCGCGAGGAAGCTCGCCACGCCCCAGACGACGACGAGCAGGACGAGCACGAGGGCTGCGATCCCGATCAGCCGGCCCCACGAGACGCGGCGCGCCGGCGGCTGCTGCTCGGGCGCGGTCGGCGCGGGCGCGGGCGCCCGTCGGCCGTTCGATCGCGCAGCGCGCTCGGGCGGCGGGAGCGTCGGGACCTTGCCCTTCGCGCGTCCGCCGCGGTAGACGCGGTAGGGCTTGTCCTGGCCCGCCATGCGGGGCGATATGGTAGCCGCGGCCCGATGACGGACCCCCTGGTGATCGGCGTCGACCTCGGTGGGACGAAGATCGCCGCCGGCCTCGTCGACCGCGACGGCGTCGTCCGGGAGCGGCGCGAGCGCATGACCCCGACGGGGTCGCAGGAGGCGCTCCTGGAGGCACTGGAGGGCGCGGTCGAGGAGCTGCTCGGTGCCGAGGTCGCCGCCGTCGGCGTCGGCGTCCCCTCGGTGATCGACCGTGTGACCGGGCGCGCGCTCGGCTCCGTGAACATCCCGCTGCGCGACGTCGACCTCGACGACCGGCTCCGCGACCGGTTCGGCCTCCCCGCGCGGATCGAGAACGACGGGAACGCCGCCGCGTTCGCCGAGTGGCGCCACGGCGCCGGTCGGGGCGCGCACTCGATGGTCATGCTCACGCTGGGCACGGGCGTCGGGGGCGGCGCCGTCGTCGAGGGTCGCCTCCTCCGCGGCCTCGCCGAGTTCGGCCACATCGTGATCGAGCACGACGGCGCGCCCTGCCAGGGGACGTGCACGGGCCGTGGGCACCTCGAGGCCTACGTGTCGGGCACGGCCGCCACCGCGGCCGCGCGCGAGGCGTTCGGATCCGGGGCCGATGCGCATCGCCTCGTGCGGCTCGCGAACGAGGGCGACGCCCGCGCGACCGCGATCCTGCGGGAGATCGGCCGCCGGCTCGGATCGGGGATCGGAACGCTCGTGAACGTGTTCGACCCGGAGCTCGTCGTCGTCGGCGGGGGGTTCTCGGCCGCAGGCGACCTGATCCTCGAGCCGGCGCGCGAGGTGGTCCGGCGCGAGGCGCTCGAGCCCGCGCGCGAGCGCGTGCGCGTCGTCCGTGCGGCGCTGGGCACGGCCGCGGGCGTCGTCGGCGCGGCCATGGTCGCGTTCGAAGCGGTCTAGATGCCGCTCGCCGTCTGCGCCACGCCCATCGGGAACCTCGAGGACGTCACGCTCCGGGTCCTGCGGGAGCTCCGCGAGGCCGAGGTCGTCCTCTGCGAGGACACGCGGCGGACGCGCGCGCTGCTCGAGCGGCACGGGATCGACGCGCGCCTCGTCTCGTACCACGAGCACAACGAGGCGGCGCGAACCGCCGAGATCGTGCCGCGGCTGCGCGCGGGGGAGCGCGTCGCCCTCGTCTCCGATGCCGGGATGCCGGCGATCAACGACCCCGGGGCGCGCCTGATCGCGGCCGCCCTCGACGAGGGGCTGCCGGTCACCGTGCTTCCCGGGCCGTCCGCGGTCGAGACGGCGCTCGTCGCCAGCGGGCTCGTCGGCGAGCGCTACCAGTTCCTCGGCTACGTCCCGCGTGGCGCCGCCCGGGAGGCGCTCTGGGACGAGCTCGCGCGGTGGCCGTGGCCGGCCGTCGCCTTCGAGTCGCCGCGGCGCCTGCCGGCGACCCTGCGGTCGCTCGCCGCCCGCCTGCCGGATCGTCGCGTCGCCGTCTGCCGGGAGCTCACGAAGCAGTTCGAGGAGGTGGCCCGCGGCTCGGCGGTCGAGGTGGCGGAGCGGTTCCCCGAGCCGCCGCGTGGGGAGGTCGTCGTCGTCGTGGGCGGAGCGGCCGCCGAGCGCGACGACGAGGCGGCCGTCGCGGCCGTGACCGAGCTCGTCGAGGCAGGCCTGCCCAGGCGACGGGCCGCCGAGCTCGTCGGTCGGCTCACCGGGGTCGGCCGCAACACGCTCTACCGCGGCTCGCTGTAGTCACGGTTGACAACGGCGCCCTCCCCCGCTACCGTGGCAGCGCCGTTTTCCATCGAGACAACATCGGAGGCCGCCCATGCTCCGCTTCGCGCTCGCCGTCGCTGCCGCGCTCACGCTCCCGTCGTCGGCCCAGGCGTGGTCGTGGCCGTGCGAGGGCGCCGTCCTCCGGTCGTTCGCGCTCTCGGATCCGTACGCGGGCGGCCAGCACCGCGGCGTCGACGTCGGATGCGGTCTCGGGGCGACGGTCGGCGCGCCGGCCGCGGGCACGGTCACGTTCGCGGGGTCGCTCCCGGGGATGGGGCGCGGCGTCACGATCGAGACGGGCGACGGCTACGCCGTGACGCTCGTGGAACTGGGGGCGACGACCGTCTCGCGGGGCGAGGCCGTCGTCGAGGGCGCGGCGGTCGGTGCGGTCGGGCCGAGTCAGGACGCTGCCACGCCGACCGCGCACGTCCATCTCGGCGTCCGGGTCGCCGCCGACCCGAACGGGTACGTCGACCCGATGCGGCTGCTGCCGACGCGAACGCCGGCGCCGCCGCCCCCGCCCGCTCCCCCCGCCGCCGTCGCCCCGGCTCCGCCGCCCGCCGCCGCCCCGCCGGCGCCGACGCCGGCGGCGGAGCCGCACCCGCAGCCGCCGCCGCCGGCGGTCGAGCCTGCGCCGTCGACGCCCGTCGCGATCCCGCTCGCGACGCGGCCCGCGGGCGTGTCGGAGGCATCGCCGGCGCAGGAGGAGACCGTCGCCGAGACGGGGGGCGGCGGGCGCGGCGGCGCTGCCGCACCACGTACAGCCGCGCGCTCGGCCGTCCGGCTGCGACCGCAGACGCTGCAGCACACGAAGACGAAGCAGGCACGCACGCCCGTCCGCGAGCGGGTGCGGCGCGCGGACGCCACCGAGGGGGCGTCGCGTGTCGACCTCCGCGCGTCGACGGCGACCGCTCCCAGGCGGCGCGCGGCCACCGTGAACCGCCGCGCTGCGACGCCTCGCACGGCCGCCCCGGTCAGGCCGTCTCTCGCCGGCGCGAACCCGGACCCGCACGACTCGCTCCGTCCGGCGGAGACGCCCCGTCCGTCCTCCGGGGCGCGGTCTGTCCGCGAGGTCGCGTGGCTCGCGGCCCTGCTCCTCCCGCTGCTCGTGGTCGGCTCTGCGATCCGGGTGCGCCGCCGGCCCGCGCCTACAATGGCCGCCGATGCGCTTCTACCTGACGACCCCGATCTACTACGTCAACTCGACGCCGCACATCGGCCATGCCTACACGACGATCGCCGGCGACATCCTCGTGCGGCACCAGCGGCAGCGGGGACGCGACACGTTCTTCCTCACGGGGGTGGACGAGCACGCCTCGAAGGTCTATCGGGCGGCGCAGGAGCAGGGCGTCGACCCGTACGCGTACCTCGACACGATCGCCGAGCCCTGGAGAGAGCTGCCTGAACGCCTCAACGCGTCGATCGACTTCTTCATCCGGACGAGCGACGACGGCCACAAGCGCTTCGTCCGCGAGTTCCTGCAACGGATCTACGACAACGGCGACATCTACGAGGACGTCTACGAGGGCCTCTACTGCGTCGGGTGCGAGGCGTTCTACACGGAGGACGAGCTCGTGGACGGGCGGTGCCCGATTCACGAGACCGTCCCGGAGCGGATCCAGGAGAAGAACTACTTCTTCCGCCTGTCCGCCTACCAGGAGCGCCTGCTCGCCCTGTACGACGAGCGCCCGGACTTCGTGCTCCCCGACTTCCGCCGCAACGAGGCGCGGAGCTTCATCGCGGGCGGGCTCCGGGACTTCAGCATCAGCCGCGCGGGGCAGCCCTGGGGGATCCCGCTGCCGTGGGACGAGAGTCAGGTCGCCTACGTCTGGGCGGACGCGCTCGTCAACTACCTCTCGGCGCTGACGTACGCGCGGCCGGGCGAGGATCTGCGCGCGGAGTTCTGGCCGGAGGTCAGGCACCTGCTCGCGAAGGACATCCTCCGGTTCCACTGCGTGTACTGGCCGGCGATGCTGCTGGCCGCGGGCGAGGAGCCGCCGAAGCAGCTGTTCGTCCACGGGTACCTGACCCTGGACGACCGCAAGATCTCGAAGTCGCTCGGGAACGCGATCGATCCGCTGAGCCTGATCGACGTGTACGGCGTCGACGCCGTGCGCTACTGGGCCGCGCGATCGGTCTCGTTCGGCCAGGACGGCTCGGTCTCGCTCGACTCCGTCCGCGAGCGGTACGAGAAGGAGCTCGGGAACGACCTCGGCAATCTGCTCTCGCGTGTGACGGCGATGATCGTGAAGTACCGCGACGGCGCGATCCCGATCGCTCCCTCCGACGGCGGCGTCGACCTCGGGCACCTGCACGACGAGGTGGCGGCACGGCTCGACCGCTTCGACGTCACGGGTGCGATCGACGAGATCTGGGAGCAGGTGCGGGCGCTCAACGCGCACGTCCAGAACACGCAGCCGTGGAACCTGGCGAAGGACCCCGAACGCCGCGCGGAGCTCGATCGCGTGCTCTACGCGGTCGCCGACGGGCTGCGCGCGATCGCCGTCGCGCTGTCGCCGTACCTCCCCGAGACCGCGCCGCGGATCCTGGAGGCGCTCGGCCAGCCCGTGGACCTCTCGTGGGATCGGGTGGGCGCCGGGCTGACGGAGCCGGCCACGATCGTCGCCGCGCCGCCGCTCTTCCCGCGGATCGAGCTCCCCGCAGCCGCCTCGACGTGATCGACACGCACGCGCACCTCGACGCGTGCGCGGACGCTCCGGAGGATCTCGTCCGACGCGCGCGCGACGCCGGTGTGGGCCGGATCCTCACCGTGGCGACGACGGTCGACGGTGCGCGCGACGCACTGGCGCTCGCGGACCGCTTCGAGGGCGTGGCCGCGATCCTCGGTGTCCACCCGCACGAGGCCGGCGGCGACGACGGAGGGCGCCTCGACGAGCTCCGCGAGTTGCTCGCGCATCCGAAGGCGGTCGCCGTGGGCGAGACCGGTCTCGACTTCTACCGCGACTACGCGCCACACGATCGGCAACTCGACCTCTTCGAGCGCGAGCTGGCGCTCGCGGACGACGTGGGGAAGCCCGTCGTCGTGCACACGCGGGCAGCGGACGCGGAGACGCTCGCCGTCCTCGCCTCCTTCGAGGGTGAGGTCGTCCTCCACTGCTTCTCGTCGCCGCGGCTCCTCGAGCCCGCGCTCGACCGCGGCTACTACGTCTCGTTCGCCGGCAACGTCACCTACCGCAACGCCGCGGACCTCCGCGTCGCCGCCGCACAGGTGCCGGCGGAGCGGATCCTCGCTGAGACGGACTGCCCGTACCTCGCACCCGTCCCGCGACGCGGGCGTCCGAACGAGCCGGCGAACGTCGTCCATACCGTCGCCGTCCTCGCGGAGGCGCGCGGCGAGGAGGTGGACGCGCTCGAAGCGCAGATCGACGCCAACGCCGCGCGCGTCTTCGGCCCGGCGTGACCGTCGCCCCGAAGAAGGCGTACGGGCAGCATTTCCTGGCCGACCGGAACATCCTCGGCGTGATCGGCCGGCTCGCCGAGCTCGACCCCGGCGACGTCGTCCTCGAGATCGGTCCCGGGCTCGGCGTCCTCACCGGCTACCTCGCCGACCGTGTCCGGCTCGTGCACGCGGTCGAGGTCGACCGGTCGCTCGAGCCGCACCTCGCCGCGGTGTCCGCGAACGCTCCGAACGTTCGCCTCGTATGGGGCGACGCGCTCCGGCTCGACCTCGGGCGACTCGACCCGCCGCCCACGAAGCTGGTCGCGAACCTCCCGTACAACGTCGCGACGCCCATCGTCGTCGAGTCGCTCGTCGGTCTGCCGTCGATCGAGCGGTGGACGGTGATGGTGCAGCGCGAGGTCGCCGACCGGTTCTTCGCGGTTCACGGGACGAAGGCGTATGGCGCCGTGTCGGTGCTCGTCCAGCTGGCGACCGAGAAGACCGGGTTCCACCCGGTCGCCCGGACCGTCTTCCGGCCGCCGCCGAACGTCGACTCGGCGCTCGTCGCGTTCCGGCGGCGCCCGCTCCCGCAGGACTTCGGCGGCGTGAAGCGCCTCGTCGAGGCGGCGTTCGCGCACCGCCGGAAGACGCTGCCGAACTCGCTCGAGCTCGCCGGTCTCGTCGGGCGCGCCGACGCGGCGGCGGCGCTGGCAGCGCTCGGCCGGGACGCCTCGACGCGGGCCGAGGAGCTCGCGCCGCCGGATTTCGTCGCGCTCCGGGACGCGCTCCCGTGAGACGCGCGCCCGCGCCCGCGAAGCTCAACCTCGCGCTCGTGGTGGGGCCGCGCGGCCCGGACGGGAAGCACGAGCTCACCACCGTGCTGCAGCGGATCGATCTCGCCGACCGCGTCGCCGTCGCGCCCGCGGATCGCCTCCGCATCGACGGCTTCCGCGACGACACGCTCGTCGCCGACGCCCTGCGACGCCTCGCGCGCGCGGCCGGCGCCGAGGGCGCGTGGCGCGTCACGCTCGCGAAGCGGATCCCGGTCGCCGCAGGACTCGGGGGTGGCAGCTCGGACGCCGCGACGGCCCTCCGGCTCGCGAACGAGACCCTGGCCGTCCCGCTGCCGATCGAGGCGCTCCACGAGGTTGCCGCGTCGGTTGGTGCCGACGTCCCCTTCTTCCTTCGCCCGGGGCCCCAGCTCGGAGAGGCGGACGGCACCCGGCTCGCGCCGCTCGAGCTGCCGCAGGACTTCTGGGTCGTCGTCCTGCTTCCGCGTGCTGCGAAGAAGGCGTCCACCGGCACCGTCTACGACGCGTTCGACGCGCGCGACGGCGCCTCCGGATACGAGGATCGCCGCGGCGCACTCGTCGAGGCGCTCGCCGCGGTCCGTCGCCCGCGC
>JBLNEO010000061.1:0-5137 GCA_050262775.1 Pseudomonadota bacterium | reverse complement strand
GCTTCCGGCCCGCGAGGTGCGCGTGCGGGGCGAACGCGTCCTCCGCCGCGCGGGCGTCGGCCTCTGCGCGCCCGGCCGCGCCCTCGGCCCGCCGCACCGCCGCGACGAGCTCCTCGACCTCACCGCCGAGCTCGCGCCGGCGCGCGTCCAGCTCGAGCAGCACGGTCTCCGCGGTCTCGCCGGCGAACCACAGCTCGCCCGTGCGCGGGTCGTAGCCGTGCCCGTCGGGCGTGACGGCCGGTCCCGACGCGTCGAGCAGCTCCTCCTTCGGCACGACCGCCGTCTCGCGGACGAGCGTCGCCGCGCGCTCGCCGACGACGACCGACAGCGCGCCGAGGCCCGCCTCACGGGCGCGCTCGAGCAGCGCGAGCCCCTGCTTCGGGTCGCGCGCGACGAGCGCCGCCGCACGCCAGCCGAGTGCCGCCGCGACCGCCCGCTCCCGGCCCGGCGCGACGTCCAGCAGCGAGAGCGCAAGTCGCTCCCCCTGCTCCGCGAGCGCCCTGGCGGCCGGCGGGAGCCCTTCGCGCTCGGCGAGCGAGCGCTCCAGCGCCGCGAGGCGCTCCCGCGCCGTCTCGGCGCGCGCGGCAAGCGACGCCGCCTCCACGCGCGCGACGCGCGCGGCCGCCGCTGCCGCCGTCGCCCGCCGCTCGAGCTCCGCCGGATCGGGGCCGTCCCGCGCCTCCGCCTCGGCGAGCGCCGAGCGAGCCTCGTCGAGGAGGGCGCCGAGCGCCTCGCGCCGCAACGCCGTGCGCTCGACGGCGGCACGGAGTCGGTAGACGGCGTCCGTCGCGCGCTCACGTGCCGTGGCCGCCTCGAGCGCCGCCGCCTCCGCGGTCGCCCGCCGGTCGATCGCTGCGGCGAGTGCCTGCTCGGCCGCCTCGCGTGCGCGCCGGTCGACGGCCGCGACCCGCGCCTGTGCGACGCCCGCCTCGCGCACGGCCCGCTCGCGCGCCGCGGCCGCCTCGCGCTCGAGCCGCGCGAGCTCCGGCGCGCTGCCCGCGTCGTCGGTGTCGGCCGCGCCGAGCTCGGCACGCAGCGCGTCCGCGAGCCCGTCCGCCGACTCGCGTCGCATCGCGACGCGCTCGCCCGCGCTCCGGAGGCGGTAGAGCGCCGACGTGGCCGCCTCGCGTGCGCCCGCGGCGTCCGCCAGCTCCTCCTCCGCGGTCTGCCGCTGGTCGAGTACGGCCTCGAGCCGGTCGTCCGTCCGTCGCCGCGCCGCGACCGCGGCCGCCTTGCGCTCCTGGGCCTCCGCGAGCCGCTCCTCGCACGCGGCCAGGTCGAGCTGCGCGACGCGCGCGCGCAGCCGCGCGATCTCCCCGACGAGCCGCTCCGCGCGCTCCGCGGCGGTCGCCTGCAGCGCGAGCGGCCGCAGCCGTTTCCGCACCTCGTCCTCGATGTCGCGCGCCCGCTCGACCTGCACCGCGACCCGGGCGAGCTTCAACTCGGCACGGTGCCGCCGCCGCTTGAAGCGGCCGAGGCCGGCGGCCTCCTCGAGCAGCTCGCGCCGGCGCTCGGAGCTCGCGCCGAGGATCTCCTCCACCTTGCCCTGGCCGATGATCGAGTGCATCGACCCACCGAGGCCGAGGTCGGCGAGCAGCTCCACGAGGTCGAGGCGCCGGACGGTCGCGCCGTTGACGAGGTACTGGCCCTCGCCGCCGCGGTGCAGCCGGCGTGCGATCGACAGCTCGGAGTAGTCGATCGGCCCCTCGCCGTCGCTGTTGTCGAACACGAGCTCCACCTGCGCGTGATCGGACGCTGGTCGTGTGGCCGAGCCGGCGAAGAGGACGTCGTCGGGCTTCTCCGCGCGCAGCTCGTGCGGCGACAGCGAGCCGGCCGCCCACACGATCGCGTCGGCGACGTTCGACTTGCCGGAGCCGTTGGGGCCGACGATGACGCCGACGCCCGGCTCGAGACGGACCTCGAGCGGGTCGGGGAACGACTTGAAGCCGCGGATCCTGATCGCGGAGAGGTGCACCGGCGCCGAGGCTATCGGCGGCTGCGGATGGACGATTCGCCCGAGGCGGCCGCGGACGGCCGCCGCCGCTCAGACCTCCTCGGCCGTCGCGGGCAGGTCGTCGCGCGACACGCGGCCGACGAGCTCCGGGTGGTCGCGGTCGATGTGCGCCTGGGCGCGCGCAAGAGGCTCCTCGTCGTTGTCGCCGCGGACGACCTGCCCAGCAACGTCACGCACGGCCCGACGCTCCCTGCTGGACTAGTCGGCGAGCGGCTCGAAGAGCCCGAGCCGCTCGAGCGCGCGGCTCGCGGCCTCCTGCTCGGCCGCCTTCTTCGAGTGGCCGGCGCCGCGGCCGACCTCCTCGCCCTCGACGACGGCGGCGCAGGTGAAGCGGCGGTCGTGCGGCGGTCCCTCGATCTCGAGCACCGTGTAGACGACGGAACGGCCGGAGCGCGCGAGCGCCTCCTGCAGCTCGGTCTTGTGGTCGACGTGGCTCGTCAGCGCGTACTCGATCCGCGAGTCGAACGCGCCGACCACCGCTCGCTCGATCCGCTCGAACCCGTGCTCGAGGAAGAGCGCGGCGAGCGCGGCCTCGAGGATCGCGGCGAGCACGTTGCGGTTGTGCGAGAGCCGTTCGAGCTCCTCCTGCGGGAGCCCCGTCGACACCGCGCGCCGCAGCCGCTCGTCGAGCCCCATCTCCCGTGCCACGACGGCGCAGCTCGCGCGGGAGACGACGTGCGAGCGCACCTTCGCGAGCCGCCCCTCCGTGAAGTCCGGGTAACGCTCGTAGAGCGCGCGCGCGACCGCCAGCTCGAGCACGCTGTCGCCGAGGAACTCGAGCCGCTCGTACGAGGAGGCCCGGTCCGGCGCCCAGGAGGAGTGGGTGAAGACCGGCTCGACGCGCTCCGGCGGCAGCTCGTCGATCAGCCGCCCGAGCTCGCCGGGCCCGTTCGGGCCCGGGTCTGCCCCCTTACTGGTGGGAGTGGACGTAGTCGACGGCCTGACCGACGGTCTGGATCTTCTGCGCGTCCTCGTCCGAGATCTTGATCCCGAACTGATCCTCCAGCTCCATGATCAGCTCGACGAGGTCGAGGGAGTCGGCGTCCAGGTCCTCCTGGAAGTTCGCCTCCTCGTTGATCTCACCCTCCTCGACCCCGAGCTGCTCGCTCAGGACCTCCTTCACGCGCTCGTAGATCTCCTCACGCGACGCGGCCATCTCACCTCAATTCGTCGGTACCCGGAAAAATCCGGGCGATCATACACGGGTGCCCGCGGCCCGTTCCGGGAGCCGTGCGGCCAGTCTCCCGACCACGTCGTGCTCCACCCCGCGGGCCGCGAGGCGGATCGCGTTCGCGATCGCGCGGCGCGAGGAGTTGCCGTGTGCGATCACCGACAGGCCGCGCAGGCCGAGGAGGTAGGCGCCCCCGTACGTGTCGGGGTCGAGGCGCTCGCGGAGGTGGCGAGCCGCGGGCCGGATGAGCACCCCGCCGAGCTTCCCGCGCGTCGTGGCGGTGATCTCCTCGCGCAGCGCGGCGAGGAGGGTCTGGATCGTCCCCTCGAGCAGCTTGAGCGCGACGTTGCCGGTGAAGCCGTCGGTGACGACGACGTCGGTGCCGCCGTCGAGGAGCTCGCGCGACTCGACGTTGCCGAGGAAGTTGAGCTCGCTCGCCGCCAGCAGCTCGTGCGCCTCGAGCGTCAGCTGGTTGCCCTTCTCGGGCTCCTCGCCGATCGAGAGGAGGCGCACGGACGGTCGCGGCCGGTCGAGCATCTCCTCCGCGAAGATCGCCCCCATGTAGGCGAACTGGAGCAGATGCTCCGGCCGCGCGTCGGCATTCGCACCGGAGTCGACGAGCACGGACGCGCCGCGTCGCGCCGGGAGCACGACGGCGATCGCGGGGCGCATCACGCCCTGCAGGCGGCGGAGCTCGAGGAGCCCCGCCGCGAGCATCGCGCCGGTGTTCCCGGCGGAGAGGACGGCGTCCGCGCGTCCCTCGGCGACGAGGCGGTTCGCGACGACGAGCGAGCTGTCCGGCTTCGCGCGCACCGCTTCGGCCGGCTTCTCGTCCATCTCGAGCACCTGCGTCGACTCGACGACGGGCAGGCCGTGCGTGTCGAGCCCCGCCGGCCCGACGAGGACGACGTCGATCCCCTCGGCCGCCGCGTCCGCGGCGCCCGCGACGATCTCGTCCGGCGCGTGGTCGCCCCCGAGCGCGTCGACGGCGATCCGCCCCACGGCCGTGTCCCTACGGGGCCTGGATGCGCAGCGGCTCGACCTCCCGCCCGCGGTACGTGCCGCAGGTGGGGCAGAGCCGGTGCGGCCGCTTCGGCTGCCCGCAGTTCGGGCAGACGTTCGGACGCGGCGCCTCGATCGCGTGCTGGGCGCGGCGCTTGTCGCGGCGCGACTTGCTCGTCTTCTGCTTCGGGACGGCCATGAGCCGCGCAACTATAGCGGGAGGGCGATCGCGCCGGTCGGCGCCAGAGCCTCGAGGAAGCGGCGGTCGTGCGAGACGGCGACGAGCGCGCCGTCGTAGCCGGCGAGCGCCGTCTCGAGCTGCTCGACCGCCTCGAGGTCGAGGTGGTTCGTCGGCTCGTCGAGCACGAGGAGGTTGACGCGGCGCGCCTGGAGCTCGGCGAGGTGAGCGCGCGTCCGCTCGCCCGGCGACAGGCTCGCGCACGCGCGGCCGACGTGGTCGGCGCCGAGGCCGAACTTCGCGAGCAGCGTCCGCGCGTCGACCGGGGCGAGCCCCGTCCGCCCGGCGAACGCGTCGAGGAGCGGCTCGTCGCCGGCGTAGGCGCTCCGTCGCTGGTCGAGGGCGCCGAGCCGCGTCGCACGCCCCACCGTCCGCGCCCCCTCGACCGGGTCGAGCTCGCCGAGGAGGAGGGCGAGCAGCGTCGACTTCCCCGAGCCGTTCCGGCCGGTGACGACGATCCGGTCGCCGGGCGCGACCTGCAGGTCGACGGGCCCGAGGCGGAAGGCGCCGCGCTCGGCGACCGCGCCCTGCAGGGACGCGAGCACGTCGCCGCCGCGTTCGCCCGCCTCGAGCGAGAGCCGGAGCTGCCACGGCTCGTACGGCTTCGCGACGTCGTCGACGCGCTCGAGCGCGCGCTCCGCCTGCCGCACCTTCGTCATCAGCGCGTGCGTCCCGCGGCGTCCGGCTGCGCCGCCGTGCGCCCGGGCGTCGG
>JBLNEO010000060.1:0-2913 GCA_050262775.1 Pseudomonadota bacterium | reverse complement strand
ACTACGCCAGGACGATCCCGATCCCGACGCTCGGCGTGGCGACGACCGAGTTCGACATCACGCCCGCGCGGGCGCGGGCGCTCCACGAGTCCGGGCGCCGGGCGGCCTCGGAGTTCCTCGACCGCTGGGACTTCGACGCGTACATCGCCGAGTTCCGCCGCGGGAAGGAGCACTCGCGCAGCGCCGACGTCGCGCGGGCGCTCGAGGACGCGGAACCGGGCGGCGGCGGAGGAGCCGCCGAGCGCTGACCGGCGGGGCGGTGGCACGGCAAACGGCAGCGACGGCCGCCGGAAGCCGTTCAGATTCGCCCCGCGCACGACGAGCCGCGACGCGCACGAGCAGCATCGCGGCAGGAGGGAGAGACATGGTTGAGCCTCAGAAGAACGATCCGCAGGAGCAGCAGGGACCCCGCGACCGGGACGAGCCGCTGCCGTACTGCGATGTCAAGCCGCAGATCGTGCCGGTTCTGGCGCCCGACCTCCCGTCGGACCGCCTCAGCGCGATCCTGCGCGGCCGGTCGAAGTGGGTGAACGGCACCGTCCTGCACTACCACTTCTTCGACGGCGACGGCGACGGGCAGGACGTCCGCTTCTCCGACGGCACGACCCGCTTCGTGACGTGGGTCGGCGCGGCCGAGCAGCAGGACGTCGTGCGCCGCGCGTTCGAGGAGTGGAAGGCCCTCGGCATCGGGCTGGAGTTCGAGGAGGTCCGCGACCGCGCCGAGGCCGAGGTCCGGATCGGCTTCATGGACACCGACGGCTCGTGGTCCTACGTCGGGCGCGACGTCCTGACGATCGGCGCCGCCGACCGCACGATGAACTTCGGGTGGGATCTCACCGACGACTACGGCCACACGACCGCCCGCCACGAGATCGGGCACACGCTCGGGATGCCGCACGAGCACCAGAACCCGTTCGCCGGGATCCAGTGGGACGAGGACGCCGTCTACGCGTACTTCGCGGGGCCGCCGAACCGCTGGTCGCGCCAGAAGACCTTCGACAACGTGCTGCGCAAGCTCGCTCCGACCGACGTCGAGGGCTCCGCGTGGGACCCGGCGTCGGTCATGGAGTACGCCTTCCCGGGCGGGCTCATCCGGGAGCCGGCGCAGTACCGCGCCGGGCTGACGCCGCCCGGCACGCTCTCCGCGCTCGACGCGCAGTTCATCCGGACCTGGTATCCGCCGCTGGCCCCCGTGACCCCGCGGCTCACGCCGTTCCAATCGGCGCCCGTCTCGCTGCGGCCCGGGCAGCAGGTCGACTTCGCCGTCGAGCCGCCCGCGTCGCGGCGCTATCAGGTCGGCACGTTCGGCTCGTCCGACACCGTGCTGGTGCTCTTCGAGGAGGTCGACGGGCAGCTGCGCTACCTGCGCGGCGACGACGACAGCGGCCAGGACCGCAACGCGCGCGTGTCGCTGAAGCTCTTCGCCGGCCGGCGGTACGTCGTCAGGGTGCGGCTGTACTGGGCCGGCGAGTCGGGCGAGACGGCGGTGATGTACTGGTGACCGCGGTGCTCGCGCGGCGCTCGGGCGGCCCGCGCGACGGGGACGCCGGCGCGTGAGGCGGGCGTACGACGTCGTCGTCGTCGGCTCCGGCTTCGGCGGCGGGGTCGCGGCGTGCCGCCTGGCGGAGGCCGGCCGGAGCGTCGGCGTCCTCGAGCGGGGGCGGCGCTTCGCGCCGGAGGACTTCCCGGACCGCCCCGAGCAGGCGCCGGCGATGCTCTGGCACGAGCGGGCCAACCCCGACGGGATGCTCGACGTGCGGCTCATGCGCGACGTGACGGTCATCACGGCGGCCGGCGTCGGCGGCGGGTCGCTCGTCTACGCCAACGTGCAGCTGCGCGCGCCGGCCGACGTCTTCGACAGCGGCTGGCCCGCCGCGATCACGGCCGCCGAGCTCGAGCCGTGGTACGCGAAGACCGAGGACGCGCTGGCGCCGCGTGCCACGCCGCCGGACCCGCCGCTGCCGAAGGTCGCCGCGTTCGCGGCGATGGCGCGCCGCGCCGGCCGCGACGCCGATCCGCTGCCGATCGCCGTCCACTTCGGCGACGAGCGCGAGCATCCGTTCAGCGGCGTCCGACAGCAGGGCTGCCAGAACCTCGGGCGCTGCGACCTCGGCTGCCCGGTGCTCGCCAAGAACACCGTCGACATCACGTACGTCGCGCGCGCCGAGGCGCACGGGGCCGAGGTCCACCCCCATCACCTCGTGACGGGGATCCAGCCGCCGGCGCGGCCGGGCGACCGCTGGCGCGTGGCGTACCGCCGGCTCGCCGGGGAGCGCGGCGAGGGCGTCGTCGAGGCCGGCGCCGTGGTGCTGGCCGCCGGGACGATCGGCTCGTCGCGCCTGCTGCTGCGCAACCGCGGGAACCTGCCCGGGCTCACCCGGGCACTCGGCACGCGCTTCTCCGGCAACGGCGACGCGCTCGGCATCGCGTTCGACCCCCGCGCCCCCGGCGTGCGCGACGCCCGCAACGACTTCGGCCCCGTGATGACGAGCAAGATCGACTTCACCGCCGATCGGCGGCTGATCGCGGCCGACGGCGGCCTGCCGGCGAACTTCGACGTCCTGCTCGACGTCGCACGCGGCGTGAGCGTCATCCGCGGCTGGCGGCGCTGGCTCGTGCGGCTGCGCCTGCTGCTGGTGCGGGCCGGTTGGAGCGACCAGTCGCTGCGGCCGGCCGACGTGCGCCTGGCCCGGCGCAGCGACACCGACGCGCTGATCTTCCTCATGATCGGCCGCGACGCCGCCGACGGGCGGATGCGGCTGACCCCGGTCTTCCGGCGCTTCGACGTCCGCTGGCGCATGGACGGCAGCGCACCGCTTGTCGCCCACCTCGCGCCCCCCGCCCGCGCGCTGGCGGCGGCGGCCGACGCGACCCCGTTCTACGCCCTCGAGGGCGGCCCGCTGAGCACGTTCG
>JBLNEO010000059.1:0-10130 GCA_050262775.1 Pseudomonadota bacterium | reverse complement strand
GCGGCCGCGGCCTGGACGCTCCTGCTCCTGCCGTTCGTCGCCTTCGGCGCGTTCGTCGTCGTGGCGTACAGCCTCGAGCTGTTTCGCGGACGGTTCCACTCCGACGCCTGGTTCGCCCTCGCGTGGGGGGCGTTCCCGGTGCTGACCGCATACGTCGGGGCTGCGGAGACCCTCCGCCCCGAGGCGCTCCTCGCGGCGGTGTTCGCGGCCTGCCTCAGCCTGGCGCAGCGGCGCCTCTCCACGCAGGTGCGGAACGTGAGGCGCCGGGCGGTCTCCGTATCCGGCGCGATCTCGTACCGGGACGGCCGCGACGAGTCGATCACGGCCGAGCTGCTCATCCGCGCGCCCGAGGCGGCGCTCCAGGCGCTGACGGTCGCCGTCGTCGCGCTCGCCCTCTCGCTGCTCGCGCTCCGGCTCTAGCCCACGGAGGCGAAGACCGTTGCGACTGCTGCACGACCCTGCACGTGCCCGCCGCCGGCGACCTGTTCGGCGACCCGCGGGCGAACCGCAAGTCCGGCGTCGGCGAAGGGTCTCCCCGAGTGCGGGCCGGTCGTGCGCGGCGACGATCGATGCGGCGGGTCGGCGCGAGGTCTCGTCTCCTTGGCCTCACCACGCGCCCCGGCCCGCACCGCACCGACGGACGGCAGAGGGCGGCGCGTGACCCCACGTCGACGCCGCCCTCCGTCCGTCTACGGCACGTCCGCCGCCGGCGGGCCGCCGCCGTCGCACGCACGTACCGGATCGACCAAGGCCCTGACCCCTAGGGTTGACCCCGCCGTCCACGCACCATATTGCCGAAGGTCAGCGGGGTGAAACCCGGCGGATCCCTTCGGGCGGGAGGGGCGGGGTTTCTCGCCCAGTCGAGACCCCGCGCCGCCCCTGCCGCAGCCCGCACCTACCCAACGGCGGCGCCGGCCACGCGGGTACGGCCCGTCGTCCGTCCGTCAGGCTCGACGCGACGCGCCGCGACCGCCGGCACCCGCGGCCTCGGCCGCGCCGAGCGCGCGGTGCCCGTACGCGATCGCGAGCCGATTCGCCTCGAGCTCGGGCCCGTCCGCCCCCACGTGCCGGAGCCGCTGCCGCTCGTGGACGAGCGTGTCGAGGATCCGCCGGATCGTCCGCGGATCCGGCTCGACCGGCTCAGCGGCCACGGACGGGCCCCGGGCGGAGAAACGCGAACGCGCCCGAGGCGAAGGCGACGACGGTGAGGGCCGCGGCCGCGAGGAGCTGGTTCCGCATGGGAGGATTGTGCTCCGGCTCGTGGCGGACGCCACTAGTCGTGCGATCGGTCCACGTTCAGCATCCACGGCCTAGCCGGATTGGTCGTTGTGCGACGGCGCACGACGCGCGACCCTGCGAGGGCGTCCGGCGTGCAGGCACCCGGGGACTGACGGTCTTCAGGACTCCGCCGCTCGCCGGACGCGTCACCCCGGGCCGGCCGGTCCGGGGCGTGGGCGTCCTGCGCGGGGCCGAACGTGCGGGCGGCCGATCGCGGGGCGGGAGCCGGACGACGGCACCCCGCCCCGCTCTCGCACACCGCGACTGACCGCGACGCCGCGAAGGCGTCTCAATGCGCAGGAGGCCCGAGACGACCGAATCGACCGACCGCGGCGTGAGGCCGCCGGCCGCACGCGCCGGCCTCGTCGCGCTCGCCCTCGTCGGGCTGCTGACCGTCGTCGCCGTCTCGACCGGTGCCCGTCGACCGCTCGCCGGACGGACGGCGGACCGCGACGTCTCGCCCGTCTTCTGGGACTACGCCCTGAGCACGCTCCTCGCGCTCTACCTCGTGCTGATCCCCGTCGCGCTCTACCTGGCGTGGTCGCACGGCGGCTGGCGGCGCGACCCCCAGGCCGGGAGGAAGCGAGATGTCGGCGTCCTCGTCGCGGTCGCGGTCGTCCTCGTCGCGCTGCTCGGCGCGCGCGGGCTGCGCGACCTGCGGACGAACGACGGACCTGCGCCCCCGCCGACGCCGACGGCGCAGACGACGACCGGTGTCGTCCCGGGGGCCGACCGGCCGCGCGAGGGCGAGCTCAAGCTCGCGCCGTTCCTCGTCGTGGGCGCCGGCCTCGCAGCGGCCGTCGTCCTCCTCGCGCTGCGACGCCGCGGGCGCGCGCCGCTCGAGGGAGACGAGGAGGCACTCGCCGAGGAGCTCGAGCTGCTCCTCGACGACACGCTCGGCGACCTCCGCGCCGAGCCCGATCCGCGGAAGGCGGTGATCGCCGCGTACGCGCGGATGGAGCGTGCGTTCGCCGCATTCGGCCTGCCGCGCGACGACGCCGAGGCGCCGCTCGAGTACCTCGACCGCCTCGCGCCCGAGGTCGACCACGTGCCCGGGGCCGCGCGCCTCGCGTTCGAGCTCACGCACCTGTACGAGCGCGCCAGGTTCAGCGCACACGAGGTCGACGTCGTGATGAAGGAGGACGCCGTCCGCGCGCTGGAGACGCTCCGCGCGGAGCTCGAGGAGTGGGCGGCGTGACGCGCCTCGCCGCGCTCGGTGCGGCGCTCGCCGGGCTGCTCGCGGTCGTCGCCGCGGCCGCGACCGTCGACGGGGCCGGCGGCACCCACGCCGCGAGAGGCGGCGTCCCACCCGCGGTCGCCGCCTACGGCTACGGCGCGCTCGTGCTCGTCGCCCTCGTCGGGCTCCCCGTGCTCGCCCTCCTCGCGATCCGGGAGGTGCCGGAGGCGCGGCAGCGCACCCGGCGGGTCTGGCTCGCGCCGATCGCGATCGCCGCGCTCGCGGCGGCCGGCGTCGCCGTCTCGGTGTACGGCGGCGACGGGTTCTCCGACGTCCTCGCGCGGATCCGCATCGTGGAGCCCTCGACCGGCGACGCGGACGCCGCCCGTCCGCCGAGCACAGGCTGGGCGCCGCTGCTCGTGCTGGTGGGCGTCGCGGCGGGCGGCGGGGCGCTCGTCCTCCGGCGCCGCCCGTCTGCGCGGACGTCGCTCTCCGACCGCGTCGCCGGCGCGCTCGGCGCGCCGCTCGACGACCTCCGGTCCGAGCCCGACGTCCGCCGCGCGATCGTCGCCGCGTTCCGCCGGCTGGAGGTCGTGCTCGAGGCCGCGGGAGCGCCGCGGAGCGTCGGCGAGGCGCCGCTCGAGTACGTCGACCGTGTCCTCGCCGACCTCGACGTCCCGCCGGAGCCGACCGCGGCGCTCGCCGCGCTCTTCGAGCAGGCGAAGTTCAGCCTCCACCCGCTCGGGGAGCGCGAGCGCGACGCCGCGATCGACGCGCTCGAGGCGGTCCGGGAGGCGCTGCGGTGAGGCGCGGGTGGCCGGTCGCGGCGCTCCTCGGCGCCGTCGCCGCGGGCGCGGTCCTCGTCGCGGGCGCGGCCGGAGGCGCGGAGGTCCTCGACGGGTACGCGCTCTTCCTCGGCGCGCTCGCCATGCTCTGGCTCGTCGACCGCACGCGGCGCGCGAGCGGCGCCGACGTCCCCTCGGCGTACGACCGCGCCGTCACCGCGAGACGTCGGCTACGGCCGTCGCGGCCGGCCACCCTGGAGCGCGTCGAGCGCGAGGTCGTCCTCTCGAGCGCCAGCGCGTTCGATCTCCACGTGCGGCTGCGGCCGCGCCTGCGCGCGATCGCAGAGCACCGGCTCGCCACCCACCGCGGGGTCGAGCTGGAGGCAGCGTCGCAGGAGGCGCGCGACCTCCTCGGCCCCGACCTGTGGGAGCTCGTCCGGCCCGACCGGCCGGTCCCGCGCGACCGGCTCGCGCCGGGCCTTCCGGTCGGGAGGCAGCGCGAGCTCCTCGACCGCCTGGAGACCATCTAGGGTTCCGCCGTGAGCGACCTCGATCGCCTGGAGGAGACGTGTGCGCGCGTCCTCGACGAGGTCGAGCGCGCGGTCGTCGGCAAGCGCGACGCCATCGAGCTGCTCCTCCTCGGGCTGCTCGCCGACGGCAACGTCCTCGTCGAGGACTTTCCGGGGCTCGCGAAGACGCTCGCGGCGCGCTCGCTCGCGCGCACGACGAGCCTCGGGTTCGCGCGGATCCAGTTCACGCCCGACCTGATGCCTTCGGACGTCACGGGCTCGTCGATCTACAACCAGCGCGAGGCCGACTTCGAGTTCCGCCCCGGCCCGATCTTCACGAACCTCCTCCTCGCCGACGAGATCAACCGCGCCCCGCCGAAGACCCAGGCGGCGCTGCTCGAGGCGATGCAGGAGCGCCAGGTGACGATCGAGGGTCGCACGTACCCGCTCGAGCGCCCGTTCGTCGTGCTCGCGACGCAGAACCCGATCGAGTACGAGGGCACGTACCCCCTGCCCGAGGCGCAGCTCGACCGCTTCCTCCTGCGCGTGTCGTTCGGGTACCCGTCGCCCGAGGACGAGTGGCGCATCCTCGACGCCCGGGCCGATCGCCGGACGGACGAGGTGGAGCTCCGCCCGGTCGTCTCCACCGAGGAGCTGCTCACGCTGCAGCGGGCGATCGAGGACGTGCACGTGTCCGAGCCGATCGGGCGGTACATGGTCGACCTCGTCACGGCGACCCGCGAGAGCCGGCGTGTCGCCGTCGGCGCCTCGCCGCGTGGGTCGCTCGCGCTGCTCAAGCTCTCGCGCGCCCGCGCGGCGCTCTCCGGCCGCGACTTCGTCACCCCGGAGGACGTGAAGGCGGTCGCCGTCCCCGCCCTCGCACACCGGCTGATGCTGAAGCCGGAGCTCTGGGTGCAGCGGATCCGTGGCGACGACGTCGTGCGCGAGGTGCTCGACTCGGTGCCGACGCCGCCCGCGGAGGACGTGCACGCGGCCGCGGCCGCCTCGTGACGCGCCGCGGGTCGCCCCGCCTCGGCGCCTACACCGGGCTCGCCGCCTTCGGCCTCGCGGCGGCGCTCGTGCTCGGCCTCCCCGAGCTCGTGGTGCTCGTCGCGCCGTTCGCCCTCCTGCTCGGCGTCGGGCTCGTCGCAGGACGGCCGCCCGAGCTCGACCTCGCGGGCGCCCTCGAGCGAGGCCGCGCGCTCGAGGGCGAGACGGTCGCCTTCCGGCTGACCGTCGGCAGCGAGCGTCCCGTCGAACGGCTCGAGCTCTTCCTCCCGCTCGCGCCGGGGCTCGACCCCGAGGAGGCGACGAATCCGGTCGCGGTCCGGCTCGGGGCCGGCGAGGAGCGCGAGCTCGAGCTCCCGATCCGGTGCACGCGGTGGGGCGGCTATCTCCCGGGGCTCGTGCACCTGCGCGCGCGCGACCGGCTCGGCGTGTTCGCCTTCGAGGACGTGCGCGACCTCCGCGAGGCGCTCCGCGTGTACCCGGACCGCGAGCGGCTGCTGTCGCTGCTTCGACCGCTCGAGACGCAACCGTCCGTCGGGAACCAGGTCGCGAGGACGAAAGGCGACGGGATCGAGTTCGCCGACATCCGTGCGTTCGTCCCCGGCGACCGCGTCCGCCGCGTGAACTGGCGCGCGAGCGCGCGGCGCGGCGACCTGGTGGTCAACGAGGCGCATCCGGAGCGCAACACCGACGTGATCCTCTTCCTCGACACGTTCTCCGAGGCGCGCGGCACCGAGCGTGGGACGCTCGACCTGACGGTGCGCGCGGCGTCGGCGCTCGCCGAGGCGTACCTGCAGCGCAAGGACCGCGTCGGCGTCGTGGGCTTCGGCGGGATGCTGAGCTGGCTGCTCCCGGCGACGGGACTGAAGCAGCAGTACCGGATCGTCGACGCGCTGCTCGAGACGGAGATCGTCCTCAACTACGCGTGGAAGGACGTCGAGCTGCTGCCGCCGCGGACGCTGCCGCCCCAGGCGCTCGTGATCGGGCTGACGCCGCTCCTCGACGAGCGCTCCGTCGGCGCCCTCCTCGACCTCCGCGCGCGCGGCTTCGACCTCGCGATCGTGGAGGTATCCCCCGCGCCCTTCGCGCCGCCCGGCGACGACGAAGCCGACCGGCTCGCGCACCGCCTGTGGCTCCACACGCGCGCGGCCATGCGCTACCGGTTCGAGGCTGCGGGCGTCCCGGTGGTCGAGTGGCGCGACGGCGAGCCCCTCGCGGCCCCGGTGGAGGAGGTGGCGGCGTGGCGGCGGCAGGCTCGCGTGTCACGCGGGTAGCGACGGCCGCAGCCGCGGTCGTGCTCGCCGCCGTCGTGGCCGCGCGGCCGATCGCGGAGGGCGGCGCGCGGACCGGGACGGTCGCGTTCCTGGGCGCCGTCGGCGTCGTGCTCGTCCTGCTCGCGGTCGTGCTCGCACGCGGTTCGCTCGTGACCTGGGGCCTGCTCGCGCTCGCCGGCGCGTACGCCGGAGGACTCGCCGGGCGCGAGGGCGCGATCGACGGTGGCGCGCCGCTCGTCGCCACGGGCCTGCTCCTCGTCGCGGAGCTCGGCTACTGGTCGGTCGAGCTCGCCCGGACGGGACGCGAGGAGCCCGCGGTCGCGCTCCGCCGGCTCGGCGCGCTCGGGGCGCTTGCCGCCGGCGCGCTCGTGCTGTCCGCGGCCGTGCTGGCCGCGACGGCCGTCCCGCTGTCGTCGTCGGGGGTCTGGAACGCGGTCGGCATCGCGGCGGCGGCCGCCATCCTCGCGCTCATCGCGCGGCTCGCGCGGCCCGAGGCGAAACCGCACAAGTAACAGACTGTTACTTGTCCGCTTGCAAGCGGGAAACGATGTAGCGGGCGTACCAGGTCGGCCAGTCGTCGTCGCGCTCGCCGAGCCCGCGTTCGTACTCGGCGTGGGCGCGCTCGGCCTCGCGCAGCAGCTCCGCGAGCTCGTCCACGGTCACGTTCACCCCTCTCCACCTCCCTCCGGAACCTCGTGGAGCAGGTACGCGTCGACCGGCTCCGCCTTGCCCTTCACCTGCAGGGGCGGCACGCGTTCCGCGACCGTGCCCGGCGGCAGCCGCCGGACCGTCTCCGCGCCCGCGAGCACCCCTCCCACCGGCGCCGCCGACTCGAGCCGCGACGCGAGGTTGACCGGGTCGCCGACGACTCCGTGCTTGCGCAGGCCCGTGTCGGCGCCGACCACGCCCGCGACGACGACGCCGCTGTTGACGCCGGCGCGGAACCGCGGCCAGTCGTCCTCGGCGAGCCGAGCGGCCTCGGCCTGGAAGGCAAGCGCTCCGCGGGCGGCGCGACCGGCGTGATCGTCGCCGCGGAAGACGGCCATCACCTCGTCGCCGACCAGCTCGTGGTCGCCGGCACCGTGGGCCTCGAGGAGCGGCAGCAGGCGTCCCCAGTACGCGTTCAGCATCCGCGCGGTCTCGTCGGCGCCGGCCCGCTCGGCGAAGCTCGTGTACCCCTGGAGGTCGGCGAAGAAGAGCGTCAGCTCCTCCGTGGCGGCGAGCGTCTGGTCGAGGTAGAGGTGCGCGAACCGCTCGGTCGGCCACTCGCGCCACGCCGTGTAGCCGATGAAGGCGAACGCGAACAGCATCAGCACGTGCCACTCCCACCAGCTCGCGTGCCAGTTCTGCGCGATCGCGACCGCAAGCATCGCCTCCGCGAGGAGGACGCAGGCGACGGTGACGCCGAACACGAGGACGACGCGCCGCTGGCGGTACAACCGGACGTACCCGAGCGCGGCGATCCCGTAGAGGGCGATTCCCAGCACGCCCAGGAGCCGGAGCGACTGCTCCGCGTCGTCCTCCTTGAACGTCCGGTCGAGCGGCGGCACCTCGAGCACCGACAGCGCCGCCCAGACCGCGAGCACCGCGAGCAGGGCGGCGAGGAAGAGCCGGGCCCGGCCGACGAGCTGCGCCGACGACCGGCGGCTCCAGTTCCACGGCGAGAGCGCGACGAAGGCGCCCGCGACCACGAGGCCGATCGGATTCGCGAGCAGGAACCCCGGCGTCGAGACCTCGAGCAGGACGCCCGGGGTCGCGAGCGCGTGGAGCGCGAGGAAGCCGGCCGCGGACACGAACGCGAGCGAGACGAGCAGCAGGCGGGCGTCGCCTCGCCGGCGCGCGGCCTGGAACACGGCGATCCCGAGCGCCACGTTGGCGAGCGCGGCGAGGAGGACGAGCCAGAAGTGCGCGGGGTGGTTCTCCCACGACGCGTCGAGGCTCGGCCGGAGCTGCAGGAGCAGGAGCAGCGCGACCGGCACCGCGAGCGCTGCAGCGGCGACCGTGACCCGCTGCCTCACCGCAGGAGCCCCTCCAGCGCGCGCCGGTAGCCGTCGCCTGCGAAGGCGTTCAGCGGGTGGGGGTCGAGGTCGACGTTCGCCAGCCGGCCGTTGCGTCGCACGTAGAGCGACGGGTAGATCTCGCCGCCGGCAGTCACCTCGACGGCGGCGGCGACCGCGTCCGGGCCGACGTCGTCGACGAACGCCTGCAGGGGCTGGATGCCGTCGTCGCGCGGCGGGTCGAGCGAGACGACGCGCGCCAGGTAGCCCTTCTGGGCCCACAGCTCCGGCGCCGTCTCGAGCTCGTCGAGGAGGAACGGCACCGGGTCGACGGCGGGCCGCTCGAAGGTCTGCCCGAACCGCGTCTCCGCGAGACGGCGGGCCAGCGCGCGCGCGTTGTAGCGGAAGCCGTGCACGGCGGACGAGCTCGAGCCGGAGCCGTGCTTGCGCAGCCCGGGCGCGCCCTGCGTCGCGTTCCCGGCGAAGAAGATCCCCGGTGCCGCCTCCCACCAGGGCGAGAGCGCGGGGATCCTCCCCTGGCCGACGGTCGTCACCCCGAGCGACGGCAGGTCGCGAAGCGGCGTCGTGAAGCCCGTGGCGGCGATCACCTCGTCGGCCTCGAGGACGAGCGGCCCGGGCGTGGTCGTCCCGCTCGCGAGGACGCGCCAGCCGCCGTCCCGGCGCTCGATGAGGTCGATCGCCGCGTCGACGGCGAACGTCCCGCCGCCGAGCGCGTGATCCTCCAGCGGCTGGAAGTAGCGAACGCGGACGCTCGCCTGTGCGAGCACCGACGTGTGCACGGGACGCGGGGAGACGAGCACGAGCCGCCTCGCCCACGGCAGGAGCCCGTCGGCGAGCTCGAAGCCCGAGTTCCGCTTGCCGATCACGACCACGCGCTTGCCCGCGAACGCGGCGGCGTCCCGGATCTCCGCGTAGTGCCGGACGTGCTCGATCCCGGCGATCGGCGAGCGCCACGGCTCCGTCACCCCGAGCGCGAACACGGCGGCCCGGCAGCGGTACTCGCCGTCGGACGTCTCCAGGACGACCTCGTCGTCCTCCCGCCGCGTCGCCTCCCACCGGCAGCCGTAGCGGATCGGGAGCCCCGAGCGCGCCGCGAAGGCCGCCATGCCGGCCGCCATCTCCTGCCGCGTCGGGACGACGAAGTCGCGGCCCATCTCCGCGGGGACGAGCGCGCGCAGCCCCGGCTCGTCGGCGAGCAGGCTGTTGTGGTCGTGCCACTCGTACTCGCGACTCGTGCGCTCGAACGGCGAGTCGAGCTTCGACCACGAGAGCAGCCTCCCGAAGATCGGCCACATCCGGAACGCACCGCCGGGCGCGTCGTCGGCCGAGAGGATCGCCGTCCGGATCCCGAGACGATCGAGGCAGTAGCCCGCCTGGAGGCCGCCGGGTCCGCTGCCGACGACGACGGCGTCGTAGGAGCCGGGCGGGCTGGGGCCGTCGGCTACGAGCCCCACAGGTTCGCGCTCTGGAGTCGCCTCGCACCTGCCTCGAGCATCCGCACGGCGACCAGCGGGTGCTCGAGGAGGAGCGGCCGCAGCTCGGGCCCCGGGAGCACGGCGACGTGGAGCTCCTCCGTCGCGACGGCCACGTCGGCCCCCGCAGGATCCCCCGTCAGGATCGAGACCTCGCCGAAGAAGTCGCCCGCGTGGAGGCGCGCGCGCTCCTCGCCCGCGATCCGCACGGACGCCTCGCCGTCGAGGATGACGAAGAAGCCGTTGCCCGCGAGCCCCTCGCGCAGCACGCGCGCGTCGCGCGGATGCCGCTCCTCGTCGAGCGTGTGCGCGACCGATTCGAGCTGCGCCCTCCCCAGGTCCGCGAAGAGCGCGAGCCGGGCGAGGCTGGCGGCGTCGACCATTCCGGCGACCCTACCGCGCGTCCGTTCGGCGGGCAAAACTCGCTACACTCCCGCGCGTCCGGGGCGCATTCGTCTAGTGGCCTAGGACACCGCCCTCTCACGGCGGCGGCACGGGTTCGAATCCCGTATGCGCCTCTTCTGGAAAGCCCCTGCTGAGCGGGGGCTTTTTTCGTGCTGCTTCCTCTTGCGGCGGAAACACGAACGGCCCGCCGCCGCCCCAGGACAA
>JBLNEO010000058.1:0-3778 GCA_050262775.1 Pseudomonadota bacterium | reverse complement strand
TCCTCGGCCGTGAACGCCGCGCGCGCGACGGCGTCGCCGCAGACGGCGCCCGTCACCGCGGCGCGGCCGTGACGGCCGGCGGCTCCGACGTCCGCTCGGCCCACGGCGACCCCAGGTTCACCGGCACGACCCCGGGTCCCGGCTCGGGATCGACCGAGATCGTGACGGCGGAGCGTCCGGCGGGGACGCGGACGACCGCCGACACCCGCGTCCGCCCTTCGACCGGGACGGACACCGACCCGTCCTTCCCCGACACGACGACGCGCAGGGGGTCGGACCCGGTCGGCACGGCGTCGAACGACAGGCGCACGGTCTGCGGCGTGCGCGACGAGAGCAGCACGCGGCCGGACGTCCCCGCGAGCGGGTAGCCGACGAAGCCCCGGTCGGGGTCGAGCGGCTCCCCGACGTCCCGGCGGGCGTAGATCGGCACGAGCGGCGCCGGCCGCGCGGTCACGCGCCACACCGACGTGCCCTCCGCGAAGCGCCCGAGGAGGGCGTAGCCGGGCCCCCAGCTCGCGTCGGGGACGTCCGGCGTGCTCTCGGACTTGAAGTCGAGCGCCCCGGCGCGCGTGAGGATCGCGGTGACGCCCAGGGCGGCGAGCTTCTCGGCCGTGCCCGGCGCGGCGGGGTCGACGAGCGTCCGCGCCAGATCGTCGGCCGCGGTGTTGGCGGGCGCGCCGTTGAGGAGCGGCCGCCCGTGCTCGCGCTGCCAGAAGAGGGAGATCGTCGACGCCTTGAGCGGGTACTCGGCGACGATCCCCTCGGGGGCCCGCTCGAGCGCGGCGTACGCGGGCGGCGCCGGCTCCGTTGCGAACGTCGGGCGCGCCGGGGGGATCGCGAGCTCGAGGAACGACACGAGCGCAGCCGCGCCGACGACCGCGACCGGCAGGGCCCGCGCGGCGCGCGGCGTCGACGCGCGGCGCGAGACGGCGGCGACGACGGCCTGGAGGCAGAGCGCGGCGAGCGGGACGAGCGCGGTCATCACCAGCACGCTCCAGCGCGACGGCGCGCGGAACGCCGAGAGCACCTCCCACAGGATCCGTGACGGCGTCCACGTCCACAGGTGCCCGAAGACGCCGAGGGGGCTCGGCAGCGCGAACAGGAGCGCGACCCCGATCACCGTCACGAGCCCGACCGTCGTCGCCTTCAGCGCGTCGCTCAGCTCGCGTCGCCGCCGCCGCGCCAGCACGAGCCAGCCGGCGGCGAGCCCGATCGTCAGCAGGCCGAGGTAGTTCGTGGCCTCGGTGACGTTCGAGCCGTGGAGCCGCGCCTCGTGGAAGCCGTCGAGCCGGTCGCCGAGGACGATGTTGTTCGCGGCCGGGACGACGAGCTCGGTCGCCCGCAGGCCGTAGACCGAGAGGCCCGTCAGGTCGCGGCCGATGCTCTCGCCGCGGTCGACGCCCGGTGCGAGCGTCAGCACGCCCATCGACATCGTCGCGACGACGGCGGCGGCGGAGACGGCGGCGGCCACCCGGAGCCCCCGGCGCGAGCGCAGCGCGAGCGCGACGCCGGCCCCGAACGCCACGGCGCCGACCGAGGCCATGACGCCGAAGTAGCCGAAGGTGAGCCACGCGGCGAGCGTCGCGGCGCCGACGAGCGCGTAGCGCGGCAGCGACGGGCGCGCGACGGCGGCCGCGAGCGCGAGCAGGAGGAGCGCCAGGGCCTCGATGTGCACGAGCGCGCCATGCTGCGCGCGCTCGAGATGCCACGGGAAGACGACGTACACGAGCGCCGCCCACGACGCGACGAGGCGCCCGGTGCCGAGGTACCGCACGAGCGCGTACATCGCGACCGCCGAGAGCACGTACCCCGCGAGGACGACCAGGTTGAACGCGGCGACCGCGCCGACCACCTTGGTCAGCAGGTAGCCGGGGTAGTAGGGCAGCAGCGACTGGAGGTGGAGGCCGTTCGCCTCGAGCCACCCGACCGGGGCGCCCGTCAGGACGTGGCGCGTCGAGCCGAACACGTGGTAGCCGCCCTCGCGCGTCTGCTCCCAGAAGACGGCGATCCCGCCCGCCGAGTCGGTTCCCTCGTCGCCGACGGTCGCCGAGCCCAGCCTCGACACGATCGGCCAGAACAGCACCGCCACGAACGCCGTCACGCCCACGAGGACGGCGCCGGCCTCGCCGAGGTGGCGGCCGCGGACGCCGTGCTCGGCCCACAGGTGGCGCGCCCCCGCGCGGAGCGCGCCGCCGCTCCGCATCACGGCGAGCTCGTGCGCGGCGACGAGCGCGACGCCCACCGCCAGGTTCGTCCAGATCACGCTCTGGAGGTCGTCCGGGACGAAGGCCAGCAGCGCCACCTGCACGGGGACGAAGCCGACGACGATCCAGGCGAAGCGCCGCTCGCCGCGCGAGAGGTGGAAGCCGAGCAGGATGTTCGCCAGCGAGTAGACCGACATCGAGACCGTGAAGGAGGCGAGCAGGTCGCCGCCGCCCGAGAAGTCGGCGCCGAACGAGGAGCCGACCAGCCCGCGTCCTGCCGCGGCGTACACGAGCACGAGGAGCGTGCAGAACGCCGCCGTCGCGATCAGCGACCGGCCGAGGATGTCCTCCGTCTCCTCGCCGCGCGCCTGACGTGCGGCCGTGCGCGGGAACAGCACCGCGAGCAGCGTCGCGGGCAGGAACAGCGCGACGCGCGCGAACGCCGAGGCGGCCGCGTACTCGCCGGCCGGATCGCCGGGGAACCGCGCCCGCACGATCACGAGGTCGATGTTCGTGAGCACGGCCATGCCGATGAGCCCGACCATCACCGGGCCGAGGTAGCCGAGGAACGGACGCAGTGCAGGGCGCGCGGCGCGCATCCTGCGCCGCAGCGGCTCCACGAGCAGCGCGACGGCGGCCGACGCGGAGACGACGCCGGCGAAGACCGCCGCGTAGACGGCGCCGCCGAGGCGGAACCCGGCCGCCGTGACCGCCGCGAAGAGGAGGAGCCGCAGCGCGAACGGGAGCACGTACATCGTCGCGACGGCGTGGAAGCGCTGTTCGCCCTGGAGGACGCCGACCGCGATCGGGAAGACGAACGCCGGGGCGAGGCCGATCGCCGTGAGCACCACCGCGGCCGTCGAGTCGATGCTGAGGAGCTCGCGGAGCGGCACGGCGAGCAGGAGCGCGGCGCCGACGACGGGCACGGTCACGATCGCGCCGAGCCGGAGCGTCGACCACGCGAACGCGTCCGCGCCCTCCGCGTCGCCGGTCGCGAGCCGCTGCGCGATCTCGCGCGACACGGCGAGCTGGACGGCACCGGTGGGGAGCAGCGCGACGGTGAGGACGCCGAGGAGCGCCGCGAGCGCACCGTAGTCGTCGCTCCCGAGCGCGCGAGCGGCCGCGAGCAGGACGAGGTAGTTCAGCGCCGTCGCGAGCAGCGACGCGGCCCCGACGACGGCTGCGCTCCGGGCGCCGCTCGGGCCGGCCTGGCGGGCTGCGGGAGCAGCGTCGGCCGTCCGCGGGCGCGACTGCGGGCGGACAGTCACCGCGGCACGATAGCCGTGTCCCGGGGGCTACCCAGGTTCGTGCGCGTACCCCTGCAGGACGACGTCGAGCGAGGCGTCGAGCCGCAGTCGCCCGGCGTTGGCCGCGAACCAGTCCGCGGTGCTCGAGCGCAGCGCCGCGCCCGCGCCGACGACGCGGAGGATCGCCTCGGCGAGCGCATCGGCCGTGGCCGCGACGGCGACCGCGCCGTTGACGCCGTCCTCGACGAGCTCGACGGCGGCGTTCTCGGGGCCGGCGACGACGACCGACGGCGTCCCCTTCGCCGCCGCCTCGACGACCACGAGGCC
>JBLNEO010000057.1:0-13312 GCA_050262775.1 Pseudomonadota bacterium | reverse complement strand
CTCCACCGCGGCCGCACGACCATCGTCGTCGAGACCGACCTGTACGACGACGCCGACCGGCGCGTCGCGCGCGTGACGCAGACGCAGGCGATCCTGGCGTCCTAGCGAGGGGGCAATTCCTCCAAGGAGGCACGACCCTCACCCTCGACTCCACCGGATCGTGATGGACGCCGCTGCAGCCGATCGTCACGATCGCGAGCGCGGTCTGACATCGACCGAGCGCGCGGGAAGGGCCGGGGGGCGGCTCTCGCCGCCCCCCGGTGAACCACTAGTCGCGGTCGCGCCGCCCGCGGTCGCGGCCGCCGCGGCCGCCCCGCCGGTCGCCGCGCGGGCGCTCCTCCTCCGGGGGCCGCGGCGGGGCGTCCTTCGCCCGCTCGATCAGCTCCTCCGGCTGGACGAGGTTGCCGTTCTCGTGCTTCGCGACGAGCTTGAGCCCGATCCGGCCACGCTCGCGGTCGACCTCCTGGACGACGACGTCGAGCACGTCGCCGCGGACGATCACGTCCTCGATGTGGCCGACCCGACCCGGGCCGACGTTCGAGACGTGCAGGAGCCCGTCGGTCCCCTTGGTGAGCTCGACGAACGCGCCGAACTGGGTCGTCTTCACGACCTTGCCGGTGTACGTGTCGCCGACCTCCGGGTCCTTCGTGAGCGCGTTGATCGCCGCGATCGCCGCGTCGGCCTTCTCGCCCGACGTGGCGTAGATGAGGATCGTGCCGTCCTCCTCGATGTCGATCTGCACCTCGTGGTCGGCCTCGAGCGCACGGATCGTCTCGCCGCCCTTGCCGATGACCTTCCCGATGTAGTCCGGGTTGATCTTCACGGTCGAGATGCGCGGCGCGTGGCCCGCGAGCTCCGTCCGGGGCTCCGGGATCGCCTCGAGCATGCGGTCGAGGATGAAGCTCCGCGCGCGCGAGGCCTGCTCGAGCGCGTTCCGCATGATCTCCTGCGTGACGCCGGTGATCTTGATGTCCATCTGGAGGGCGGTGATGCCCTCGCGCGTCCCCGCGACCTTGAAGTCCATGTCCCCGAGGTGGTCCTCGGCGCCCTGGATGTCGGTGAGGATGACGTAGTCGTCGCCCTCCTTGACGAGCCCCATCGCGATGCCGGACACGGGCGAGGTGATGGGCACGCCGGCGTCCATCAGCGCGAGCGTCGAGCCGCAGACCGAGCCCATCGACGACGAGCCGTTCGACTCGAGCGTCTCCGAGACGATGCGGATCGTGTACGGGAACTCCTCGGCGGACGGGATGACCGCCTCGAGCGCGCGCTGTGCGAGCGCCCCGTGCCCGATGTCACGGCGCTTCGGCCCGCGCATGAAGCCCGTCTCGCCGACCGAGTAGGGCGGGAAGTTGTAGTGGTGCATGTAGCGGCGATCCGTCTCGAGCGAGAGGTCGTCGATCCGCTGCCCCTCCTTCGCGGTGCCGAGCGTGAGCAGCGACATGATCTGCGTCTGCCCGCGCGTGAACAGCGCCGAGCCGTGCGTGCGCGGGCTCACGCCCACCTCGCACTCGATCGGGCGGATCTCCTCGGTGCCGCGGCCGTCGGGGCGCCGCTTCTCGACGGCGATCTTCTTCCGGACGACGTCCTTGTAGATCGCCTCCGCGGCGCGCTTGACGAACTGGCGCGTGAGCGCGTCCTTGACGGCGGGCCCCTCGCCCTCGGCGGTCGCGGGCCCGACCGGGAACGGGAGCTGGACGCCTTCGACGATGCGCTCGAAGAGGAGCGACCGCTTCGCCGAGCGCAGCTCCTTCGAGTCGTCCTCGGCCTCGGTCAGCGCCCGCAGCTCGGCGTCGAACTGCTCCCGGACCGGCCCTTCGCAGGCGACCTGGCGCTGCTTGTCGAGCAGCATCCCGAGGCTCTGACGGACCTGCATCGTGCGCAGGACGTCCTCGTCGGTCGACTCCATCGTGAGCGGCGGCGCCAGCTGCGCGACGAGCTCCTCGACCGCGGCGGCGGCCTCGCGGAGCCCCTGCTCCTGGATCCGCGTCCAGATCGTGTGCCCGTGCTCGCGCTCGAGCTCCTCCGTCAGCGACGGGTCGAGCCACTTCGGCTTCCCGGCCTGGCTGCGGAGGTCCTCCTGCGCCTCGCACAGCTTGCGGATCTCCCGGTGGGCGAGCTCGAAGGCCTCGAGGAGCCTGTCCTCGGGCACCTCGTTCGCGCCCGCCTCGACCATCGTCAGGCCGTCCTTCGTGCCGACGACGATCAGGTCGAGCCCGCTCTCGCTCTCGCTCTCCTGGAGCGTCGGGTTGACGACGAGCTCGCCGTCGACGAGCGCGATGCGGACGGCGCCGACCGGACCCATGAACGGCAGCGGCGAGATCATCAGCGCCGCGGAGGCGCCGTTGATGCAGAGGATGTCGTGCGGCGTGACCATGTCCGCCGAGAGGGTCGTGCAGATGACCTGCACCTCGTTCTTGAAGCCCTTCGGCCACAGCGGCCGGATCGGGCGGTCGATCATGCGCGCGGTGAGGATGGCGCGCTCCGTCGGCCGCCCCTCGCGCTTGAAGAAGCCGCCCGGGATCTTCCCGGCGGCGTACATCCGCTCCTCCACGTCGACGGTGAGCGGGAAGAAATCGGCGCCCTCGCGGGCCTCCGTGCGGCCCTGCGCTGTCGCGAGGACCATCGTCTCGCCCTGGCGCACGACGACGGCGCCGTCGGCCTGCTTGGCGAGCTTGCCGGTCTCGAACGAGAGCTCGTCCCGACCGACCTGGACCGAGACGCGGGTCACGCGCTGGTCGATGGTGGTGCTCATATGGTGGTGTCCTCCACTCTTCGAACTTCGCGGAGAGTGGGGACTCGAGCCAGCTCCCCGGACGGAGCTCGCTCGAATCTCCACCCTCCGTGGCCGTCTCCGCCTAGCGGCGGAGTCCCAGCTCCTTGATGAGGGCGCGGTAGCCCTCGAGGTCGTGCTTCTGCAGGTAGTTCAGGAAGCGGCGGCGGCGGCCGACGAGCTTCAGGAGCCCGCGGCGCGAGTAGTGGTCCTTGGGATGCGTCCGCAGGTGCTGCGTCAGCTCGTTGATCCGCTGCGTCAGCATCGCGATCTGGACCTCTGGCGAGCCGGTGTCGGCGTCGCTGCGGCCGTGCTTCTTGACGATCTCCAGCTTGGCTTCCTTGGTGAGGGTCATCGCACCTCCGATTCGAGTGTCTCCGTCACCCCCGCGCGCCGTGAAGGAAGGACACGGGCGGCCGCGGTGACGGTCGCGCGGTAGGGTAGCAAGGGCCTGTGGAGAGCGCGCTCGCAGCGGTGGACTCGCTCGCGCGCGAGCAGCTCGCCCGGTGGGGCGTCCCCGGGCTCGCGGTCGGCGTCGTCGCCGACGGGCGGACGGCCGCGCGCGCCTGGGGCGTGGCCTCGCTCGACACGCGCGAGCCCGTGACGCCGGAGACGACGTTCCGCGTCGCCTCGGTCACGAAGCCGTTCACCGCCGCGCTCGCGCGCGCGGTCCTGGACCTCGACGAGCCGCTCGAGACCCCCGCGGGGCCCGTGTCGTCGCGCCTCCTCCTCGCGCACATGGGCGGGCTCCGCTGCGAGGCGGCCGAGCCCCTGGACGGGTTCGCAACCGTCTCGGACGCCGTCGCGGGATCCGGGCTCCGCGCCTGGGGCGAGCCGGGTCGCCTGTGGGTGTACTCGAATGCGGGGTACTGGCTCGTGGGCGCGGCGGTCGAGCGGGCGACCGGCCTGCGCTTCGAGGAGGCGATGCGTGCGCACGTCCTGGCCCCGCGCGGCCTCGGCGCGGCGACGGGGTTCGGCTCCCCGAGCGCCGCCGGCCACGAGCCGGTCGAGCCCGAGGCCGTCGAGCACCGCCCGTACCCGGTCACCGACTACCCGGCACCGCGGCGGCCGAGCGGCGGGCTCGTCTCCTCCGTCGGCGACCTCCTGCGCTTCGCGGAGACGTGGTGGGACGACGAGGAGGCGCGCGCCGTCGTCGCGCGCCGGCCCGGCGGGCTCCAGGGAGCCGGGTGGATGCTCGACCGCCGCGACGGGATCGAGCTCCTCCTCCACCCGGGGTCGGCGGCCGGCTTCCAGTCCGTCCTCGTGCTCGTGCCCGAGCGGCGCGTCGCCGTGGCCGCGCTCGCGAACAGCGCCCGGGGGCAGGCCGCCTTCACCGGCGTCGTCGACGCGCTGCTCGAGCACGCGGCCGGGGTGCCCCCGGGGGCGCCGGCGATCGTCGACCTGCCGGCGGGCGAGCTGGAGCCGTTCGCGGGACGCTACGCCGGTCTCGACGAGGAGGCCGGGGTCGGCGTCGTCGCGGGCGGGCTCTCCGTGCAGCTCTCGCAGCGCGACCCGTTCACGCACGAGGTGACGACCTTCCCGCCCTTCGTCGGGCGGCCGATCGGCGACGGCGCCTTCGCCGTCGTCGAGGGCGAGGCCTCCGGGAGCCACTTCGACTTCCCCGAGGCGTTCTTCCGCCTCGGCAGCGTGCTCGCGGAGCGGGTGCCCTGACGGTGCTGCCCGCGGGGGTCGCGGCGGGCCATCCGGCGACGTCCGACGCCGGGCTGGAGATCCTCGAGGACGGCGGCTCGGCGGCCGACGCGGCCGTCGCCGCATGCCTCGCGTCGTGCGTGGCCGAGACGGTGATGACCGGGCTCCTCGGCGGCGGGCATGCGATCCACGTCGACGGTGCGACGGGCCGCACCCGGAACCTCGACTTCTTCGTCACCGTGCCGTCGGGCGAGGGCGGCCCGATGCGCGATCTCCAGGTCCCGTTCGGTGCGGAGCTCGTGCACTACGCGATCGGGCCCGCGTCCTGCGCGGTTCCGGGCGTGCCGGCGGGCCTCGGCGCCCTGTGGGAGGCGCACGGGCGGCTGCCGTGGCCCCGTCTCGTCGAGCCTGCGCTCCGGCTCGCACGGGACGGCGTCGAGCTCCCGCCCGCGCATGCCGCGTGCCTCGCGATGGTGGCGCCGGTCTACACGCTGGACGAGGGCGCACGCATCTTCGCGCCCGGGGGTCGCCTGCTCGCGGCCGGCGAGCGGCTCGAGCAGCCGGGCCTCGCGCGCGCGCTCGAGCTCCTCGCAGCGGAGGGAGCCGCCTCCGCGTACGCGGGAACGATCGCCGAGGCGCTCGTCGCGCTCTGCCGCGCGCGCGGCGGCGCCGTGACGGCCGGCGACCTCGCGGGCTACGAGGCGCGGTGGGCGGCTCCCGCCGAGGTCGGGTTCCGCGGCCGGCGGGTGTTGACGCGGACGGGGCTCTCGGGCGTCCCGGAGACGCTCGGCGCGCTCCCGCCCCTCGACGGCGCCTCCGAGACGGAACGCGTCCTCGCGCTCGTCGCCGTCCTCGCGGGCGGCGTCGAGCGGAGCGGGGACACGACCAACCTCGTCACGGCCGACCGCGACGGCAACGTCTGCGTGCTGACGACGAGCCTCGGCCTCGGCTCGGGCGACTACCTCCCGGGGCTCGACCTCCAGCTGAACAGCATGCTCGGCGAGGCGGAGCTGCTGCTCGGGCCGCTCGAGCCGGGCGCGCGGATGGGCAGCATGATGGCGCCGACGGTCGCGCTCGACACGGACGGCCCGGCGCTCGCGATCGGCGCGGCGGGCGGCAGCCGCCTCCGGACGGCGCTCGTCGGCTGCGCGGACGGGATCCTGCGCGAGGGGCTCGAGCCGCAGGCGGCCGTCGACCGGCCCCGCTTCCACCCCGTCGAGCGCGTCCTCCACGCGGAGCCGGGCGTCGACGGCGACGCGCTCGCCGCGCTCGGCCGGCAGGGCTGGGAGGTCCGGGAATGGCCGGACCGCCACCACTACTTCGGCGGCGTCAGCCTGATAGCGCGCGGTGGCGCTGCAGGTGACCCACGCCGGAGCGGCTCGGCGCGAGCATGTCCGTGAACGGCACCGAGGCCGAGAGCCACCCCACGTAGCCGCACTCGGGGCAGCCCGGGTTCTTCGCGACGGTGCCGCCGCCGGCGGGCTTGGAGTAGACCACCCCGCATTCGAGGCAGCGGACGCTCTCGAGCAGCTCGAGGGCGGGGCGGGCGGCGCGTTCGTCCCTCACGACCGGAAAGACGCCGCACGCGGGAGAAACTTGCGCGGTGCCCGCGGCGGCGTCAGACGGGTCGCACCGCGGCCCGCGTCGCCGCCACGTCGCGCGCGATCTGCTCGACGAGCGCCGCCTCCGAGGCGAACGCGGCCTCGTCGCGGAGGAAGCGCCACAGCTCGACGACGAGGCGACGTCCGTACAGGTCGCCCTCGAAGTCGAGCAGGAACGCCTCGATGCGAAGCTCGTCGACGCCGTAGGTCGGGTTCGTGCCGACGGAGACCGCGGCGCGGGCACCGAGCGCGGCGCCGGCGTAGATGCCGAGCCTCGGCACGAGCACGTCCGGCGGCGGCTCGAGGTTCGCGGTCGGGAACCCGAGCCCCGCGCCGCGCGCGTCCCCGGAGACGACGGTCCCCTCGACCTCCACCGGCCGACCGAGGAGCCGCGCAGCCGCCTCGACCTCGCCGGCCGCGACGAGGCGCCGGATCCCGCTCGACGAGACCCCTTCCACCACCGGCACGGCGCGCACGTCGAGCCCGCGCGACGCGAGGAGCGCGAGGTCGCCGGCGCGGCCGCGGCCGAAGCGGAACGTCGCACCGGCGGCGACGACGCGGGCGTCGATCCCGAGGAGGTACCGCTCGACGAACGCGTCCGCCTCCGTCGCCGCGAGCGCCGCGTCGAACGGCAGCACGAGCGCTTCTGCCACGCCGAGCTCGGCGAGCAGCTCCAGCCGCCGCTCCGGCGGCGACAGCAGCGCCACCGGCTCGCCGCCGAGGACGCTCCGCGGGTGCGGGTCGAACGTCACCGCCGTCACCGGCAGCCCGCTCGCGGCGGCTGCCGCGACGACGGCGCGATGCCCGAGGTGGACGCCGTCGAACGTGCCGATCGCGACGGCGCGCGGTCCCGGGCCGAGCTCCTCGGGCGCACGTGCAACCCTCACGGACGCACCGCCGTATGCGCCTCGACGCGCGCGAGTGCCTCCTCGAGCGGGACGACGCGGTCCGGGTCGGCCTCCTCGACGCCGAAGGGCCCGACGGCGGTGCGGCGGAGCGTCCGGCAATGGCCGCCGAGCACGTCGGCGATCGCGCGGACGTACGTGCCGGAGCCGACGTGCAGCTCGAGCGTCGCGACGCCGTGGTCGAGGTCGACGAGCTCGAGCGCGTGCACGCGGGAGCGCCGCACCGGCATCTCGACTGCGACCCCGCGACGGTGCAGCCGGTACGCGCGCTCGCCGCCGACCTTCACCGCGGACGCGGCCGGGATCGGCAGCTCGACGTCACCGCGGAGGCCGGCGAGCGCCGCCTCCAGCTCCGCGCCGCCGGGCGGCTCGTGCCGGTCGAGCTCCTCCCCCTCGGGATCGCCTGTCGAGGTCCGACACGTGAGGTCGACCTCGGTGCGGTAGCGCTTGTCCAGCCCGACGAACGCGCCGGCGGACTTCGTCGCCCGCCCCGACAGCAGCACGAGCAGCCCCGTCGCGAACGGGTCGAGCGTGCCCGCGTGCCCGGTGCGCGCACCCGTGCGCCGCCGGACCGCGGCGACGATCGCGAACGAGGACGGCCCCGCCGGCTTGTCGACGAGCAGGATCCCCGTCGGCTCGAGCCCGCGCGGCGGCGTCACGGCCGGCGGGCGGCCGTCTGCTCCGCGTACTGACGGCGGACGAGCTCCGTGATCTCCTCCACCGTGGCGTCGGTCGAGAACCCCGCGGCCTGCTTGTGCCCGCCGCCGCCGAAGCTCCGCGCGATCGCCGAGACGTCGAGGCCCTCCACGCTCGCACGGAGGCTGACGCGGCGAGTCGGCCCGTCGTCGCGCGGCGGCTCGCGGATCAGCGCCGCGAGCTCCGCGCCCTCGACGGCGCGCAGGAAGTCGATGATCCCCTCGGAGTACGGCTCCTCCGCGCCGACGTCCGCGAAGTCGCCGCGGCGGAGGAAGGACACGACGATCCGCCCGCCGTCGTACACCTGCGCGCGGTCGAGGGCACGCGCGAGCAGCTTCAGCTTCGCGAACTGGACGGACTCGTACACGCCCTGGAACACCTTGTGGACGTCCGCGCCGCACTCCACGAGCTCCGCGGCGAGCCGGAGCGCCTTCGGCGTCGTGTTCGCGTACTGGAACCTGCCCGTGTCCGTCACGAGCGCGATGTAGAGCGCCTCCGCGATCTCCGGCGTGATCGTCACGTCGAGCTCGCGGAAGACGTCGCGGAGCACCTCCCCCGTCGACGAAGCATCCGGGACGACGAGGTTGACCGCGCCGAAGCGGGAGTTGTCGTGGTGGTGGTCGACGTCGACGACGAGCGGCGCGCGCGCGAGGAACGAGACATCCTCCCCGAGGCGCGACTCGTTCGCGCAGTCGACCGCGAGGAGCACGCGCCGCTCGACGTCCGACGGCAGGTCGCGCCGCAGGTCGCCGAGGTCCATGAAGCGGTACTCCCCGGGAAGCGGCGCGTGCCAGTTGAGGAACATGACGGCGTCCTTGCCGAGCCCGCGGAGCGCGAGCGTCGCCGCGAGCAGCGAACCGAGCGCGTCGCCGTCGGGATTCTCGTGCGTCGTGACGAGGAAGCGGTCGTGGTCGCGCAGGACCGACGCGACCGCCTCCAGGTCAGTCGCCGTCGTCGGAGGTGTCTGCGGGGGCGAGCTCATCGATCAGCTTCGACATTCTGACGCCGCGCTCGACGGACTCGTCGTAGGCGAACCTGAGCAGCGGCGTCCGGCGGAGATGCAGCTCCCGGTTGATCCTCGCCTGGAGCACGCCGTGCGCGCCCGTGAGCGCCGCCATGGTCGCCTCCCGCGCGGCCTCCGAGCCGTAGACGCTGACGAAGACCGTTGCCTCGCGCACGTCCTCCGTCGCCTCGACCCCCGTGACGGTCACGAAGCCGATTCGCGGGTCCTTCAGCTCGGCGATCCCCTCGGACAGGACCTTCTTCAGGCTCTCGTTGACGCGGCGCAGGCGGTCGGACACGGTCGGCCAGCCTAGCGGCGCTCAGTCCTCGAGCGTGACGACGTCGCGGTCGGCGCGCGTCACGAGCCACGCCTGGCCGTGGAGCCAGCGGTCGGCCTCGTCGAGCAGGCGCTCGGCGTCGCGGTAGTCGCGCGCGACGCACGCGAGCGTGACCCGCGAGCGTTGCCACGTCTCGTGGTGGTCGACCTCGGCGATCGACGCGCCGACGCGGTTCTGGAGCTGTGCCTTCAGCGAGCGCAGGTGCATGCGCTTGTCCTTGAGCGAGCGGCTCTCGGGGAAGTGGAGCTCGACGGTCAGGATGCCGACCCAGCCCGTGCGCACCCCCGTATCGAAGCAGCTAGCCGGGGGGCGATCGCTGCAGCGTCGCCGCCAGCCCGTCGGCCAGCTCCCGCTTCTGCGTGTCGGAGAGCCGCGCGCCGCCGTGGATCAACGTGTACTGGATCGGCGGCATCCCGCCCTCGCGCACGGCCTCCGCCAATCTCGTCGGCGCTCTCCTGCGGACGGTTCCATTCGCTGAAGTTGAGGATCCTGCGCCCGGTGTCGACGTCGCTCTGGACGAGCCACGAGAACGGGGCCACCGAGCTGTACCACGGCCACGTGGTGAGGTTGCTGTGGCAGTCGAAGCACGCCGTCTGCGCGAGCTCGCGCGTCGACGCGGCGTTCCACTCCGGCTCCTGCGCGACCGGCGGGTTCGCGTGGTCGCGGCCGTACGGCACGAGCTGCGCGAGGAGGAGGAGCACGGCGCCCGCGCCGAGCGCGAGCACGAGCCACCGCCGCCAGCGTCTCCACACGCTGGGGAGCCTCCCCGTGCCGCCGGACGGAGGCAACGGGGGGAACTACGGAGCTACGAGGCGGGCGCGGGTGCGGGCGCGGCCTCGTCGAGCGCCGTCCGCTCGACCTCGCGCGTCTCGTAGACCTCGAACACGTCGCCCTCGCGCAGGTCGTTGAACCCGTCGAGCAGGATGCCGCACTCGAAGCCCTCCGTGACCTCGCGGACCTGGTCCTTGAAGCGCTGGAGCTGCGCGATCGTCGACTCCTGGATCACGGTGCCGTCGCGGACGACGCGGACGTTCGCGTTCCGGCGGACGATGCCGTGGGTGACCATGCAGCCGGCGATCGTGCCGAGGCGGGAGACGCGGAAGAGCGCCCGCACCTCGACCTCGCCGATCGTCTCCTCGGTCTGGACCGGCGAGAGCATCCCGACGAGCGCCTGCTCGATCTCCTCGGTGAGCTGGTAGATCACGCGGTAGGTCCGGATCTCGACGCCCTCGCGCTCGGCGAGCGCGCGCGCCTCGGCGTTCGGTCGGACGTTGAACCCGACGACCATCGCGCCGGACGCGGAGGCGAGCATGATGTCCGACTCGGAGATCCCGCCGACGCCCGTGTGGATCACGTTGACCCGCACCTCGCGGTTGTGGAACTTCCCGAGCTCGCCGACGAGCGCCTCGACCGAGCCCTGCACGTCGCCCTTGAGGACGATGTTCAGGTCCTGGACCTGGCCCTCCTGGATCAGCGAGAAGAGGTTGTCCAGCGAGACGCCGGCCGCACGCTGGCGCTGCGCGAGCTGCTCGCGGCGGAGGCGCTGGCCGCGCTGCTGCGCGAGCTGGCGCGCGACGCGCTCGTTCTCGACGACGCGGCAGAGCTCGCCCGCCGGCGGCGGCGCGTCGAAGCCGAGGATCTCGACCGGCTCGCCCGGCCTCGCCTCCTTCAGCCGCTCGCCGCGGTAGTCGTTGAGCGCCCGCACCTTGCCCCACGCGTCGCCGGCGACGACGGCGTCGCCGACCCGCAGCGTGCCGCGGTGGACGAGCATGGTCGCGACGGCGCCGCGACCGACGTCGAGTCGGGACTCGATGATCGGCCCGGACGCCTCGGCGTTCGGGTTGGCGGTCAGCTCGAGGGAGGCGTCGGCGACGAGGAGGATCCGCTCGAGCAGGTCGTCGAGCCCCTCCTTGTTCTTCGCCGAGACGAGCGCGAACTGCGTGTCGCCGCCCCAGTCCTCGGGCTGGAGGCCCTCTGCGGCGAGGTCGGCCTTCACGCGGTCGGGGTTCGCGCCCGCGAGGTCGATCTTGTTGACCGCGACGACGATCGGCACGTCGGCCGCGCGCGCGTGCGAGATCGACTCGCGCGTCTGCGGCATGACGGAGTCGTCGGCGGCGACGACGAGCACGGCGATGTCGGTCACCTTCGCGCCGCGGGCGCGCATGGCCGTGAACGCCTCGTGGCCCGGCGTGTCGAGGAAGGTGACGCGGCGGCCGTCGACGTCGACCTGGTAGGCGCCGATGTGCTGCGTGATCCCGCCGGCCTCGGTGGCGACGACGGCGGTCTCGCGGATCGCGTCGAGCAGCGAGGTCTTCCCGTGGTCGACGTGGCCCATGATGGTGACGACCGGGGGCCGCGGCGCGAGGTCGGCCTCCTCGTCGACGAACTCCTCGGGCTCCTCTTCCTCGGCGGCGTGCTTGATGACGATCTCGCGCTCGACCTCCGCGGCGATCAGCTGCACCGCCTCGTCGGAGAGCGACTGCGTGATCTGCACCATCTCGCCGAGGCCGATCATGATCTTGATGATCTGCGCGGCCGGGATCCCCAGCGCCTGCGAGAGGTCGCGGACGGTCACGCCCGACGGGACGGTGACGGGCCCGGTCGGAGCGGCGACGGGCTGCGCGGGCCCCTTCGATTCGCGGCGGTCGCCGCGGCCCTGCCGCTGGTCGCGCCCGCCGGGGCGGCCTCCGCCCTGGTCGATGACGACGCGGCGCTTCCCGCGCGCCGCACCGGCACCGCGGGGTCTGATCGGTCTGTTCGGACGCTTCTCAGCCATTAGCTCGGCCTCCAGTGTAGAGGGCGGCGAGCGCCGGATCGACCCGCACGGTCCGCCGCAAGGTGCGCGCGAACGCCCGCCGCGCCCGGGCGCGCTCGAAGCACGCCAGCCGCGGACAGGTGTAGACCCCGCGTCCGTCCCCGAGCGGCGACGGCGCCAGTGCACCGCCGCGCGCGACGAAGCGCCGGAGCTCCGCACGCGGCGCCTTCCGGCCGCACCCGGCGCAGGTCCTGACGGGGACGTGGGTCACGGACGGTCGCGCGTCTCCTCGACCGGCTCGTCGGCCTGCGGCTCCACGCGCTCGGGCGCCGTCGCGTCGTCCGTGAGGTCCGGGCCGGAGGCGACGACCTCGCCGCCCGGCTCCTCGATGCGGCCCACCGCCTCGAGCGACTCCGCCTCCTCGGGCGTCGCCGCCTCCGTCGTCTCGGGGGCATCCGCCGGCAGCTCCGCCTCGGAACCGGCGAGCGCCTGGTGTGCGGGCAGCCCGCAGTAGCGCGTCCCCGGGATCGCCTCGTTCGGGCAGCGCTTGCCGTTCGAGAGGACCGCGGCGCAGCGGCCCGAGAAGTCCTCGCCCTCGGCGCCCTCGCCGCCGTACGCTGCCTCGGCCTCCTGCTGCGCGAACTCGGTGTCCGAGGTGATGTCGATCTTCCAGCCCGTGAGGCGCGACGCCAGGCGGGCGTTCAGCCCCTCCTTGCCGATCGCGAGCGCGAGCTGGTCGTCGGGGACGATCACGGTCGCCTCCCGCGCCTCGTCGTCGAGCAGCACCTCGCGGACGCGCGCCGGCGACAGCGCCTTCGCGAGGAAGCGCGCGGGCTCGTCGTTCCACGGGATGATGTCGATCTTCTCGCCGCGCAGCTCCGACACGACCATGCGGACACGGGAGCCGCGCGGGCCGACGCACGCGCCGACCGGGTCGACGCCCTGGGCGTGGGACTCGACGGCGATCTTCGAGCGGTAGCCCGGCTCGCGGGCGACGCCGCGGATCTCGACGAGGCCGTCGGCGATCTCGGGGACCTCCAGCTCGAAGAGGGTCTTGATCAGCTCGGGGTCGCGCCGGGACAGGATCACCTGCGGGCCCTTCGTGCCGGTGCGGACGTCGCGGATGACGGCCTTGATGCGCGAGCCCTGCTCGTACCGCTCGCCGTCGACCTGCTCCGGGCCGGGCAGCAGCGCCTCGACCTTGCCGAGGTCGACGAGGATGTTCCGCCGGTCGCCGGTCTGCTGGACGATGCCGGTGACGACCTCGCCCACGCGGTCGATGTACTCGTCGTACATCATCTCGCGCTCGGCCTCGCGGATGCGCTGGAGGATGACCTGCTTCGCGGTCTGCGCGGCGATGCGGCCGAAGTTCTCGGGCGTCACGTCCTCGCGCTTGATCTGCTCCTCGGGCACCTCGGACCAGTCGAGGTCGAGGTCGTCGTCGGAGAGAAGCGTGTGGTTCTTCTCCCCCGTCTCCTCCTCGAGCCGCTCGAGCTCGTCGAGCGCGCGCTCGCGGGCCTCGTCGAGCAGGCGCTCCTCGAGGTCGGCGGGCAGCTCGATCGAGAACACGCGGAAGTCGCCCTCGTCGTCGA
>JBLNEO010000056.1:0-6576 GCA_050262775.1 Pseudomonadota bacterium | reverse complement strand
CCGGGTCGAGCAGATCGCCGTGGAGGACCGTGACCCGGTCGGCGAGGCCGAGGCGCGCGACGTTCGCACGTGCGAGCAGCACGGCGGCGCGACTGGTGTCGGTGGCGAAGACCTCGGCCCGAGGAAGCGCCGACGCCAGTGCGACGGCGATCGCGCCCGAACCGGTGCCGACGTCCGCGATCCGCGCCGGCCGCGCGCCCGCGAGATCGACCGCCGCGTCGACCACCTGCTCGCTGGTCGGCCGCGGCGTCATCACGCGGCCGGCGGCGGCGATCAGCTCGAGGCCGTGGAAGGTGACGACGCCCACACCTCGTTGGTGTCACGTCGACTCGCCGTCTTACGGGCGCGCTACGGGGCCTGGTCGCCGCCGACGAGCGCGCGCAGGCTCTCGTGCTCCTCGCGACAGGCCGGGCAGCCGTCGAGGTGGGCGCGAAGGCCGGGGATCAGCGCGTCCGCGTCCGACCCCGCGAGCTCGAGCTCGACGTAGCGGTCGAGCTCGGCGAAGCACTCGTCGCAGCCGACCTCGGGCTCGACCGGTCCGAGGAGCCGCCCCAACACCTGCTCGTGATCGGGTCGCTGCATCAGGTCGTCTCCTCCATGCGGTCGAGGGAGAGCCCGCGGCTCTCGAGGTGCGTGCGCAGCTTGCGGCGGGCGTCGTGGAGGGTCTTGTAGAGGGCGCCGCGGGTGGTGTCGAGCCGCTCGGCGAGCACGTCGATCGGGACGCCGTTCAGGGCGAGCGCGACGAGGACCCGCCGCTGATGCGGCGTCAGGCCGTCGTTGATCGCGGTCTGCACCGTCTGCAGCAGCTCACGCTGCTCGACCTCGTCCGCCGGCCCGGGGCCTGCGCTCGAGAACAGGCTCCACGATTCCGGCTCGAGCGGGATCTCCCGGCCCTGCCACGCACGCTTGCGGAGCTTCACCGCCGCCTCGAGCAGCGCGAACTTGTACACCCACGTCGTGAAGCGGCTGAGGCCGCGGAAGTCGTCGAGGCGGGCGAGGACGCTCATGAGGGCGTCGTCGGCGGCCTCGAGGGCGATGTCGTCGAGCTCGTCGCCGCGGAGGTGCGCCAGCGTCGGGCGACGACGGGCGACCTCGAACCGCGCGGCGCGCAGGAGGAGCGCGTGGAGGCGGGCGACGGCCTCGTCGTGCGCGGCGCCGCGGCCGCGCAGGTGCGCGAGCCACTGCTGCGACTCGGGGTCGAGACGGGCCGTGAGCGCGGCCGCTCCTGCGTCCTGCGAGGGAGCCCGCATCGGGGCGACGCTAGCAACCGCGCTCATGCCACGCTCGGTTCCGGGTGACCCCGGATGGGCTCTTGGCGACGGCTTTCACCGGGTCCTTACGGCCGTGCCCGCGTCGGCGGCTCGCGGAAGCGGGCGGGGAACTGGTCGACGATCCCGCTCGAGAGCATGTCGGCCATGTGCAGCGCCTGCAGGTGGATCGCGTCGTAGGCCCGGACGTCGGCGGCCCAGTTCTCCGTGAGGCGCGCCACGACCTCGTTCGTCGTCAGACGCAGGTGCTCGTGGAGCATCGCCTTCGTCGGCCCGAGCTTCCACGCGCGCGGATTCGCCCTGTCGAGGAACGCCGCGAGCTGATCGGCGTTCGCCGTCCAGCGTGCCTGTTGACGCGTAACCGCCGCCTGGTCGCCCGCTTTGGCCGCGGCGATCAGATCGGCGGCGACGAGGATGTGCCGGCGCAGGAGCGCCGTCAGCTGCGCGCCCGCGGCGGCGCCGTAGAAGGGCTTGACCGCGTTGCCGATGTCGCTCTGGTTGCGAAGCAGGCGGCCCACGGTCGCCTCGGTGTCGGCGGAGCCCGAGGTCAGGCTGATCACCGCCAGCCGCGTCCAGGTGACGTGGTCCTCCCACAGGCGGCGCATGTCGTTCCGGAGCCTGAGCTCCGTGGCGGAGACTCCCGCTCGCGCGTGGACGGTCGCGTCGTGCGCGCTCGCGTCGTGGCCGCCCGAGACGCCGAGCGCGGCGAGGGCGCTGAAGACGGCGATGAGCGTCGTCAGAGCGAGCGGGATCGGGCGCGATGTGGTCGGGTTCGTCATGCTCGTGCTCCTTCTGGTCGATCGAGTTCGGACGGAAGCCGCACCGCTCGGAGCGAGCGGATCAGGTGGAGCGCGATCGCCAGGCCGACCGCCTCGACCGCCTTCGTGACGAGCCCGAGGCCGTCGACCGGCTCCGGCTCGGGGTGGAGGAGCGGCAGCCCGCTCGTCACCGCCAGCCCGTAGCTCAGGAGCAGTCCGGCGAAGACGAGCGCGGCGGCGGAGAGCGCTGCCGGTTCGTGCGGGCGCGAGGTCAGCGCGACGGCCACGAGCGCCAGGAGCGCCGCCGCGGCGGCGAAGCCGACGCCGGCAGCCGGCTCCTCGCGCAGGTGCTCCGGGGCGAGCGCGCCGTGGATCCCTGCGCTGATCGCTGCGGCGACGACGACGAGGTCGCTGCGGTACGACGTCATCGGACGATCACCGTCCCGTCCATGTCGCGCCGGTGCAGCGTGCAGACGTAGTGGTACGTCCCCGGCTCCTCGAACCGGATCGAGACCGTCTCGCCCCGGTCGACCTCGTGGTCTGCCCGGCCGTCGACGTGGACGGTGTGCGTGAAGTTGTCGTCGTTCGTCCAGGTGACCGTCGCGCCGGCGTCGACCTCGATCGTCCTCGGCTCGAAGCGGTAGCTCTTGGCCATCGTCACCGCGGTCGTGGCCACGGGCGCGCTGCTCTCGCCGCCGCCGCAGCCCGCCGCGACCAGGGTCGCGGCGAGCGCTGCGGGGAGCGGGAGGAGGATCCAGCGGGGCGTCATGAGCGCGTGGCGCCGAGCGCGGGGCTGCGCACCGTCGAGTACACCGCCCCCGCGAACACGAGCACGAACGCGACCAGGTCGAGCACCTCGGCGATCGTGTGCGCGAACAGGAAGACGGTCCAGTCGAGGTGGTAGGTCATGTAGACGAGCTCGGCCGCGGCGAACAGCGCGAACGCCGAGCCGAGGAGCGTCAGCTCGCGCTTGAACGCCAGCCAGGCGAAGCCCGCGCCGATCGCGAAGGCCGCGATGTGGACGACCAGGAAGAACCCGGTCGGGAAGTCGTTGATCCAGTCGCCGTACGGCATCCGTCCTCCTCGTGGTTCGGTGTCGGAGGACTCCGTGTCGCGCCGGGCGCGGTTCTTACGTCGGGCCGTCGACGCGCGGCGCTCGTCGAACGAGCTCGACGCGAGGCCGCGGGGCGAACGCGCGGCGAGCGACGATGAGCAAAGGAGGGCTAAGGGAACGACGGCCCCGGCCGTTGAGGCCGCTCAGCGATCAAAGCCGCCGCCCTTCGCCGACTACCAACCTACCACGGCAGGCGGCGCTGCTCGCACCGGGCGCGGCCGTCGCGTTCGGAGCCTCGTCCCGAAGCCATCGGTGGACACCCTGAACGACGATCGGCGCGCGGCCCCGATGCGGCGCCGACCGCCGCGAGCGAGGCTCGATGCGACGGACGGCCGGGAGGCGACGCAGTCACCCCTGAAGCCGCTCCGGCTCGTCGCCGTCACGGAGGCCGGCCGCGGCGCGCGCCGGCCTCCCGCTCGCTCGCCCGGGACGGCGAGCAGGTACGGCTGCCCGCCCCCGTCGAGGTCGGCTACCCCCGTGGCGCCGGCACGGGCCGGTTGGGATGCTCGGCCTCGTGCGCGTGCTCTTCACCTCCACGCAGGGAGATCGCGGCCGACGAACTGGGCGTGCCGCAGGTGCGGGTCTCGCCTCGCGCTGAGCGGCGGGGCGGATGAGAACGGCGCGGGCCGCAGCGGGAAGCGTCGTCTTCCTCGTGCTCGCGCCCGGCATCGTCGCCGGCGTGGTCCCGTGGCTGCTGACGGGGTGGGAAGCCCGCGGGACATGGCTCCCGCTTCGCGTCGCCGGCGCGCTGCTCGTCGCCGCCGGCCTCGGCGTCCTCCTCCACGCGTTCGCGCGCTTCGTCCTCGAAGGGCGCGGCACCCCTGCGCCCGTCGCGCCCACCGAGCAACTCGTCGTCGGCGGCCTGTACCGCTACGTCCGAAACCCGATGTACCTCGCCGTCGCCGCCACGATCGTCGGCCAGGCGCTGCTGCTCGCACGTCCGATCCTGCTGGCGTACGCCGCCGCGTTCGCCGTCGTCGTGGCGGCGTTCGTCCGCCTGTACGAGGAGCCGACGCTGGAACGGCGGTTCGGCGAGGCGTACGAGGCGTACCGCCGCGCGGTGCCCCCGTGGCGGCCGCGGCTCCGGCCCTGGGAGCCGTGACGAGTCCTCAGGTGGGCCGACGGGCGGCGCCCGCCGTCGTCGCGTACAGCACGGCGTCCTCCCGCCCGCCGCCGTCGCGCGGGAAGTAGTCGCGGAGGACGCCCTCGAGCTCCCAGCCGAGCGCCTCGAGGACGCGCCGCATCGCGACGTTGTCCACCCCGGTCGACGCCTGGACGCGCGCCATCCGGTGCTCGGCGAACAGGAGCGCGGTGAAGCGCGCGACCGCCAGACGCCCGATGCCGCGGCCGCGCGCCTCGGGGCGAAGGGTGATCCCGAGCTCGCACACGCCCGGCGGAAACGCATGCCGCGGCGCGCGCGCCTGCACGTCGCCGACGAGCCGCCCGTCGACCTCGATCCCGAGCTCCAGCACCCCCTCGACGTCGAGCGTCCGGGGACGGGCGAGCCGGGCGCGCACCCTCTCCCGGCCGGGGCCGGGAGCCTCGACGAGCGTGTCGGCGTCGAGGGGCGTGAGCGGCCGGAGGATCAGGTGACGTCGGTCCTCGACGTCCGGAGCACGCCGACGGTGCCGATGAGCGCGATCCAGCCGAGCGAGACGAGCAGGGCCGGCACGAACGAGAGGCTCTCCTCCCCCACGTCGCCTCCGACACCGGACAGCGCCGCGTTCGGCAGGAACTCGCCCACGGTGTCGAGGTCGATGACGCCGAGCAGCGCACGGAGCAGCGTCTCGGCGAGGAGGATCCAGATCAACGCGCCGAGGAGCGCCGCCACCTGCCCCTGTACGGCGGCACCCAGCGCGACCCCCAGCGCCGCCCACAGCGCAGCCTGGAGCACGACGCGCGCGGCTTTCTCGACCGTGTCCGCGTCGAGTGCCTGCGTGTCGCCGAGCGCGAGCAGCCACGGGACGGCCACGGCGGCCACGATGACGAGCGCGAGGAGCGCGAGCACGACGCCGCCGAGGACGCCGAACCCGAGCTTCGCCGCCAGCACGCGCTCGCGTCGCGGCGTGACGAGGAACGTCGGCGTGATCGTCCCGTGCCGGAACTCGCCCGTCACGACGACGATCCCGAGGACGAGCGCGATCAGCGACGCGACGCTGGCGACCCCCGCGAGGTCGGGCAGGAACGTGTCCGCCGCGCGGTCGCGCTCGGTCGCGCTGCCGATCGTCCCCGCGGCACCGATCCCCGCGAGCGCGAGCAGCGCGAGCAGGTACCCCCAGAACGACCGGACGGTGCGGAGCTTGAGGTACTCCGACGCGAGGAGCGCGGTCACGCCGGCTGCTCCTCCGACTGGGTCAGCTCGAGGAAGACCTCCTCGAGCGTCGCGCGCTCCGCCGACAGCTCGTGGAGGACGACGCCGGCGGCCGCCGCGATCTCGCCGACGCGCTCGGGCGGGCCCTGCACGAGCAGCGTCCCGTCCCCCGAGCCGTCGGCGGCGAGCCCCTCGGCGGCGAGGAGCTCACGGAGCCGCGGCGCGTCGGGGCTCCGGACGCGGGTCCCGCCGGCGGCGCGCGCGAGCACCTCCTGCATCGGACCCTGGAGCACGAGTCGCCCCCGGTTGATGATCACGATCTCGTCCGCAGTCTGCGAGACCTCGGCGAGCACGTGCGAGGACACGAGGACGGTGCGCCCGTCCGCGGCGAGCGCGCGCAGGAAGTCGCGCAGCCACCGAATCCCCTGCGGGTCGAGGCCGTTCGCGGGCTCGTCCGCGATCAGCACCTCCGGGTCGCCGAGGAGCGCCGTCGCGAGCCCGAGCCGCTGCCGCATCCCGAGCGAGTAGCCGCCCGCGCGACGGTCCGCGGCGCCCTCGAGCTCGACGAGCCGCAGGACGTCGTCCACGCGGGCGCGCGGGATCCCGGCGGCGCGCGCCAGCAGGCGTAGGTGATTCCGGCCGGAGCGCCCCGGGTGGATCTCCGACGCCTCGAGGATCGCACCGACGCGCTCCGCCGGCCGGTCGAGGTCGACGTAGCGCCGGCCGAGCACCAGCACGTGCCCCCCGTCCGGATGGACGAGGTCAAGCACGGCGCGAAGGGTCGTCGACTTCCCGGCGCCGTTCGGGCCGAGGAATCCGGTCACCTTGCCGGGCGCCGCGCGGAAGCTGAGGTCGTCGACCGCTCGTACTGCGCCGTACCGCTTGTGGAGCCCGTCGACCTCGATCACGGCGCGACCCTACCCGACCCCGTTTCGGGGGATGGACGCCGGCTGCCGCCGTCGTTACTGTCAGCGCCATGCGGCGCTTCACCCTGATGGTCCTGTTTGTGTGCGCGATCTCCGTCGTCCCTTCGGCGGGCGCGATCATCGGGGGGACACCGGACGGCGACGCGCACCCGTACGTCGCGTTCGTCGGCGACCCCGTCACGCGCGCCTCGTGCACGGC
>JBLNEO010000055.1:0-6442 GCA_050262775.1 Pseudomonadota bacterium | reverse complement strand
CGGGGGGGGGGGGGCGGGGGGGGGGGGGGCGGGGGCCGCCGGCCCCCCCCACCCCGCCTCACCGCGCGCGCGAGGACTACGTGAAGACGATCTCGCCGCCGGCGGCGAGCTCGTAGAACTCGCCGACGGAGATCACGTCGCGCACCTGCGGCACGAAGTCCGCGAGCTCGACGCCGAACATGTCGACGCTCGCGCGGCAGGCGTACAGCCCGACGCCCGCGTCGGCGACGAGCTCGACGAACTCCGGGATCGGCGGGATGTCGAGCTTCTCCATCTGCCGCTGCATCATCCGCGTGGCGAGCGCGGAGAAGCCGGGCAGCGCGCCCACCAGCGTCGGCAGGTGCATGCCGGGGTTCCCGACCGTGGCGACCTTGATCTTCCCGATCCGGTCGCGGCGGATCGCGTCGAGGCCGAAGAAGGTGAAGAAGAGGTCGGCCTCGATCCCCTCCATGCGTGCGCCGTTCGCCATGATCAGCGCGGGGTAGATCCCCTCGAGCGACCCCTTCGAGACGACGATCGACACCTTTTCGATCGTGGGGCGGGATGCGGCCTCCGCGGCCGTCTCGCGTTCGAGCAGCTCCGTCATCGTGTGTGCGCCTCCTTAGATGCAGCCGCGCGGCTTCGGGATGCCGCCGATCTTGGCCGCGAGCTTCGCCGGCCCCTTCGGGAAGAGCTCGTAGAGCTCCTTGACGGGCACGCCCGACTCCTTGCCGAGCGCGCGGATGGTGGGCGCCGACCCGGTCTCGAGGTAGCGGTCGCGCATGAACCGGACGACGAGCCAGTGCCGCGGCGTCAGCTCCTCGATCCCGTTGGCGCGGGCGATCTCCTCGGCGAGCGGCTCGCTCCACTGCTGCGGGTCGAGCAGGAAGCCCTCGGCGTCGACGTCGGGTGCGGTCGGCAGGGTGGTCATGGCAGTCCCTTCAGGTCGCGGCGGAGACGGGACGCCGCTTTCCGGCCGTCGGCATCCTCGGCCCGAGGCCGGGGAGGTCGCGCCCGGGCAGGAGGCCGTGCCAGTAGACCGGCCGGAAGAGCAGCTTCCCGAGGTGGTTGACGTGGGATTCGTGCAGGAGCGACAGCGGCCCGGCAGCCGTCGGGAACCGGCCCGGCAGCGGCTCCGTGTCGTAGTTGAAGTCGATCAGGAGCGCCTTCCGGTGACCCGTCTCGACGAAGCAGTTCGCGTGACCGTCGAAGTCGGCCGCGAGCTCGCGTCCCGCGAGGAAGCGCTCGACGTTGTCGACGAGCACCTCGGCCTGGAAGTGCGTGACCGAGCCCGCCTTCGAGGTCGGCACGTCCGTCGCGTCCCCGAGCGCGAACACGTTCGCCGCGGCGGCGCTCCGGAGCGTGTGCCGGTCGGTGCGGACGAAGCCGAGCGCGTCGCCGAGGTCGGGGGTGCGGTCGACGAACGCGGCGCCGCCGTGGAGCGGCACGGTGACGAGGAGGTCGAAGTCGAGCGTCCTGCCGTCGAACGCGGTCAGCGTGCCGCCGACGCCGTCCACCTCGCCGGCGTTGAACTCGGTCGCGAGCTCGATCTCCTTCTCGGCGAGCAGCCCGGCGAGGCGCTCGGAGGCGATCGGCTTCGTGAAGGCCCCGTCGAGCGGCGTCGCGTAGACCAGGTCGACCCGTCCGCGGATCCCGCGCCGGCGGAAGTGCCAGTCGGCGAGGAAGGCGAACTCGAGCGGCGCGACCGGGCACTTGATCGGCATGTCGACGACGTTCACGACGACGCGCCCGCCGCCGAACGACGCGAGCGCCTCGCGCAGCGCCTCGGCGCCCTCGACGGTGTAGAAGGTGAAGACGCGCTCGTTCCAGCCGTCGGCGAGGAGGCCCTCGGTCTCCTCGGGCTGCAGGCGCGCACCGGTCGCGATCACGAGCACGTCGTAGGGGAGCCGCGTGCCGTCGGCGAGCTCGACCTCGGCGCGCTCGAGCTCGAGCGCGGCCGTCTCGCCCTCGTGGAAGACGATGCCGCCGCGCAGCAGGCTGCGGCGCGGGCGGACGAGCGCGCGCGGGTCCGTGAGCCCGAATGGGAGGAAGAGGAGGCCGGGCTGGTAGAGGTGCCGGTCGTCGACGTCGACGACGTGGATCTCGGCCTTGTCGGCGTCGAGGCGCCGCCGGAGGCGGTTGGCGACGATCGTCCCGCCGGTGCCGGCTCCGAGGACGACGATCCGCGACCGGGTCATCGGGCGACCGCGCTCCTGAGCTCGAACCGCTCGACGAACTCGAAGCCGCGCTCGAACGACCGCCGGACGGGACAGGCGGCCGCGGCGCGCTCGAGACGCTCGAGCTGCTCGGGCGAGAGGTCGGCCGTCGTCGAGACGACGATCTCGCAGTGTCTCGGCGTCGAGGTGGGGTCGTACTCCACGTCGACCTCGACCTCACCGAGCTCCCAGCCCTTCGTGCGGGCGTAGCGCTCCAGGACGAACGCGACGCAGCCGGCGAGCGCCGCCGGGAGGAGCTCGTGCGGCGAGGGCCCCTCGTCGTCGCCGCCGTGCTCGAGTGCCTGGTCGGTGACGAGCCGGTGGCGGCCGCCGACGAGCAGCTCCTGCCGGAGCGTCCCCGGAACGGAGCGGGCGGTCGCGGTGTACGTCATGTCCGCCCGAGCGTTGCGCGCGCGTGGGCGCGCGTCATCAGGTCGTCCGCCGAGGGCGCCCGCGGGCAACTACGGGTCGCGCGCGCCGGTGCTGCGGGCGGGTCCCGATGCCGCCGCAGGCGCCCCCACGCGACGATCGTCGCGACCCACCGACCTCTGAGGAGGATGCGATGACGCTCGTCTGGTTCCTCGTCTGGCTGATCTGGGACCTCGTCGGCGACGAGGAGCCGCTCGTCTTCGACCCCGTCAACTTCTGGGCCGGCGCCCTGCTCTTCGCGCTCGCCGTCGACCTCGCGGGCCAGCACGCCGCGAGCACGGTCGAGCGGCCGCACCGCTCCTGACGGCGCCCCGAAGGCCCGGATACGGAGTTCCCGCGCCCGCGGTCCGCGTCGGCGCGGATCCGGCGGCGCTGCACGACTGCCACAGTCGGAGGCAATGACGACGGCGACCGAGACGCTCTCCGGCTTCGAGGAGCTCGCCCCGCCCCTCTCGGAGCCCGCTGCGCTGCTCGAGGCCGACCGGTGCCTCGAGTGCGGCGGCCGCCACGCCGCCGCACCGTGCACGGTCGCCTGCCCCGCCGACGTCGACGTCCCCGGCTTCGTCGCGGCGATCGCGGCGGGCGAGCACGACCGCGCAGCCGAGATCATCTTCGGGGAGAACCTCCTCGGCGGGACGTGCGCGCGGGTCTGCCCGGTCGAGACGCTCTGCGTCGGCGCCTGCATCCTCCCCCACGAGGGTCGTCGCCCGATCGAGATCGCCCGGCTCCAGCGCTTCGCCGCCGACCGTGCGCTCGCCGCCGACCTCCCGCTGCGCGAGCGCCTCCCCTACAACTGGCACGACGTCGCCGTGATCGGCGCGGGCCCGGCGGGCCTCGCCTGCGCCGGCGAGCTCGGCGCGCGCGGCTACCACGTCACCGTCTTCGACGAGCGCCCCGAGCCCGGCGGGCTCGCGCGCTACGCGATCGCGCCGTACCGCCAGGTGCGCGAGCCGCTGCCCGACGAGGCGCGCCTGCTGATGGAGCTCGGCGTCTCCTTCGAGCTCGGCCTCGGCATCGACAGCCCGGCCGCGCTCGCGGAGCTCGAGGAGGACTTCGACGCGATCGTCCTCGCCGTCGGCATGGGCGACGACTCCGAGTCGGGCTGCCCCGGCGGCGACCTGGACGGCGTCTGGCGCTCGCTCCCGTTCATCGAACGGCTCAAGACGGGCGAGCCGCCGGCCGTCGGCCGCGCCGTCGCCGTCGTCGGCGGCGGGAACACGGCCGTCGACGTCGCCCGCGAGTCGCTGCGGCTCGGCGCGGACGAGGTGACGATGCTCTACCGGCGCACGCGCGCCGAGATGCCCGCGTACGCCCACGAGGTCGAGGAGGCCGAGGAGGAGGGCGTCCGCTTCAGCTGGCTGACGATCCCCGTGCGCTACCTCGGCGAGGAGCGCGTGGAGGCCGTGGAGTGCCGGCGCGCGAAGCTCGGCCCGCCCGACGCGAGCGGCCGCCGCCGTCCCGAGGAGGTGCCGGGCTCCGAGTTCCTGCTCCCCGTCGACACCGTCGTCGAGGCGATCGGCCAGCAGCCCCGTGCCGGGTTCCTGGCCTGGATCGACGGGCTCGAGCTCGAGCGCGGACGCATCGTCGTCGACCCGGAGACGGGGCGCACGACGAACCCGAAGTACTTCGCCGCCGGCGACGCGATCAACGGCGGGGCCACGGTCGTCGAGGCGGTGCGCGCCGCGAAGGTGGCCGCGCGCGGCGTGGACGCGTGGCTCGGGAGCACGCCGTGAAGGAGATCCGCTGGCATGCGCGCGCCGGCCAGGGCGCGAAGACGGCGTCGCAGCTCTACGCGAACGCCGCGCTGCGCGCGGGGAAGAGCGTCCAGGCGTTCCCCGAGTACGGGCCCGAGCGGCGCGGTGCACCCCTTCGCGCGTACACGCGGATCGACGACCGTCCGATCCGGCGCCACGACTCGGTCACGACGCCCGACGTGGTGGTCGTGCTGGAGCCGTCGCTGCTGCACGAGCTCGACGTGACGGAGGGGCTGGCACGCGGGGGCGTCGTGCTCGTCAACGCCGACGAGGCGCCCGACCTCGGACGCGCCCGCGTCCGGGCCGTCCCGGCGACGCGGCTCGCCGCGGCGCACGGCTCGAAGTTCGCGAACCTCGTCATGGTCGGCGCCCTCGCGGCGACCCTCGGCGAGCCCGACGGCGAGGACGTCGCCGACGCGGCCGCGGAGCTGCTCGGGAGGAAAGCCGACGCCGAGGCCGTCCGCGTGGCGGTCCTGGAGGGGTGGCGATGGGCGGCGTGACCTGGCGCGAGCTGACCGCCGGCGGCGTCGTCCGGCCGCGCGAGGTGGCACGTCCCCACACCGGCAGCTGGCGGACGGGGCTCCGCCCGAGCGTCGACGTCGACGCGTGCATCGACTGCCTGCTCTGCTGGCTCTACTGCCCGGACGGTGCCGTCGACACCGACGGCACGGCCTTCGCCGGGATCGACCTCGACTACTGCAAGGGCTGCGAGCTCTGCGCGACCGTCTGCCCCGTCGGCGCGATCGAGATGGTGGCGGAATGACGACCGCGACCGAGGCGCTCCCGGCACGCGTGATCACCGGCGGCGAGGCGGTCGCCGAGGCGATGCGCCAGATCGACCCGGACGTCGTCCCCGTCTACCCGATCACGCCCCAGACGCCGATGATCCAGGGCTTCGCCCGCTTCGCCGCGGAGGGACGCGCGCACGGCGAGGTCGTGAACGTGGAGTCGGAGCACTCGGCGATGAGCGCAGCGATCGGCAGCGCGCTCGCCGGCGCCCGCACGATTACCGCCACCTCGTCGCAGGGCCTGGCCCTCATGGCCGAGGTCGTCTACATCGCGGCGGCGATGCGCGCCCCGATCGTGATGGCGGTCGGCAACCGCGCCCTCTCCGGCCCGATCAACATCCACTGCGACCACTCCGACTCGATGCTCGTCCGCGACTCCGGCGCGATCCAGCTGTTCGCGGAGAACGCCCAGGAGGCGTACGACCTGATGGTGATGGCGCCGCGCATCGCCGAGCATCCGGACGTGCTGCTGCCGGTGCTCGTCTGCCAGGACGGCTTCACGATCACCCACTCGGCCGAGCCCGTGACGCTGCTCCCGGACGACGCCGTGCGCTCCTTCGTCGGCGAGTACGCGATCCCGAACGCGCTGCTCGACGTCGCCGACCCGACGACGCAGGGGCCGTTCGCGATGCCCGACGCGTACTTCGAGCTGCGCTACCAGCAGGTCGCCGCGATGGCCGCGGCGCTGCGCGTCGTCGAGGAGGTCGCCGCCGAGTTCGCGGAGCTCTCCGGGCGCCGGTACCACGCGATCGAGCCGTACGAGCTCGAGGACGCCGAGCACGCGATCGTCTGCCTCGGCTCGACCGGCGGCACCGTCAAGGACGTCGTCGACGAGCTGCGCGAGCGCGGCGAGCCCGTCGGCCTGCTCGAGCTCCGCTCGTTCCGCCCCCTCCCCCGCGCGCGCCTCCATGCCGCCCTCCTTCGCACGCCCGTCGTCGCCGTCCTCGACCGCGCCGACTCGCCGGGCGGCATGGCGCCCCTCGCGGCGGAGATCGCGGCGGTGCTCGGCCGGCCCGTGCGCAGCTACGTCTACGGCCTCGGCGGCCGCGACCTCCACCCCGAGGACATCCGCGAGATCCTCCTCGACGAGGAACGCGCGAGCTCCACCCGCTACGTCGGACTGCGAGGTGCGCAGTGTCCCGCCTGAAGAACCTCGTCCGCAACGAGCAGGGGACGCCGCCGCCCCCCGGCGGCCCCCCCCCCCGCCCCGGCGGGGGCCGCCCCCGAGTGGGCCCCCCCAGACACGACACGCTAGAGACCCCGCCGGGGGGGGGGG
>JBLNEO010000054.1:0-3292 GCA_050262775.1 Pseudomonadota bacterium | reverse complement strand
ACGGTCGCCGCCGAAGTGGAGCCCGCGCCGAGCGCGAGCACCGTCAGGGCGACGGCGCTGACGAGGAGGGACAGCGTCTTCATGTACGGCTCTCCTGTGAGGTGGACAACATCGTTGCGGCCGGGCGGCCGACGGAGCCGCTCCGGTCGGCGGCGACGACGCGACGTCGCCACGGTAGGTCCGTGGCGTGAATCCGCCGTGAAGGGGCGGCCCGGAGGCCTGCGTCAACCGCGTACCGATGTCGAGGAGGTGCCGACGCAGCTCGACACCCGCCTGATCTTCCAGGTCAGCGTGAGGCCACCTCGAGTTCCACGACTGGCGCGCGAACCATCGGGTCTGCCTTCACCGGTGGCGGTCCCGAGGGCTCGGCACGAGTGGACGCAATGACGGGCCGTCGTGCGCTCTCGAGAAGAACGAAAGCCCCGCGTTTGCAGGGCTCTCTCCGTGAGTCGGGGCGCCGAGATTCGAACTCGGGACCTCCAGTCCCCCAGACTGGCGCGCTAACCAGGCTGCGCCACGCCCCGTGGGGGCCAGAGTAGCCGATCGTCCTCAGCCGAGACGAACTCGGCGACCTCGCGGACCACTGCCGCCGAGCGAGCGCCGGGCGCACGCGAGGACGCGGAGGCGCGTCGTCGCGGGAGTCGTGCTGAACCGCCCCGCGCGGACGACTACGCATCCGTCGACACGTAGCCGCCCCGGATGCACCCGGAGGCTCGGCGACCGAGAGTCGCGGAGAGGACGATCGACGGGGAAGGGGCTCGATGCAACGGACGCTGGATCCGACCGCGGCGAGGTCGATCCACGCGATCCTCGCCGAGGCCCTGCATCGTCGGGCGAGGGCGGACGCTGACAACCGCGTTCGCCGGGCCGCGTTCCCCGCACTGATGCGGATCGAAGCCGTGTTCGGCGTCGCCGTCGCGCTCCTGGCCGTCCATGCCGTCGTCGATTCGTTCATCGCCCCCGAGCCGGGCACGGGGCCGGGCGACCACCTGCTACGCGGCTCGGCGACGCTCGCGATCCTCGCGGCCGCGCTCGTGCTCTTTCGGCGGCTCTCGACGGGGGCGCGCTGCGCCCTCGCCGCGGTCCTCGGCGTGCTCGCACTCGAAGGGGCCGCGCTCGCAGCTGCGGACGCTCGCTCCGTCGGGGCCCGCGGCGAGGACTGGACGGGCTTTCTGCTCGCGCCGGTGGGACTCGCGCTCCTCACACTCGCAATCCGACTGCTGTGGCGCTCCCGCAGGCCCGGCCGGCTCCGCTGGCTCCGTCGGGCCGGACTCGCCGTTGCGGGCGCCGTCGCCGCCTACTGCCTCGTCGTCCCGATCGCCATCGCGATCCTCGCCACGCATCGGCCGCGCCAGCCGGTCGAGCCCGCCGATCTCGGACGTCCCTACCGGCAGGTGACGCTCACGACACGCGACCACCTCCGGCTCGCGGCCTGGTACGTCCCCTCCCGCAACGGCGCGGCCGTGATCTCCTACCCGACGCGTGCGGGCAAGCTGCCCCAGGCGCGGCTGCTCGTCCGCCACGGCTACGGCGTGCTCCTGGTCGACGCACGCGGCTACGACGACAGCGACGGCGACCCGAATCTGTTCGGCTGGGACGACGCGAAGGACATCGACGCCGCCGTCGCATGGCTCCAGCGACGGCCCGACGTGCAGGACCGCCGCATCGGCGGCATCGGCTTCTCCGTCGGCGGCGAGATGATGCTGCAGGCCGCGGCGGCCAACAAGGGTCTGCACGCCGTCGTCTCCGAAGGCGCCGGCGGACGCTCGGTGAGAGAGGACGTGCTCCGCGGCCCGCGCGGCTGGCTCGCGCTGCCGGAGGCGGCGGTGCAGACGGCCGCGGTCGCGGTCCTGAGCGGCTCGCGACCGCCCCCGTCGCTCGAGGCGCTCGTGCCCCGGATCGCGCCGCGGCACGTCTTCCTCATCTACGCCGGCCGCGGCGTCGATTCGGAGGGCTTCAACGCCGACTACTACCGCGCGGCCGGGGCGCCGAAGGCACTCTGGAAGATCGCCGAGGCCGGCCACGTGGGCGGTTTCCAGGCGAGACCGCGGGAGTACGAGCGGCGCGTTGTCGACTTCTTCGACCGCGCGCTCCTCGGGACCCCCTGATCGCCCGCAGGGAACAGGGATGCGCACTTTCTGCGGATGCGCCCCACGGGCCGCGAGGCAAGGCTCGGAGGGACCGCCCAGCGTCGCGGCGTCCCGCTCTGAGCGCTGGGTCGAGGAGGTGTCCCGTGGCACCGGACACAGAGGTCCGATCGGTGCGCGCGCGTCCGGCCGCGCCCGACCGTGAGAGGCCCATCGAAGAACCGCGCCGCACGCGGGCGTCGCACTGAGCGCCGTGCTGCGTGTCATGGACATCCGCAAGCGGTTCGGCGAGGTGCAAGCCCTGGACGGCTGCTCGCTGTCGGTGGAGCGCGGGCGGATGCTCGGCTTCCTCGGGCCGAACGGTGCCGGCAAGACCACCGTCATGCGGACGATCTTCGGCCTGGTGGCGCCCGACTCGGGTGCCGTGACGTGGGACGACGCCGCGATCGGCCTCGAGGAACGGCTGCGCTTCGGCTACATGCCGGAGGAGCGCGGCCTCTACCCGCGCATGCCCGTCGGCGAGCAGCTCGCGTACTTCGGGATGCTCCACGGCATGAGCGACGGCGCGGCACAGGCGGCGGCCGCGCGCTGGCTCGAGCGGCTGGGCCTCGCCGGCCGCGCCGAGGCGAAGGTCGAAGAGCTTTCGCACGGCAACCAGCAGCGGGCGCAGCTCGCGGCGGCGCTGTTGCACGCCCCGGAGCTGCTCGTCCTCGACGAGCCGTTTGCCGGACTGGACCCGGTCGCCGTCCACACGCTTGCGGAGGTCCTGCGCGACGAGACGGCGCGCGGCGCGGCGGTGCTCTTCTCGAGCCACCAGCTCGACCTCGTCGAGGACATCTGCGAGGAGGTCGCGATCGTCGACCACGGCCGCGTCGTCGCGGCCGGCGACCTCGACGCGTTGCGACGGGCGTCGGAACGCCGCCGGATCGAGCTGCTGCTCGAGGATGCGCCGCCGCAGTGGCTGCCCCACGTCGACGGCATCGACGTGGTCGAGCGGAGCAACGGCGACCTGCGGCTGCTGGCGAGCCGGGACGTGGATCCCGAGCAGGTGCTCGCCGAGGCCGAGCGGTCGGGGCGCGTCGTGGCGTTCAGCTACGGACCGCCGTCGCTCGCCGAGCTGTTCCTGGAGCTGGTGGCGCGATGAGCGCGCGGCGCGCGGTCATGCTCGTCGCCCGGCGTGAGATCCGTGAGCGCCTGCGCAGCAA
>JBLNEO010000053.1:0-5560 GCA_050262775.1 Pseudomonadota bacterium | reverse complement strand
GTCGGCGTCAACCTCGCCCTCATGATCCACGAGCAGGGCGCCTCGGAGGACGAGGCGGTCGCGTACGCCGAGCGCTGGTCGGCGATGACCACCGACTACGCCCGGTCGATGGTCGGCTTCGTCCTCGACCCCCTCTGGCGGGCCTACGCGTCGACGTACTCGCTCGGCGGCGACCTCGTCCGCCGGCACGTCGCCGGACGCGACGACCGCTTCCGGCGCCTGCTGACGGAGCAGACCCGCGTCGCCGACCTCGCCCCGCTATCGTCCGCCGCGTGAGCGTCGCGGTCGAGCGCGAGTACGGGCTGTTCATCGGCGGCGAGTCGGTCGAGCCGGCCTCGGGGGAGCTGCGCGAGCTCGTCGAGCCGGCGACCGGCGCGTCGCTGGGGCGCGCGGCGATGGCCGGCGAGGACGACGTCGACCGCGCGGTCGAGGCTGCGCGCGGCGCGCTCGCCGGCCCGTGGGGCAAGACGCCGCCGACCGAGCGGTCGCGCCTCCTGCACGCGCTCGCGGACGCGATCGTCGCGAACCGCAGGGAGCTCGGCGAGCTCGAGTCCCGCAACGTCGGCAAGGCGATCTCGTCGGTGAAGGGCGAGGTCGCGCAGGGCGCCGAGAACTTCCGCTTCTACGCGTCGGCGATCGCCTCGATCGCCGGACGGTCGAACCCGATCGGCGGCTCGCTGCTCTTCTACTCGCGCAAGGAGCCGGTCGGCGTCGCGGGGCAGATCGTCCCGTGGAACTACCCGCTGATGATGGCGACGTGGAAGCTCGCGCCCGCGCTCGCCGCCGGCTGCGCCGTCGTGCTCAAGCCGGACCCGCAGACGCCGGTCACGGCGCTGCGGCTCGCGGAGCTCGCCGCGGAGGTCGGCTTCCCGCCCGGGGCGCTCAACGTCGTTCCCGCCGACGGGCCCACGACCGGCGCCTACCTCGTCCGCCACCCGGGCGTCGACAAGGTCGCGTTCACCGGCTCCACGCGGACGGGCGGCGAGATCATGCGCCTGTGCTCCGAGCCGATCAAGCGCGTGACGCTCGAGCTCGGCGGCAAGAGCCCCAACATCGTCTTCGCCGACGCCGACCTCGACGACGCGATCCCGAGTGCGGTGTGGTCGATCTACAACTCCGCCGGGCAGAGCTGCGAGGCGCGCTCGCGCATCCTCGTCGAGCAGTCGGCCTACGACGACTTCGTCGCGCGCTTCGCCGAGCTGGCACGGGGCCTGCGCGTGGGGGACCCGCTCGACGCGGAGACGCAGGTCGGATCGCTGATCTCGCGGGCCCATCGCGACCGCGTCCACGGGTTCGTCGAGCGCGCCGGCGCCGAGGGCGCCGAGGCCGTCACCGGCGGCTCCGTCCCCGACGGTCCCGGGGCGTTCTACCCGCCGACGGTGCTCGCGGGCGTCGAGGGCGCGATGGAGTGCGCGCGCGAGGAGATCTTCGGCCCCGTCGTCACCGTGATGCCGTTCGCCGACGAGGCCGAGGCGATCCGCCTCGCGAACGACGTCGAGTACGGGCTGATGGCGACGGTGTGGACGGGCGACCCCGCGCGCGGGCACCGGGTCGCGTCGCGCATCGCGTCGGGCACCGTCGGGATCAACATGCCGTACACCGCGTTCCCCGGGATCCCGTTCGGCGGCTACAAGCAGTCGGGCTTCGGTCGCGAGCTCGGGATCGAGACGCTCGAGCTCTACCTCGAGACGAAGTCGGTGCTCGTCTCGACGGGATCGCGCCCGTTCAACCCGTTCGGCCTGTAGCGCGCGACCGCTACCGGTGGGCGGTGCTGGCCGCCGGGACCGCCGCGGCCGCGACGATGTCGGCCGCGCTCATCGGGACGCCCGTGATGGCGCCGGCGATCCGGGCGGAGTACGACATCTCGCTCTCCCAGCTCGGCGTCGTGCTGTCGGGGATGTGGATCGGGCCGCTGTTCACCCTGCTCCCGTGGGGGATCCTGGCCGACCGGATCGGCGAGCGCCTGGTCCTCGCGTCGGGCATCGGCCTGTGCGGCTGCTTCCTCGTGGGCGCGGCGTTCGCCCCGGGGTGGGTGGCGCTGACCGTGCTGCTCGCGCTCGCGGGCGCCGCCGGCACGAGTACGAACTCCGCCAGCGGCCGCGCGGTGATGGCGTGGTTCGACGCCGGGGAGCGCGGGCTCGCCCTCGGCGTCCGCCAGGCGGCGATCCCCGTCGGCGGCGCCGTTGCGGCGCTGATGCTGCCGACGATCGTGGACGCCGGAGGCATCGAGGCGGCGTTCCTCGTGCTGGCCGGCCTGTGCGTGGCCGGGGCCGCGGTGGCGGCGGTCGTCGTTCGCGACCGGCCGGGGGCGCCGTCGGAGGTCGAGGAGGCGCCGTCCGTGCTGCGCGACGTGCGCCTCTGGCGTGTCGCGCTCTCGGGCGGCTTCTACCTCGTCGCGCAGGTCACCGTCACGGGGTTCGTCGTCCTGTTCCTCCACGACGAGCGGGGCCTCTCGAACGCGAGGGCGGCCGCTGTGCTCGCGGCCGTGCAGGTGCTCGCGGTGGCCGCGCGGATCGCCGCCGGGCGCTGGTCGGACGTCGTGCGCTCGCGGGTGCGGCCGCTGCGGCTCGTCGGGCTCGCGAGCGCCGCCGCGCTCGGGGTCACGGCGGCGGTGCTCGCCTCGCCGCTGTGGATCGTGGTGCCGGCGTTCGTCGTCGCCGGAACGCTGTCGATGGCGTGGAACGGCCTCGCGTTCACGGCCGCGGCGGAGGTGGCCGGTGCGCGCCGGAGCGGGGCGGCGATCGGGTTCCAGCAGACCGTGCTCTCCGGGGTCGGCGCCGTCGTCCCGGCGGCGTTCGCGGTCGCCGTCACCGCGACGTCGTGGCAGGTCGCGTTCGCCGGCGCAGCCCTCTTCCCCGTCGTCGGGTGGTACGGGCTCCGGCCGCTGACGGGGCGGTAGGCTCGCGCGAGTGCCGGGCGGCCTGCGCACCGGGGAGGGAATCGCGATCGCCGCCGTCGCGGCCGCGGCCGCGGTCACCGCCGTCCTCGAGCTCTCCGGGGCGACCGACGTCGTGGTCTTCGCCGCGTCGGCGATCGCGCTCGCGGGCCTGGCCTGGGTGGTCTCGTTCGCGACGGAGGCGATCGGCGAGCGCCTCGGCCCGGCCGCGACCGGCGTGCTGCAGTCGACGCTCGGGAACCTTCCGGAGCTCTTCATCGTCCTCTTCGCGCTCAGCGCGGGCGAGATCGTCGTCGCGAAGTTCTCGATCCTCGGCTCGCTCTTCGCCAACGCGCTGCTCGTGCTGGGGCTCGTGATCGTCGCCGGCGCGTCGCGCAGCTCCGACCGCGTGATGCGGTTCCACGCGCGTCTGCCGAACGACACGGCGACGCTGCTCCTGCTCGCGACGTTCGTGATCGTCATCCTCGGCGCGTCGAACTCCGTCGGCGACCGCGCGAGCGAGCACCAGGTCGCGATCTCCGTGATCGGCGCGCTCGTGCTCCTGTCGATCTACGCAGCGTTCCTCCTCTCCTACCTCCGCGGCGGGGGCGAGCCGCCGTCCGCCGCGCGCCCGCGCGTCGCGACGTGGGTCGCGGTGTCGCTCCTGGCGGTGAGCGGGATCGGCGCGGCGCTCGCGTCGGAGTGGTTCGTCGGCTCGCTCGACGGCGCGATCGAGCGCCTCGGCATCTCCCGCGCCTTCGCCGGGCTCGTGATCGCGGCGATCGCCGGGAACGCCGTCGAGAACGTCGCCGGCATCGTGCTCGCGGCGAAGCGCCAGAACGACCTCGCGATCTCCGTGGTGAAGAACTCCGTCGCGCAGATCGCCGTGTTCCTCCTCCCCGTGCTCGTGCTGCTCTCGCTCCTCTTCGAGGAGCGGCTGACGTTCGTTGTCGGCCCTGTCTACATCGCCGCGCTGGCCCTCACCGCGATCGCGATGTGGCAGGTGACGGGGGACGGACAGGCGGCGATCTTCGAGGGCTGGGCGCTCGTGGGGTTCTACGTCGTGCTCGCGACGCTGACGTGGTTCGAGTGACGCGCCTCCTCGAGCGGATCGAGCAGGTCTACGCGCTCGGCGACCGGATCGGCTACTCGCCGGCCGAGGACGCCGCGCACACGCTCGTGCACGGGTGGATGGAGCAGGCCGGGCTCGACGTCGAGGTCGATGCAGCGGGCAACCTCGTCGGGCGCGTCTCCGGCGGAGGCCGGCGCGTGTGGACGGGGTCGCACCTGGACTCCGTCCCGGCGGGCGGCCGCTTCGACGGCGTCCTCGGCGTCCTCGGCGGGCTGGAGGCGGTCGAGCGGCTCGGCGTGCCGGGGCTCGCGGTCGTCGCCTTCCGCGACGAGGAGCGCGGGTGCGCGGGGAGCCGCGGCCGCGTCGCGGCAGGGTCGCTCCCGGACGCGTACCTCGAGCTGCACATCGAGCAGGGCCCGCGCCTCGAACGCGCCGGCGCACCGCTCGCGGCCGTCACCGGGATCGTCGGCTACTCGCGCCAGACGGTGACGATCCGCGGGCGTGCCGGGCACGCGGGGACGACGCCGATGGACGCCCGCGACGACGCGCTCTGCACCGCGGCGGAGCGGATCCTCGCGATCCGGGATGCCGCCGGGGCGATCCCGGAGTCGGTGGCGACGGTCGGCACGCTCGCCGTCGACCCCGGCGGCGTCAACGTGATCCCCGGGGCGGTCTCGTTCACCGTCGACGTGCGGGCGCCGGACCGGGCCCGGCTCGACGCGCTGCTCGCCGCGGTCGGGCTCGAGACCGGTGTCGGGGTCGACCCGGTCGCGATGGACGCTGCCGTGGTCGCCGCGACGCGGGATGCGATCGCCGCGCGCGGCCTCCCCGTGCTCGAGCTCGCCTCGGGCGCCGGGCACGATGCCGGCGTGCTGGCAGCCGCGGGCGTCGCGAGCGGGATGCTCTTCGTCCGCAGCCGCAACGGCGGCATCAGCCACAACCCGGACGAGTGGAGCGATCCCGAGGACTGCGAGCTGGCGGTCGACGTGCTCGCGGGCGCGCTCGCACGGCTCTCGGCCGGGTCCTGAGAATGCGGCGCGAAAGCGACAAAGCAACAGCCTGTTACGTGTCGCCTTTCGACGCTTCGTCCTCCCCGGCAGGACGATCGGCTCCTTGACGAACGAGCGCCGGGGCGTCTCGCCTGTGGGCTCGACGCGGGTCCGCACGAGGATCAGATCACGCGCGGCCCGATGCGGACTCCCGGCGGCGACGGCAACCGCCGCGGCCGGCGCCAGTCCACACGCGAGCGGCATCCGCGAAACGGCGTCGGGCGGCGGTGGCTTCCGGCCGCAGCCGCCGTGGCCGCCAGCGAGGGTCCGCGTGCGAGGCGTGCGCGGAACGCGTGCGCGCCTTCCCACGCGCGCCCATCGAGGTCTGGGTCGACGGGCGGGAGGCGCCGTTCCGCCGCTTCGTGCCGCCCGGCCGCCGTTCCTGCCCGGAGCACGAAGACGGCGCGAAAGGGACAAAGCAACAGACTGTCACTTGTCCGCTTTCGCGCCGTCTTCGGCGTCCCGCCAGGGCTAGCCGGACGGGGTCTCCACCATCGCGCTGCCGCCGCCGCGGCGGGTCGGCTCTGCCGCAGCGAGCACGCCGCCGCCCGGGAGGAACTCGAT
>JBLNEO010000052.1:0-9785 GCA_050262775.1 Pseudomonadota bacterium | reverse complement strand
CCGGGGCGCGGCCGCGCCGTCGCGATCGACGTCGGCGCGGACCCCGGCTCCGCGCGCGGAGCACGCACCGGAACGGCACGAGCCGTGCGGGTCGCCGACGCCGGCTCCGTCACCCCGGCCGTCTCGGCGGTCGCGCGCACGGCGAGCCCCGCCGAGGCCGCGCCGGCCGCGAGCAGCGCCGCCGCCTTCAGCACGACCCCGGTCCCGACGGCCGCCCCGCCCGCGACGACGGCGCCGCCGTTGCCGGCGAGGGACGCGAGGGCGGTCTGGAGCGGCGCCGGGAGGAGCGACCGGAGCGCTCCGCGCCGGGCCCGTGTCCGCCGGGCGAGCTGCCGGCAGTCGGGGCAGGCCCGGAGGTGTGCCCGGAGCTCCGACCGCTCGGGCACGGGGAGCCTGCCGTCGAGCTCGAGCGAGAGGGCGCGCTCCGCCGCACCGCACGCGATCGCCCCGTCGAGCTGCTCGCGCAGCGACCGCCGCGCGCGGAAGAGCAGCGTCTCGACGGCCGAGACGGACAGCCGGAGCCGGTCGGCGATCTCGGCGTAGCTCCGCCCCTCGAGCTCGCGCAGGACGAGCGCGTCCCGCTGCGCGGGAACGAGCTCGTCGAGGGCGCGCCGGATCTCCCCCGGCGTCCAGCGTGACTCCTCGGGCTCCTGCGGCGCGTCGATCGCCTCGTCGAACTCGACGAGGTCGACGCGGCGCACCCGCTCCAGGTGGCGCCGGCACTCGTTCACGGCGATCCGCAGCAGCCAGTGGCGGGGCAGCCGGACGCGCTCGCCGCGGAGCAGCGCCCCGTACGCGCGGACGAAGACCTGCTGGGCGACGTCCTCCGCGTCGGCCGACGATCGGAGCCGCGAGCGGCAGACGCGCAGGACGTCGTCCGCGTACCGCTCGAAGAGCCGTGCGAGCTCCTCGTCGGGCCGCGCGGACGCCGCAGGCGCGGGGGACGCCGCCATGTGGATGGAACGACGAACCCGCGCCCGCGGGTACGCGGTGACGGTGACCTACGCCCGCGCGGGCGCAGGCCGGCGGTTGGCGACGTGGATCGCGCGCCCGAGCGCGACGAGACCGGCTTCCTTGATCGCTTCCGAGAGCGTCGGGTGCGCCGTCATCCCGTCGCTCACGGTCTCGACGGTCGCCTCCGCGTCGATCGCCACCACCCCGGCCTCGACGAGGTCGGTGACGTGCGGCCCGACCATCACGAGCCCGAGCAGCTCGCCGTAGCGCGTCTCGTGGATCGACTTCACCCAGCCGGCGGTCTCGTTCTGCATCACGGCGCGACCGTTCGCGGCCCACGGGAAGCGGCCGACCGCGACGTCGTCGCCGTACTGCTCGCGCGCCTCGGCCTCGGTCAGGCCGACCCCGGCGATCTCCGGGTCGGTGTAGATCGGCCGCGGGACGGCGCGGTTGTTCACGACCGCGTCGTGCCCGGTCGCGTTCTCCGCGGCGACCTCCCCTTCGCGGAACGCGGTGTGCGCGAGCTGCCAGTAGCCGGCGCAGTCGCCGACCGCGTAGATGTGGGGGACGGTCGTCCGCCGGTGCTCGTCGGCCGCGATCCCCTTCCGCGGGTCGAGCTCGACGCCGATCTCCTCGAGCCCCAGGCCCTGGACGAGCGGGCCGCGTCCGACGGCGACGAGCATGAGGTCGGCCTCGACAGACTCGCCCTCGCCGAAGTGCACGACGAGACCGCCGCCCGTGTCGTCGACCCGCGAGCACTGCTTGCCGAGCTCCAGGCGGATCCCGCGCTTGCCGAACTGCTTCGCGAGCTCCTTCGAGGCATCCTCGTCCTCCAGCGGGATCAGCCGCGGGAGCATCTCGATCACGGTCACCTCGCTGCCGAAGCGCGCGAAGATCGAGGCGAACTCGACGCCGATGATCCCGCCGCCGAGCACGACGAGCCGGCGCGGCACCTCCGTCTGCGCGAGCAGCCCGGTGGAGTCGACGCACCGCGGCGAGTCGAGCCCGTCGATCGGCGGGCGCAGCGGGTAGGAGCCGGTGGCGACGATCGCCTGCTTGAACGTCACGTCCTCCCCGCCCTCGACCGCGATCGTGTTCGCGTCACGGAAGCGGCCCGTGCCCTTGACCCACTCCACCTTGTTCGCCTTGAAGAGCTGCGCGACGCCGCCGGTCATCTGCGCGACGACGAGTGCCTTCCACTCGTTCGCGGCCCCGAAGTCGAGCTGCGGCTCGCCCACCCGCACGCCGAACTTGCCGAAGCTCTCGTGCGCCTCCTTCAGCGCGAACGCGGTCTGCACCCATGCCTTCGTGGGGATGCAGCCCACGCGGAGGCACGTGCCGCCGAGCTCGGGCTCCTTCTCGATGCACGCGACCGTCGCGCCCAGCTGGGCCGCGCGGATCGCGGCGGTGTAGCCGCCCGGGCCTCCGCCCAGGACGGCGACGTCGACTTCCATCGCTTCGCTCCTCAGTCGGTTTCGGACGATGCTAGAGCAGCCTGCATGACGACCGTCGACCCCTCGGTCCGGGCCTCGCGGAACCCGAACCGCTCGTACAGGCGGATCGCCGGGTTCCCGGCGTCGACGGCGAGCGTGATGCTCCGGTGCCCCTCCTCGCGCGCGCGTGACAGAAGCGCGTCGAGCAGCTCGCCGCCGATCCCGCGGCCGCGGCGGCTCGGCACGACGGCGATCGCGAGCTCCGGCGTCTGCGCGTCGACGTAGCCGTACCCCGCCTGGTCGTCGGTGAAGAGGCGGTACCACGCGGCCCCGACGGGGAACCCCTCGTCGAGCGCGATCACGCCCGCGTCGCCGGGGCGGCCCCAGTTGTAGACGTACCGGTAGGTCGGCTCCTCGTCGCTCGAGGCGCCCTCGCGCCAGTAGAACGCGTGGTGGAGCATGTCGCGGAGGAACCTCGCGTCCTGCGGGCCGGCGCGGCGGATCACGGCGGCAGTGTACGGGGGGTCGACCCGCCTAGAGCTCTTGCGCGAGCTGCACGCGGTTGCCGTCGGCGTCGAACACGTCGAGGAGGCGCATCGTCCCGTGCAGCTCGAGCACGACGCCCACCTCGACGCCCGCGGCGCGGAGCCGCTCGGCCTCCGCCTTCACGTCCGGCACGTCCACGTGCGCGACGCCCGCCTCCACCGGCTCGCCCTCGGCGATGCCGATCTCCATCGCGTCGCGGCGCATGAGGGAGACGCGCCCCTCGCCGTCGTACGAGAGCTCCTCGAACCCGAGCAGGTCGCGGTAGAAGGCGCGGCCCGCGTCGAGGTCGCGGACGCGGTACCAGACCGTCGGCGTCACAGCGCCAGCGCCGGCTCTTCGAGGAGGGCGCGCACGGTGCCGAGGAACTCGGAGGCGGTCGCGCCGTCGACCGCGCGGTGGTCGCACGTCAGCGTGAGCGTCATGAGCGGCACGACCAGCAGCTCGCCGTCGCGCACGACGGGCTTCTCCTCGGCCGCGCCCACGGCGAGGATCGCGACCTGCGGCGGGTTGAGCACGGCGACGAACTGCTCGACGCCGTACATGCCGAGGTTCGAGATCGTGAAGGTGCCGCCGTCGAGATCGGCCTGCTGGAGCTTGCCCGACCGGGCGCGCCCGACCACCTCGACCCGCGCCTGTGCGAGCTCGGCGATCGACTTCCGCTCCGCGCCCGGGATCACGGGGACGACGAGCCCGCGCTCCGTGGCGACGGCCATGCCGACGTTCGCGCTCGGGTGGAGGTGGACGGCGTCGCCGTGGAAGGTCGCGTTCACCTGGCGGTGCCGCATCAGCGCTGCGGCGGCGACCTTCGTCAGGACGTCGGAGACGGTCGGCTTCGCCTCGCCCTCGCGCAGCCGCTCGACGAGCCGCGCCCGCAGGTCGTTCGCCCGCGTCATGTCCGCGGACATCGAGATCTGGAAGACGGGTGCCTGCCACGCCTCGGTCATCCGCCGCGCGATCGTCTTGCGGATCGACGTCAGCTGGACGACCTCGACCTCGCCGGGCTCGACCGCCGCGGCGGGCCCGGCCGCCGGCGCGGCAGGCCCGGCCTGGGCGCGCTCGACGTCCTCGGCGACGATCCGTCCCTCGGGCCCGGTGCCGCGGACCTGCGCGAGGTCGACGCCGCGCTCGCGCGCGATCCTGCGGGCGAGGGGCGACGCCTTGATGCGCCCGTCGCCGCGCGGGGCCGCCGTCGGCGCCGGCTGCGCTCCGGCCTCGGCCGCCGCGGCCTCTCGGCCGCGCTCGCGCTCGGGCTCTCGTGCCGCGCCCTCGGCCGGCCGCTCGGCACCGGCGGGCTGCGCCTCCGCGGGCGCCTCGGCGGGTCCGGCGCCGTTGCCGGAGCCCTCGGGCACCGACTCGCCCTCGCTGCCGATGAACCCGACCGTGCGCCCGACGGGCACCTCGCCCTCCGCGACGGCGATCTTCAGCAGCACGCCGTCGGCCTCGGCCTCGACCTCCTGGGTCACCTTCTCCGTGTCGACCTCGTAGAGCGGATCGCCCTTCTTCACCGGCTCGCCCTCCGCGACGAGCCAGCGGACGATCGTCCCCGACTCCATCCCCTGCCCGAGGCGTGGGAGCTTGACCTCAGTCGCCACTGCGCCCCACCGTCCGGCGGATCGCCGCGAGCACGTCGTCGACCTGCGGCACGACGTACTGCTCCATCACGGGCGCGAACGCGAGCGGCGCGAACTTCGCGCCCACGCGCTCGACCGGCGCGTCCAGCCAGTCGAACGCCTCGTACTGGATCACGGCGGCGAGCTCGGCGCCGAAGCCCATCCGCGTGACGGCCTCGTGCGCGGTCACGGCGCGGTTCGTCTTCTTGACGGACGCGACGATCGTCTCGGTGTCGAGCGGCTGCAGCGTGCGCGGGTCGACGACCTCGACGGAGATCCCCTCCTGCTCGGCCTCCGCGGCCGCCTTCAGCGACTGGTGCACCATCGGCCCGGTCGCGATCACGGTCACGTCCTCGCCCTCCCGGATGACGCGCGCCGTGCCGAGCGGGATCGGCTCGAGCTCGTCTGGCACCTGCTCCTTGATGCCGTAGAGCAGGCGGTGCTCGAAGAAGACGACGGGGTTGTCGTCGTAGATCGCGCTCCAGAGGAGGCCGCGGACGTCGGTCGGCGTCGACGCGAACACGACCTTGAGCCCCGGCACGTGGACGAACCACGCCTCCAGCTGCTGCGCGTGCTGCGCGCCGGGCGACCACCCGGCGCCGCCCTGGGTGCGCACGACGAGCGGCACCTTCAGCTGCCCGCCGGACATCGTCCGGTGCTTCGCCGCCTGGTTGACGATCTGCTCCATGGAGACCGTCAGGAAGTCCTCGTACATGATCTCGACGATGGGACGCATGCCCTGCATCGCGGCACCGATGCCCGCCCCGGCGATCGCGATCTCGGAGATCGGGGTGTTGCGGACGCGCTCGGGGCCGAACTCGTCGAGCATCCCCTGGGTGACACCCATCGAGCCGCCCATCTCGGCGATGTCCTCGCCCATGATGAAGACGTCGTCGTCGCGGCGCATCGCCGTCGAGAGCGCGTCGCGCACGGCCTCGCGGTAGGAGAGCTCAGGCATAGACGTACTTCAGCGCGTCTTCGGGCGCGGGCTCCGTCGCGTCCTCCTTCGAGAAGCGCACGGACTCCTCGACGACCTCCGTCACCTCGGCGTCCAGCTCGTCGAACTCCTCGTCCGACACGTCGAGCGCGTCGCGCAGCTTCTGCACCGGGTCCTGCTCGCCGCGGAGCCGGCGCGCCTCCTCGCGGTCGCGGTAGACCTGCGGGTCGCCGATGTAGTGACCCGCGAGCCGGTACGTCTGCACCGCCATGAACACGGGCCCCTTGCCCGAGCGCGCGTGCGCGAGCGCCTTGAGCGTCTGCCTGTAGACCTCCTCGACGTCCTGCCCGTCGACCTTGACCGTGTGCATGCCGTACGCCTTGGCGCGGTCGGCGATGTCGGCGATCGGCATGTGCTTCGAGCGCGGCGTCGACTCCGCCCAGTCGTTGTTCTCGCAGACGAAGAGGACGGGCACGTTCCAGAGCTGCGCGAGGTTCATCGACTCGTGGAAGTGGCCGATGTTGGTCGCGCCGTCGCCGAAGAACGCGACGGCGACGCGCGGCTCGCCGCGGAGCTTGAACGCGAGCCCGGCGCCGACGATCTGCGGCAGGCCGCCGCCCACGACGGCGTTCGCGCCGAGATTCCCGCGCTCGACGTCGTAGAGGTGCATGGAGCCGCCGTAGCCCTTCGAGCAGCCCTCGTTGCGCCCGTAGAGCTCGGCCATCACCTCGTTCGGAGGCGTCCCTCGCGCGAGCGTGTGCCCGTGCGCGCGATGCGTCGAGGCGAAGACGTCGACGTCCTCCATCGCCTGGCAGACCCCGACCGCGATCGCCTCCTGGCCGATCGCGACGTGCAGGAAGCCAGGCAGCTCGCCGGCGCGGAACCGGTCCTCGACCTTCTCCTCGAAGCGCCGGATCAGCAGCATCTCGCGCAGGAACACGCGCAGCGTCTCGGGCGACAGCGCGCCCCGTTTCTCCACCTTGGCCACGGCCGCAGTGTAGGGGCACCCAGTAGAGTGCCGCGTCGATGAGACTCGTCGACCAATGGCGCGCGATCGAGGCCGAACTCCCCGAGCGGTGGGGCGAGGCGACGCTCTCCCTGACGCTCGCCGACGAGGCCCGACAGCCGCGCGCCGCGGCCCTTCTGGCACCGCTCGCGCCCGGTCGGTCGGGCACCTCGTTGCGCTTCTCCGCGGTGCGTCACCGCGCCGGTGCGTCGTCGGGCGCGGTCGCGCGTGCGCTCGCCCGGCTCGACGCCGAGCGGATCCGCGGCGAGGTGGGCCTCGTCGCGACCGACGAGGCGGCCGTCGCCGTCGCGGCACCGCAGTCCACCGCCGCAGGCTCGTGGGACGGGCAGCTCGCGACGCTCCCGTCGGACTGGTCCGACGTGTGGGGCGAGGTGCGGCTCCGCAACACGGACGTCCTCGAGCGTGCCGCACTGCTCTGCGCGCCGCTCAACCCGGCACGCACCGAGGACGGCTTCGGCTTCCGTTTCCGCGCGGCGCGCGTGTCGGGGTACGGCGCGTCGACCGAGATGGTGCGGCGCTGCCTGTCTCGCCTCGACGAGGAGGGGATCCCCGCCCGCGCGTCCGTCCTCCGCGCGCTCTCGGACACGGGGCACGTCTCGACGCAGGGCCCCGTCTGGTACGTGGACGGGAAGGTGGTGTGATGGCCGATCCCGTCTCGTACCTCATGATCGAGCCCGGCTGGGAGGTCGTCGGCTCCGACGGGGCGCGCGTCGGCGACGTGCGCGAGGTGCTGGCCGACATGTCGGCCGACATCTTCGACGGCCTCGCCGTCGACGTCGGGATCCGGTCGATCCGCTACGTCGCCGCCGAGCACGTGGCGGAGATCGTCGAGGGACGCGTCGTCCTGACGCAGCCGGCGGCGGCGGCTTCCTCGCTGCCGCAGTGGCGCGGCACGCCGGGCGGCTGATCGACGCGGAGGTTTGGGCGATGCGGGGCTCGGCAACGAGTGGCACATGCTGAGGAGGGCGATGTGGACGGGGTTGTACGCGGCGATCGGCGCGGCCGCGACGGTGGCGGCGCGCGCGCTCGCGGCGCGCGTGTGGCGGGTCGCGACGGGTGAGCAGCCGCCGGTGAAGCGCTAGATGGCGACGGGCGACGACACCGTCGAGCGGGCCGCCGACGGGCTCCAGGGCGCCGCGGACGGGGCTGCCGCTCGCGGGGGGCTCGCGGGGAAGCTCGCGCAGCCGCTCGCCGACGACGCCGCCTTCCTGCGGAAGCTGAAGCCGAGCCTCGTCGCGGGCCGGCTCAAGGGCGAGCTGCCGACCGACGGGCCGCCGGCCAAGGGCTCGCCGAACGCGGCTCCGCGCCCGCGACGTGGCTTCGGCGGGCCGAACCCGTTCGTCGTCGTCGGCGGCGCGCTCGCGCTGGGGATCTTCCTCGCCAAGGTGCTCGACTGGAGGAGCCATGCCCACCCGCGCGACTGAGGGGACGAACGGCCACGTGGGCGTGGGCGACGCCGCCAAGCGGGTCGCCGACCACGCGAGGGCGATCGCGGGGCTCGAGGTCGAGCTCGCGACGCTCGAGCTGAAGCGGAAGGCGGGCGCGCTCGGGCTCGGCATCGGGATGCTCGCAGGCGCGGGCGTCTTCGTCGTCTACGCGGTCGGCTTCCTGCTCGCGACCGCCGCGGCAGCGCTCGCGATCGTGCTCGACCTGTGGCTCGCGCTGCTGCTCGTCGGCATCGGGCTGCTGGCGCTGGCGGGCGTGCTCGTGCTCGTGGGCGTGCGCGCCGTGCGGCGGGCGACGCCGCCGGTGCCCGAGCAGGCGATCACGGAGGCGAAGCGGACGACGGAGGCGATCAGATCCTGATGGCGGGCTCGAACGGACGGACCCAGGAGCAGATCACGCGCGAGCTCGAGAGCGAGCGCGAGGCCCTCGCGGCCGCCGTCGAGGACCTGCGCGGCGGGATCGGCGAGGCGACGGACGTCGGCGCGAAGCTGCGGGCGCGGCTCCCGGTCGCCGCCGGCGGCGCGCTCGCGGCCGGCTTCGTCCTCGCCGGCGGGATCGGGGCGACGATGCGCCTGCTCGCGCGGCGCGGACGCGAGGGCCGGACGAAGGCCTCGTTCGGCCCGTTCTCGCTCGTCAACCGCGGCTGACGCCGCGTGCGCGGCTCCGCTAGCGCACCCGGAACGACCCCTTCATCACCGACCGGTGCGGGTCGCAGACGAAGCGGTACAGCCCCGGCCGCAGCCGGAGCGTCCACGTCACCGTGCCGGTGAAGCCGACGCCGGTCCGCTTGTTCACGCCCGGCCCCGTGAGGTGGAAGTTGTGCATCGACGAGCGGTCGGCGATCGTGAGCCGGTAGGTGCCGGCGCCGACGAGGCGCGCGAGCGCGCCGGCCGACGTGCGCAGCGAGATGCTGAAGCCGGGGCCGACGCGGCCGGCGAGCCGCTTCGGCGCGGGCGTCGTCGGGCCACCGCCGCCGGCCGCGGCGCCGACGCGGAACGAGCCGCGCATCGTCGAGGCGTGCGGGTCGCAGTTGAACCGGTAGGTCCCGGCGGCGAGCGTGACGGTGAACGTCCGGGTGCCGACGAACTCGACGTCCGTCGCGACGTCGACGCCGCTGCCCGTGAGATGGAAGTTGTGCTCCTCCGAGCGGTCGTCGACGACGAGGTCGTAGGTGCCCGGCTCGAGCTGGGTCACACGGCCGCCGGACGCGTCGGCGAGGCCGATGGACGGGCCGGGCCCGACGAGGCCGTGCAGCGTCGGGTTTGCGGCGGCTGCGGCGCCCGGCGCGACGAGCGCGGCGGCGGCGAGCGCGAGGACGAGACGGATCGGATGCAACGCGGGACCCCCTTCGGGACGACGGACTCGCCCCTCTTACGGCGTCGCCGCCACGCCGGATTGGCGCGCCGGGGCCTACGCCCGCAGCGTGGCGCCGAGCCGGCGGCCGACCTCGGCCACGATCCGCTCGCGAAGGCGCGTCGCGTCCTCGTCGGCGAGCGTGCGCTCGGGCGAGGCGAATGCGACCCGGAGCGCGACCGACTTCCGCCCGGCACCGACCTGCTCGCCCCGGTAGACGTCGAAGACGCGGACGTCGCGCAGCTCGGGCCCGGCCGCAGCTCGCACCGCCGCGACGAGGTCACCGGCCGGCACGGACTCGTCCACCGCGAACGCCAGGTCCTGCTTCAGCGCAGGGAACGTCGTGACGTCGTCGTAGTGCGCGACGTCCGGCAGCCGGTCGAGCAGCGCGTCGAGGTCGAGCTCGAACCCCGCGAGCCCGTCCCCCAGCTCGCGCACGGCGCCGAGCCGGCGGCCGACCTCGGCCACGATCCGCTCGC
>JBLNEO010000051.1:0-13599 GCA_050262775.1 Pseudomonadota bacterium | reverse complement strand
GTGGTGGTATCGGTGGTCGCCGCGCTCGCGGCGGCCACGCCCGTCTGCGCGGTTCGGTTGTCGCCCCCCCCCGCGGGGTGGCCACGACTCCCACCTCGAACCGCCGTCCCGAGCGTCGGCCGGCCGCGGCTACGACGGTGCCCGGGCGGCGATCTCGGTCGCGCTCGCGATGTCGGCCACGACCTCCGCGATGTCGCGGTTCGCGTTGAAGACCCGAAGCTGCCGGTCGGCGCCGTTCCCGTGCGCGAGGATCTCGCGGATGCCCTCGAGCTCGCGCTCCGAGCCGAGCTCGCGCGCGTGGGGCTCGAGCTCGCGGAGCGTCCGCTCGATCAGCCGGCGGATCGGGACGCGGTCACGACGGCCCGTCACGAGATCCATCACCGACGCCTGCAGCCCGTAGCGCGCGGCGAGCCACTTGTTCTCCGTCGTCAGGACGCGGTGGTACGCGGGCACCTCATCGCGCTCGTGGAGCTCGCAGAGGTGCTTGACGAGCGCCTGGCAGTACGCGCTGAGCGCGACGCCGTCCTCGAGGCGCGTCGTCGCGTCGCAGATGCGGATCTCGACCGTGCCCAGCCGCGGGTGGGGGCGGACGTCCCACCAGATGTGCGTGTAGTCGGCGATACAGCCGGTGCGCTCCAGCTGGTCGATCACCCCCGCGTAGTCGGCGTAGTCCGCGAAGCGCGGCGGCGGGCCGGCGCGGGGGACGGCGCCGAGCACCATCTGACGGGACGACGACAGCCCGCTCGGCTCGCCGCGCCAGAACGGCGAGGACGCGGAGAGCGCGAGCAGCTCGGCGAGGTGCACGAGCAGGCCGTTCACGACGCCGATCGCCTTGTCGGCGTCGTCGACCGAGACGTGGACGTGGAGGCCGAAGACCAGCTCGCGCCGCGCGACGTACTGCAGCTGGTCCACGAGCGTTCGGTACCGATCCTGCGCCGTGATCCGCTGCCGCTCGAAGAGCGAGAAGGGGTGGGTTCCCGCCGATCCGACGCGGAGGCCCTGCCCGGCCGCGAGCTCGCAGACGTAGGCGCGGATCTTGCGCAGCTGCTCCTCCACGTCCGCCGGCGTCCGGCACACCGGCGTCGAGACCTCCAGGACCGACTGCATCAGCTCGGACGTGATGCGGGGCTCGAGCACGTGACCGCTGACGGCCGCCAGGACGGTGTCGATGTGCTGGACCAGGTCGAACGTCTGGCCGTCGAGCAGCATGTACTCCTCCTCGACACCGAGCGTGAACGGGTCGCTCGCGCCGAACCGGTGGTCGAGCACGCTGCAGCCGGGCTCGACCGCCCCGTCGCCCGTGATCGAGGACGGGTAGATCTGCGTGCTCGACGACGCCGCCACGGGGCGAGGATCTCCGGCTGCGATCGCGCTCGCATCCGGACTTCCTACGTGCCCGCAGGGGCCTCCGTGGAGCGCCGCGCGCGGTCGTCTGCCGGCGGCATCGCCTCCGTCTCCGCCGGCCGACCGGAGCCGAGCCAGAGCGCCGCCACCAGGCCGAGGACGACGAAGCCCGCCGCGATGAAGGCGGCGCGCCGCGCGCTCGCCGCGAACGCCTCCGCGACCGGTGCGACCGTCGCCTCCAGCACGGGCGACCGCCGCAGCTCGGGGAGGACGGCGCCGCCGGTCCGCTCGACGGCGTCGGCAACGCGTGCGGCCGCCGCCGGCGACAGGCCCTGCACGCCGTCGAGGCGCTCCCGTGTGCCGTTTGCGAGGCCGACGGAGAGGGCGGTGCCGAGGATCGCGATGCCGAGCGCAGCGCCGACCTGTCGGGACGTGCTCTGAATGCCGGAGGCCTCGCCGGACTGGGCCGGCGGGACGTCGGCGAGGATCACGCTCGTCAGCTGCGCGGTCGCCAGCCCGACGCCGAGGCCGTAGAGGAAGAGCTGTGGGCAGAACTGCCACGCCTCCCGACCCGGCGCGAACGTCAGGCCGACCGCGACGATGCCGACGACCTCGAGCGCGAGCCCCAGCTGGACGACGCGCGGCGCGCCGAGGCGGTTCGTCAACGTCGCCGCGAGCCCGCCCGCCACGAACGCGCCGCCGGCGAGCGCGACGAGGATCACCCCGGTGCGAAACGCCGAGAGTCCGAGCACGGACTGCAGGAAGAGCGGGATCACGAACACGAGCCCGAGCTCGCCGAGGCCGACGATCATCACGGCGATGCTCCCGTTGCGGAAGCTCGGAATCCGGAACAGCGCGAGGTCGATCAGCACGGGCTGTCCCCGCCGCCCGCGGCGCCGCTCGACGACGGCGAAGGCCGCGAGCGCGGCGACCCCGACCGCGAACGCGAGCGGGATCACCGACACGCGGCCGAGCGTCACGTGCAGGAACGGCTGCTCCGCCGTCCACCAGCCGTACGTCTGCCCCTCGATCAGGCCGAAGACGAGCCCCGCGAACCCGACGGTCGAGAGGAGGACGCCCGCGAGGTCGAGCCCCCGCCGGGCGCCGGGGTCGCGGCTCTCGCCGACGAACGCGAGTGCGCCGGCGAACGCCGCCGCCGCGATCGGGACGTTGACGTAGAACGCCCAGCGCCAGCTCAGGTTCGTGGTGAACCAGCCGCCCACGAGCGGGCCGAGCGCCGCCATCCCGCCGATCACGGAGCCCCAGATGCCGAATGCGATCGCGCGCTCGCGGCCGCGGAAGGTCGCGTTCACGATCGAGAGCGTCGAGGGGAGGATCAGGGCGCCGCCGACGCCCTGCAGGAGCCGCCCGGCGAGGAGGACCGTCCCGCTCTCCGCGCGGGCCGTGAGGAGGCTCGCCGCGACGAACACGAGCAGCCCTGCGAGGAAGACGCGGCGTCGCCCGACGACGTCGCCGAGCCGCCCGACGCTGATCAGGAGCGAGGCGAACACGAGCGAGTAGATCGAGTTCGCCCACTCGGCCTGGGTGATCCCGACGTCGAGGTCGCGGATGATCGACGGGATCGCCACGTTCACGATCGTGGCGTCGACGATGATCATCGCCACGCCGACCGTCAGCGCGACCAGGCCGAGCCAGCGGGCGCGCCCCGTGTCCTCCGTCGCGGCGGCGTGCGCGTCCATCGCAGCCACCGTACGCGGCCGCGCTCGGTCGGGCGCCGGGAGAAAGCCGCACCGTTCCGGCGGGCGTACACGACCCGGGTTCCCGGCGCGCCGCGGCGTAGCATCCCGCCGTGGCCGACCCGATCCTCGACCGCGACGCGCTCGACGCGTCCCTGCGACTCGTCGCGGCCGAGGCCGCGGCGTACCTCGCGCGGCTCGACGCCGCACCCGTGCGGCCCCCCGGGGCGGGGGAGCCCGCGGCGGCGCTCGCGGGCGCGCTCCCCGAGGAGGGCGTCGGCTCGTCGGAGGCCCTGCGGTCGCTCGTCGAGGCGGCGTCGGAGGGCGCGACGCGCTCGGCGGGGCCGCGGTTCTTCCACTTCGTCATGGGCGGGGGAACGCCGGCGGCCCTGGCGGCCGACTGGCTGACGAGCGCGATCGACCAGATCGCGTTCAACTGGGTGAGCTCGCCGTTCGCGATGCGGCTCGAGCAGATCTCGCTCGGCTGGCTGAAGGAGCTGTTCGGGCTGCCGGCCTCGTGGAGCGGCGTCCTCACGACGGGCGCGACGACGGCGAACTTCACGGGTCTCGCCGCGGCGCGCCGGTGGTGGGGCGGGCGGCACGGCGTGGACGTGGAGGAGGAGGGGCTCGCGGGGCTCCCGCCGGTGCCCGTGCTCGCGAGCGGCTACGTGCACGCGAGCGCGGTCAAGGCGCTCGCGATGCTCGGCATCGGCCGACGCCGGCTGCGGACGTTCGCGGCGGACGCGACGGGCCGCCTCGACGCCGATGCGCTCGCCGCCGCGCTCCACGAGCTCGACGGGGAGCCCGCGATCCTGCTCGCGACCGCCGGCGAGGTGAACGCCGGCGGGTTCGACCCGCTCGAGGTGATGGCCGACCTCGCCGAAGCGCACGGCGCCTGGCTCCACGTCGACGGCGCGTTCGGCCTGTTCGCGGCCGTCTCTCCCGACACGCGGGCGCTCGTGCGCGGCGTCGACCGCGCCCACTCCGTGGCCGTGGACGGGCACAAGTGGCTCAACATCCCGTACGACGGGGCGGCCGCGTTCGTCCACGACCGGGCGTTCCACGAGGGCGCGTTCACGGCGGCGGCCGCGTACCTCGGGAGCGACGACCCGGAGCGGCCGACGTTCGGGAACCTCGCGCCGGAGATGTCGCGGCGCGCCCGGTCGCTCGCCGTGTGGGCCACGCTCCGGGCGTACGGCCGCGACGGCTACCGCGCGATGATCGAGCGCCACCTCGCGCTCGCCCGGCGCCTCGCGGCCCAGGTCGACGCCGAGCCCGACCTCGAGCGGCTGGCCGACGTCCCGCTCAACGTCGTGTGCTTCCGGTACCGCCCCGCCGGCGTGCCCGAGGGGGAGCTCGACGACCTGAACCGCCGGCTCGGCGACGCGGTGATCGAGGACGGCCGGGTCTACTTCGGGACGACCGTCTACGGCGGCGCGGTCGCGTTCCGGCCCGCGATCGTCAACTGGCGGACGCGCCCGGAGGACGTCGACACGGTCGTCCCCACGATTCTCGAGCTCGGCGCCGCCCTCCGCGGCGGCTCGCGCTAGCGCGCGAGCTTCTTGCCCGGGTTGAGGAGATTCTTCGGGTCGAAGAGCGCCTTCACGCCTGCGTGGAGCTCGAGCGCGCGCGGCGCCCACACGCGGCGCAGCTGGCGGTTCTTCGCCAGGCCGACGCCGTGCTCGCCCGACACCGAGCCGCCGAGCGAGGCCGCGAGCGCGAAGAGGTCGTCGGCGGCCCGCTCCGCCGCCGCGAGCTCCTCGGCGATGTCGACGTCGACGAGGAACGTCGAGTGCAGGTTGCCGTCGCCGGCGTGGCCCCAGGCGACCGCCGGGAGGCCGTGCCGCGTGGCGATCTCGTGCGTTCCCTCGATCGCCTCGCGCAGGCGGTCGAGCGGGACGACGATGTCCTCGCTCACCTTCCCGCCGCGTCGCGCCGTGACGGCGAGCGACACGCCCTCGCGCCAGCGCCAGACCGCCGCGGCCTCGCCGGCGCCCGACGCCGCGTGCACCAGCGTGGCGCCGTCGCGGAGCGCCTCCTCCGCGGCGCGGCGGCGCTCCTCGGCCTCGCGCGCGCTGCCGTCGACCTCGACGAGGAGCGCGAGGGCGGCAGGCCGGTCGAGCCGCAGGAACGTGGGCGGCGCCGCCTCGAGCGTCCCGCCGTCGAGGAACTCGAGCGCCGCGACGTCGAGGCCCTGCCCGACGATCGACTCGACCGCGGCGCACCCGGCGTCGAGCGACGGGTAGAGCGCCACCAGCGGGTGGGCGGCCTCCGGCGCCGGGACGAGCCGGAGCCACGCGCACGTGATGATCCCGAGCGTCCCCTCGGAGCCGATCAGGAGGTGGCGGAGGTCGTAGCCGGCCACGTCCTTGCGGAACGGACCGCCGACGCGCACAACCTCGCCGGGCGGCACCACCGCCTCGAGGCCGGTCACCCAGGCGCCCGTCGTGCCGTACTTGAACGCGTGCGGCCCGCCGGCGTTCGTCGCGATGTTGCCGCCGATCTGCGACTGCTCGCCCGCGCCGGGATCGGGCGGGAACAGGAGCCCGTGCCCGCGCGCGAGCCGCTGCACGCGGTGCGTCGTGACGCCGGCCTCGACCTCCATCCGCCACAGCAGCGGGTCCAGCCGGCGGACGCGGTCGAGGCGCTCGAGCGACAGCACGACGCCGCCGAGCGGCACCGCGCCGCCCGCGTAGCCGGTGCCGCCGCCGCGGGGGACGAGCGGGATCCCGTGCTCGTAGCACCACGCGAGCACGGCCGCGACCTCGTCCGTCGACTGCGGCGCGACGACCGCGTCCGCGTGCCCCCGCAGCCGCCTGGACTCCGTCTCGTCGGTGAGGTACGGCCGCACGTCGTCGATCAGGCGGTCGGCGCCGACCACCGCGGCGAGCGGGTGCGTCACGCGCGGCGCGGTCACCCGGCCCGCCGGAAGTGCTCGATCGTCGCGGCCACGCCGTCGTCCAGCCGCGTGACGGGGACGTCCCCGACGACGGCCGCGAACGCGCTCGTGTCGAGCTCGGGCGGGAACGGCAGCGGCCCGCCGCGCACCTCGATCCGTCCTCGCACCGCGGGGACGACGCGCTCGATCGCGCCCACGATCTCGTCGACCGAGGCCGCGACACCGGGGACGTTGACCACGGTCGCGCCCTCGAACGGCGCCCGTGCGGCTGCGACGAAGGCGCTCGCGACGTCGGGTGCGTACTGGAGCTGGCTTCGGCCGCCGTAGGGGATCACGAACCCCTCGCCGCGGGCGGCTGCGTGCATCGCCAGCGTCGGCGCGGAGGTCAGCCCCTGGTCGCGGCCGGGGCCGTAGACGACGTACGGACGCAGGCCGATACTGGACACGGCGCCGCCGGCCGCGAACACCCGCGCGGTCTCCTCGTTCGCGAGCTTGAAGACGCCGTAGTGCGTGTCGGGGTGGCCCGAGGGGTCCGCCGGCGGCGCTCCACCGCCGTCGACCGCCGCGAACGCCGCCGCCGAGCTCGCGTAGACGAGCGGCGTGCGCAGGCCGGCGGCGGCCGCGGCGGCCAGCACGGCAACCGTCCCGACGACGTTCACCTGCGCGCCGCGGACGGGATCGTCGCGGCAGGCCGGCACCTGGAGCGCCGCCAGGTGCACCACGTGCGTCGGCTCGTGCGCGAACAGCGCGTCCACCTCCTCGGGGCGGGAGACGTCGGCGCCGACGAACCGGATCCGGCTGCGCTCCCCCTCGCCGAGCAGCGCGCGGACCCGGCGGTCGTCCCGGCCGGCGTCGGCGGCGACGACCTCGACGCCCTCGTCCGCGAGCTGCCGCAGGATCCACGCCCCGATGCAGCCGTACGCGCCGGTGACGAGGAACCGCTCGGTCATCCCGCGGCGACGGGATTCGAGAGCGGCGGAGCGCCCTCGACGTGCACCTCGACGAGGTCGCCGCCGGCGAGCGCGACACGAGGCTCCCGGAAGTAGCCGACGCCCTCGGGTGTCCCCGTGAGGATCACGTCCCCACGCTCGAGCGTGAGCACGTTCGACACGGCGGCGACGAGCGTCGGGATGCCGAAGATGAAGTCGCGCGTGTTGCCTTCCTGCAGCACCGTCCCGTTCAGCAGCTGCCGCACGGCCAGCGCGGGCTCGAGCGAGGGGAGCGGAACGACCTCGGGGCCGAGCGGGCAGAACGTGTCGAAGCCCTTCCCGCGGAACCACTGGCCGTCGCCGTACTGGAGGTCGCGCGCGCTCACGTCGTTCGCCGCGGTGTAGCCGGCGAGGACGCCGGCGACGCGCTCGGGCGGGACGCGACGCGCGGGCGCCGCGATCACGAGCGCGAGCTCGGCCTCGGCGTCGACGTGGCTCGACTCCGGCGGGAGGAGGATCGGCTCGCCCGGGCCGACGATCGTGTTCGGGAGCTTCGCGAACAGCAACGGCTCGGGTGGGAGCTCGGCGGCCTGCTCCTCCACGTGGGCGGCGTAGTTCCGCCCGACGCACACGATCCGCCCGGGTCGGCGGACGCCGAAGGCCTCGTTCCAGGCGCGTTCGAAGGCGGTCACGAGGCGACCGTAGCGTCCTCGGAGACGACGAGCGTCGCCTTGCCGCCCTGCTCGGCGAACGCCTCGGCGAAGCGGTCGAGGGGGACGCGCAGGCCGACGAACGCGTCGAGCGCCCCCGGCCACCGCCGGTGCGCCTCGTCGAGGGCCTCGACCCCCGCCAGCCAGTCCTGCCGCTGCGCGTTGACGCTGCCGAAGAGGACGCGGTTCTCGAGGATCGTGTCGACGCCGAGCACGCGACCATCGATGCCGACGCGCTGCTCGCGTCCGTCGATCCCGAGGAGGCACGCGACGCCGTTCCGGCGCAGCAGGCCGAGGCTGTCGGCCATCAGCTGCGCGTCGCCGGCCGCCTCGACGACGAGGTCGAACGACCCGAGCTCGGCGAGCGGCGTCTCCCGCGTCGAGACGTACCGGGCCCCAGAGCCCTCGACGAGCGCGTTCTCCGGCTCGAGCGAGGCCGTCCACACCTCGACGTCCCGGAGGCGGAGCAGGAACGTCGTCAGCAGTCCCACGGCGCCCGCGCCGACGACGAGCGCCCGCCGGAGCCGCCACGGCTGCCGCCCGCCGATCGCCGTCGCGTGCCGCAGCGCCCGCGCGCAGATGGACGTCGGCTCCGCGAGCACGCCGAGGCGCCCGAGCGCCCGCGGGATCGGGATCAGCTGGTCGCCGTCCTCCGCGACGAGCTCGCGCGCGAACCCGTGGAGGCGCGTGATCCCGCGCTCGCGGTAGTCCCCGGTCAGGCACGAGTCGGGCGACGCCTCGGCACACGCGAGGCAGTGGCCGCACGAGCGGCGGACGGTCGCAGCGACGAGGTCGCCGCGGGCGAACCCGCCGCCGTCGCGCTCGACGACGCCGAGCAGCTCGTGACCGATCACGAGCGTCTCCTCGCCCTCGGGCGCGACGCCGAAGAGGCCGTGGTCGATCTCGCGGTCGGTGCCGCAGACGCCGACCTCCAGCACGCGGACGAGCACCTCGCCGTCCCGCACCGCGGGCTCGCCGACGTCCGCCACGCGCGTCGAGTGCTCCGTCCCGGGTGTGACGACGAGTGCCTGCATCAGCCGGTCGACAGGACGGCGCCCTCGGACGCGGAGCCGACGAGCCGCCGGTAGCGGCCGAAGACGCCGCCGTCGTACGGCAGGTCGGGCGGGCGCCACGCCGCGAGGCGCGCCTCGAGCTCGCCCGCGTCGAGGTCGACCGCGAGGGTGCGTCCGTCGACGTCGATCGTGAGCATGTCGCCGTCCCGCACCACGGCGAGCGGCCCGCCTCGCGCCGCCTCGGGCGCGACGTGCCCGACCATGAGGCCGCGCGTCGCCCCGGAGAAGCGCCCGTCGGTGACGAGCGCGACCGAGTCGCCGAGGCCGGCCCCGACGACGGAGGCCGTCACGCTGAGCATCTCGCGCATCCCGGGCCCGCCGGCGGGGCCCTCGTAGCGGACGACGAGCACGTCCCCCGCCGCGACGCGCCCGGCGCGCACCGCGTCGGCGCAGGCCTCCTCGCCGTCGAAGACCCGCGCGGGCCCGCGCTGGAACCGCCGGGTCGTCCCCGCCGCCTTCACCAGGCTTCCGTCGGGCGCGAGGTTCCCGCGCAGGACGTAGAGCGCGCCCGTGGGCCGGTACGGCGCCGCTGCGGGGAACAGCACCTCGCCGTCCGGCGGCGGCGCGTCGCGGGTCGCCTCGGCGAGGGTCGAACCGTCGACCGTGGGCGCGGAGCCGTCGGCGAGGCCGGCGGCGACGAGCTCGCGGACGAGCGCCGCCGTCCCGCCGGCGCGGTGGAAGGTCTCCGCCGTGTGGCGGCCCGAGGGGACGAGGCTCGCGAGGACGGGTGTGCGCTCGCCGACCACCGCGAGCTCGTCCAGCCCCAGCGGCACCCCCGCCTCCTGGGCGACCGCGAGCAGGTGCAGGATCCCGTTCGTGGAGCCCCCGGTCGCCGCGACGCCGGCCGCGGCGTTGAGCAGCGCGCGCCGGTCGAGGAACGTCCGCGCGGTGACCCCGCGCCCCGCGAGGTCGACGGCGAGCGACCCGGCGCGCTCCGCCGCGGCCCGCTTCGCGTCGGCCTCGTCCGCGGCGACGAGCCCGTCGCCGATCGCCGCGATGCCGAGGCACTCGAGCGCGACCGCCATCGTGTTCGCCGTGAAGTGCCCCGCGCACGTGCCCGCACCGGGGCAGGCGACCGCCTCGAGCTCGTCGAGCTCCGCCCGCGCGATCAGCCCGCGCTCCTCCGCCCCGACCGCCTCCCACACGTCCTGGATCGTCACCTCGCGTCCGCGCAGCCGGCCGGCTCGCATCGGGCCGCTGGAGAGGACCACGGCCGGCTTGTCGACGCGTGCGAGCGCCATCAGCGCCGCCGGGACGGTCTTGTCGCAGCCGACGACGCAGACGAGCGCGTCGAAGTCGTGTGCGTGCGTCATCAGCTCGATCGAGTCCGCGATCACCTCGCGCGAGATCAGGGAGGCGCGCATGCCCGGCGTGCCCTGCGCCTGGTTGTCCGAGACCGCGATCGTGGCGAAGGGAAGCGGGACGCCGCCCGCGGACGCGACGCCGGCGCACGCGGCGTCGGCGAGCTCCCGGTGGTTGAGGTTGCACGGCATCGTCCCCGTCCACGCCGATGCGACGCCGACGATCGGGTTGTCGAGCCGCGACGGGTCGACGCCGATCGCGCGGAAGTGCGCGCGGGCCCCTGCGCGCTCGGCGCCTGCGCGCAGCGCCGCCCGCGCGCGGCGTCGGAGGTCGGCCTGCTCCATCGCGCGAGTCTAGGCCGCGCCCGCGTGCCGTCACGCGGTGCTCGGCGACGAGCCGTCGTCCGGGAGCAGGGGCACGGAGAGCCCGCGGTCCCGGCCGACGAGCACGGCGCGTGTGATCGCGGTGGCGCCGAAGCGCTCGCGTACCTCGTCGAGGACGGCGTCGAGGGCGTCGGGGTCGCGGCGGTCGAACGGCAGCGGGAGCTGCACGGCGTCCGCATCCGAGAGGTTCGCCACGGCGATGCCGACGAGCGTGAGCCCGCGCTGCTCGAGCCGCGGTCTCGCCTGGGTCACGAGCTCCCGCGCCGCGGCGAGGATCGTCTCCGTCCGGTCGGTGGCGTGGGGCAGGGTCCGCGAGCACGTCGCCCGCGTGTAGTCGTCGAAGCGGAGCCGGAGCACGACCGTCCGGCCGATGCGCCGCGCCCGACGGAGCCGCCGCGTCACCCGGTCGACCAGCGCGACCACGTCCGCGTCGACGCCGTCGGGCGTCCACGGCACGCGCCCGCGGGCACGCTGCGACCCGATCGAGCCGCGCCGGCGCCCGCCCTGCACCGGGCGCGGGTCGAGGTTGTGGGCGAGTGCGTGGAGGTGGCGGCCGACGGCACGGCCGAGGACCGAGACGAGCACGCCCTCGGGGAGTGCGGCCACCTGCGCGACCGTCGTGATCCCGAGCTCGCGCAGCTTCCCGGCCGTCACCGGTCCGACACCCCACAGGCGCTCGACCGGGAGCGGATGGAGGAACGCGAGCTCGCGGTCGGGCGCGACGACGAGCAGCCCGTCGGGCTTGGCGACGGCGCTCGCGACCTTCGCGAGGAACTTCGTCCGCGCCACGCCGACCGTGATCGGGAGGCCGACGCGCTCGCGCACGTCGCGCCGGAGCCGGCCGGCGATCTCGACGGGCGTGCCGACGCTCCGCTCCATGCCGTGGACGTCCAGGAACGCCTCGTCGATCGACAGCGGCTCGACGAGCGGCGTCGTGTCGTCGAAGACGCGGAAGACCGCCTTGCTCGCCTCCGCGTACGCCGCCATGCGAGGCGGGACGACGACCGCGTCCGGGCAGAGCCACCGCGCCTGCCGGCCGCCCATCGCGGTGCGAACGCCGCGCGCCTTCGCCTCGTAGCTCGCCGCCAGCACGACCCCGGCACCGACGATCACCGGGCGGCCCCGCAGGCGCGGGTCGTCGCGCTGCTCGACCGACGCGAAGAAGGCGTCGAGGTCGGCGTGGAGGATCGTCGCCGTCGCCGGCACGAACACATGTTCGCACGCGGCGGGCGCGGGAGCAGCGGCTCAGGCCCGGGTCGACGGCGGTCGCCCCCAGCGGAGGACGACGCAGGTCGGCACGCGGATGCGCGTCGATGCCGGTGGGTGTGCCGCCCGGTAGGCGGTGGGCGACATCCCGTACGCGCGGCCGAAGCTCGTGGTGAACGACCCGACGCTGCGGAGCCCCACCGCGAAGCAGACGTCGGCGACGGAGCGGTCGGTGTTGCGCAGCAGCGCGGCGGCCCGCTCGAGGCGTCGCGTCAGCAGGTACTGGTGCGGCGACTCGCCGAACGTGCGCCGGAACTCCCGGCTGAAGTGCGCGGGGGAGAGGCGCGCGGCGCGCGCGAGCGTGGGCACGTCGAGCGGCTCGCGGTACCGCGCGTCGATCAGATCCTTGGCGCGGAGCAGGTGCCGCGCCGGCGGGACGAGGGTGAGCATCGGCCTGAGTATCGCGACCGGCGTGCGGGCGGCGCGCGTTCCTCGCGGAGCGCGCGCCGCCGGTTCGCCTACCCCTCGGTCTGCGCCATCCGGATCTGGTTGCCGGACGGGTCGCGGAAGCCGGCGTCGATGCCGTAGGGCTGCTTCGTCGGCTGCTGCAGGAACTCGACGCCGCGGCCGCGGAGCTCCTCGTAGCTCGCCTGGCAGTCGTCGGTGGAGAAGAAGAGCCCGCCCGCGGCGCCCTTCGCCACGAGCTCCTTGAGCCGGCTCTGCGTCTCGGCGTCGAAGACGGGCGGGCCCGGGACCGGCATCAGCGTGAGCGCCACGTCCTCCTGCCCCGGCACGCCCACCGTCAGCCACCGGAAGTTGCCCAGCTCCGGGACGGTGACGTCGTCCCGGAGCTCGAGCCCGAGCTTCTCGGTGTAGAAGGCGAGCGCCTCGTCCTGGTCGTGCACCCACACGTTCACGTGCGTCAGCTGCTTCAGCATGGTGTCCTCCGTTCGGTCGGACGGTCGGCGGCCACGCTAGTCCCACGTCGCGGCGGTGTCTTCTCGAAACGTGCGGTCACCCTGGGGGTCGCCAGGTAACCACCTCGTTGTTCTTGCCACAAGCGGGGTTGTAGCGTCGAGCACTTGTTCCACCTTGGGCGAGGGGCCGGGCTCAGGGAAACTCGATGCCTCGAGAGGAGGCGGCAGATGCTCGAGAGCAGGCAGTCGCGACGCCGGGGAGCGTTCGCACTGACGGTGCTCGTCGGGGTCGTAGCAGCCACTGCGGCAACGGTCGCGATCGCGGCCGGCACCCTCGGTGACTGGCCGATGGGCGGCCAGAACATCAACAACACCCGCGCGCAGGACCAGAGCACGATCGGCGTCGGCAACGTCGGCAGGCTCAAGGTGAAGTGGACGGCGACGCTCGGCGGCGACGTCTCCTCGACGCCCGCGATCAGCGGCGGCGCCGTGTACGTCACCGACTGGGGCGAGTTCGAGCCGTCGAAGATCTTCTCGCTGGGCGGCTCGCTGACGAAGCTCGACGCCAAGACGGGCGGCGTCCTCTGGACGCGGCGCATCGACAGCTACGCCGGTGAGCCGGCCGGAGCCGTCTCGCGCACGAGTCCGGTCGTCGCCGACGGCGTCGTCTACGTCGGCGACCAGAACGGCGGGCACATGCTCGCGATCGACGCGGCCACCGGGAACCTGATCTGGAACACCGCGATCGCGAACCCGGGGCCGTTCACGATCATCACCCAGTCCCCGATCATCCACGACGGCGTCCTCTACTTCGGGGCGGCGTCGCTGGAGGAGCTGTTCGTCGCGTTCGGCGCTCCCTGCTGCTCCTTCCGCGGCTCGGTGCAGGCGCTCGACGCGAAGACGGGCGCGGTCAAGTGGACGACCTACATGACCCCCGCGACGCCCGCGGCCCCCGACGGGTACAGCGGCGCGAGCGTCTGGGGCAGCACGCCCGCCCTCGACCCCAAGTCGGGGACGCTCTACGTCACGACGGGGAACAACTACAGCGTGCCGCCGGACGTCGAGGCGGGTGCGCCCGACGACCCGGCGAACTTCGTCGACTCGTTCGTCGCGCTCGACATCAAGACGGGCGCGGTGAA
>JBLNEO010000050.1:0-18415 GCA_050262775.1 Pseudomonadota bacterium | reverse complement strand
GTCGGGTACGACGAGTAGCCGACGAGGATCTCCTGCGCGAGGAACATCGTGTCGACGGCGTGCGTGAACGCCTCCACGTCGAGCTCGCCGTCCTCGCGGCGGAACTTCATCAGGTTGAGCGACGCGAGGTTGCACGCCGAGTCGTCGATCGACATGTACTCCGAGCACGGGTTCGACGCGTTGATGCGGCTCGTGTTCGGCAGCGTGTGCCACGCGTTGATCGTGGTGTCGTACTGGACGCCCGGATCGGCGCACTCCCACGCCGCGGCGGCGATCTGCCGCATCAGCTCGCGCGCGTCGACCGTGTCGACGACGGTGCCGTCGGTGCGCGCGGTGAGGTTCCACTCCTTGCCCTCGACGACGGCCTCCATGAAGGCGTCGGTGACGCGCACCGAGTTGTTCGCGTTCTGGTACTGGATCGACGCCCAGTCGGGCGAGTCGAGGGACATGTCGTACCCGGCCGCCTCGAGGACGCGCGCCTTGCGCTCCTCCTTGGCCTTGCACCAGATGAATTCCTCGACGTCGGGATGGTCGACGTCGAGCACGACCATCTTGGCCGCGCGCCGCGTCTTGCCGCCCGACTTGATCGTGCCGGCCGACGCGTCGGCGCCGCGCATGAACGAGACGGGGCCCGACGCGTGCCCGCCCTTCGAGAGCTGCTCCTTCGAGGAGCGCAGGCGCGAGAGGTTGACGCCCGAGCCGGATCCGCCCCGGAAGATCACGCCCTCGCGCCGGATCCAGTCGAGGATGGACTCCATCGAGTCCTCGATCGAGAGGATGAAGCACGCCGAGCACTGCGGCTTCTCCTCGAAGCCGACGTTGAACCAGACGGGGCTGTTGAAGGAGGCGAGCTGGTGGACGAGGATGAACGTGAGCTCGTCCTCGAAGGCCTGTGCCTCCTCGTCCGTCGCGAAGTAGCCGCCGTCGCGGCCCCACGTCGAGACCGTGCTGACGATGCGGCCGATCATCTGCTTCACGGAGCGCTCGCGGTCGGGGGAGCTGAGGCGGCCGCGGAAGTACTTCTGCGCCACGATGTTCGTCGCCGTCTGCGACCAGAACTTCGGGAACTCGACGTCCTTCTGCTCGAACGCGGGGCCGTTCTTGCCGGGGATCGACGCGTCGCGGATCTCCCATTCGACCTCGTCGAACGGTGCGCGGCCGGGGATCGTGAAGTAGCGGCGGACGCCCAGCTGGGCGGTCTCGTCGACGACCGTGTTCGTGATCTCCTCCTCGACAGTCCCTGGTGCCACTGCGTCCTTCGCGGTCGCCATTGCGCCCTCCCGATCGTTCCTACCGGCAATTGAGTTGGGGGCGGGACCTTAGACGGGACGCCAGACGGCACCCAGAGGAGGCCCATTTGCAGGGAAAAGAATAGCTGCTCGGGTCCGCGCTACGGGAGCGGCGGACCGCCTTCGAAGCCCCGGCGCGCCTGGATCTTGCGCGCGACGAAGCTCGCGGCCGCGGCACCGAGGAGGAGCACCGCCAGGCCGCCGAGGACGAGCAGCGGCACCGGGATCTCGTCGGCCGACGAGGGGCGGAACGCCTCGAGGACGCCCCCGTTGTCGCCGCCGCCGCCGCCCGGGAGCGGCGGGGCGCCGGTCGTCTCCGTCTGGCCGTCGGAGGCCGGGTCCCCGGCCTTCGGGCCCTCGGCGTTGCCGGGGCCGGGCGGGATCGGGTCGTCCGGGTCGAGCCTGCCGCCGTTGCGGCGGGTCGCCGCGAGCAGCGCGCGCTCGAGGTCCTCGCGTGCGGTGGAGTACGCGTCGACGTCCTCCGGGAGGTTCTTCACCGCCGCGCGGTAGCAGCTCGCCGGATACGTCCTGTCGATCCGGCCGTCGTACCAGTCGTTGATCAGCCGCTTCCAGCACGGCTTCGTCGCCGCCGCCGCCGGGCCCGCCGTCGCCGTCGTGCCCGCGACGAGCGCGGCGACGAGGAGCGTGAGTGTCAGCAGGCGTCTCGGGGTCACGGTCCAGTGGCGGACGGGGCCGATTGCGGCACCTGCCCGGAGGGAGTCTTCCGAAACCGCGTGATCCGTGCGTGAGGTGCCTGTTTGGGCTTTGTAAGCGGGCGGCCCGGTCCGCACCCGATGCTAGCGTCGCGCCGTGCGCGGTGCGCTCTCGGGCGGGGCTGGGGCCGTCGCCCGGCGGGGGGAGACGCTCGTCGTCGTCGCGCTCGTTCCGGTCGGGTGGGCGGTCCTGCACGGCGGCGGCTCGCGGCAGGTCGGCCTCGCCTGGGTCGGACTCGCGGCGCTCGTCGCGCTCGCCGCGCTCGCGTGGACGGCCCCGCGGCCGCGCCTCGGTCGCGACGGCGTCCTGCTCCTCGGCGGTCTCGGCGGGCTCGTCGCCTGGCAGGGCCTCACGCTGCTGTGGTCGATCGAGGCCGACCGGACGTGGGAGACGTTCAACCGCGGGCTCGTCTACGTCGCGTTCGTCCTCCTCGGGACGCTCGCGGTCGGCGCCGCGGGCTCGCCGCGCGTCGTCGCCGCCGCGCTCGCCGGGCTGCTCGGCGTCGCCGTCGTCTGGGCGCTCGTCACGGTGGCCGTCCCTGCGGTCGGCCCGGACACGGAGCGGAGCGCACGGCTCCAGGAGCCCGTCGGCTACTGGAACGGGCTCGCGCTGCTCGTGGCGGTGTCGCTGCCGCTGTGGCTGTGGCTCGCGTCCCGCCGCGGCCACCCGCCGCGGCTGCGCGCGGGCGCCGCCGCGATGCTCTTCCTCGCGCTCGTCGCGCTCGCGCTGACGGCGTCGCGCGGCGGGATCCTGGCCGCCCTGGCGGCCGTGGGCGTGTGGCTCGTCGTGGGGCGGCCGCGGCTCGAGAGCGCCGCCGCGCTCGCGCTGGCGGGCGTCCCCGCGGTCGCGGTCGCTGCGGTCGCGCTCGAGGCGACGGTGCTCGGCGAGGCCGGCGAGCTGACCGGCGAACGGAAGAGCGACGGGCTCGTCTTCGGTGCACTGGCGCTCGTCGGCGCGGCCGCGGTCTTCGCCGCCGCGCTGCGGCTCTCGCGGCTCTCGCCCGGCGACCCGCTGCGGCGCCGGCTCGGCCGCGCGCTCCTCGCGGCCGGCGCGGTCGCGGGCGTCGTCGCGCTCGTCCTCGTGCTCGCGACGGTCGACCTCGGCGCCGCGTGGGACGACTTCCGGAACCCGCCCGAGCAGCAGGTCACGCAGGGCGCGGGTCGCGTCACCGCCGTCAGCTCGAACCATCGCTGGACGTGGTGGACGCAGGCGTGGGACCTCTTCCGCGACCACCCGCTCGAGGGCACGGGCGCCGGGTCCTACGAGCTGGCGCGGCGTGCGATCCGCCAGGACACGAGTGCCCCGCTCGACCCGCACGACCTGCCGCTCGCGGCGCTCGCGGAGACGGGGATCGTCGGGCTCGCGCTGCTGCTCGCCGCCGTCGCGGGCGGTGCCTGGGCGGCCGCCGCGGCGGTGCGCCGGCTCGGCGGCGACGAGCGCGCCTCCGCCGCGGCGCTCGCCGCGGGTGCCGCGGCCTGGCTCGTCCAGTCACTCGTGGACATGCCGTGGCAGTACGTCGCCGTCACGGGCCCGGTCCTCTTCGCGCTCGGTGCGCTCGCGGGCGCCGGGCGCGAGGCGGCGCCGCCGCCGCACCGGCTGCTCCCGGCGCTTGCGGCCGGCGCGGCGCTGGCAGCGGCCGCCTTCTCGATCGTCTCGCCCGCGCTCGCCGAGACGCGGACGGATGCCGCCTTCGACGCGCTCGTCGCGGGCGACCCCGGGAGCGCGGTCGACCGGGCACGGCAGGCGCGCGGCCTCGACCCGCTCGCGGTCGAGCCCGTGATCGTGCAGGCCTCCGCGGAGGAGATCCGCGGCAACCTCGACGAGGCGGAGCGGCTGTTCCGCCGGGCCGTCGAGCTCCAGCCCGAGAATCCCCAGACGTGGTACGAGCTCGGGCGCTTCGAGTTCGAGACCCGACGGCGCCCTGCCACGGCGCTCGTCTACGCCGACCGGTCGTGGGGGCTCGACCGCCGCTCGCCCGACACCGGGACGCTGCTCGACCGCATCCGCGCGGCGCTCGCGGCCGGCGGCTAGCGCGCGCCGAGCACGAGCGCGACGTGGGCGCCGAGGAGCTGCGCGGGCGAGATCCCGTCGAGCGGCGCGACGACGCGGATCCGCAGGTCGCGCGCGAGGCGCCGCCCCTCGGCCTCGCGTCCGGGCCGATACAGCACGAGCGACCGGCGGTAGTCCGAGCGGGGTGCGTTGCCCACGCTGCCGAGCACGTAGCCGAGCGACTTCACGCGCGTCGCGGCGGCCGCGGCGGCGCCGGCCACGCCGTTCCCGTTGAGGACGATGACCGCCGTCTCGCCGCGCGGGAGCGTGGTGTCGGCGGCGCTCGGCTTCGGCTCGGGTCGCTGCACCGGTGCGAGCGTCCGCTCGACGGCGACCCGCTGCGCCTCGTGCGCGACCGGCTTGGCGATCGCGCCGACCGCGAGGACGACGAGCACGACGAGCTCGAGCGTCGCGATTCCCGCCGCGACCACGGCTGCCGTCTTCCACGGGCGGAGGGGGAGGGGCTGCGGCTGCGCGTGCTCCACGGCGGAGCCTCCTGTTCGCCGCGCGTGCGGCGGCTCCTCTATCGCGCGGAGGCCCACTCCCAGGTCCGGCGGAGACCCGACTCGAGCGTCTCCCGCGGACGCCAGCCGAGCGCCTCGCCCGCAGCGGACGGGTCGAGGACGCTGTCGCGCAGGTCTCCGGGTCGCGCGTCGGCGTACGCCGGCGCCTCGCCGCGGCCCGCCACCTCGCGGCAGACGGCGTAGAGCCGGTTCACCGAGGTCCGGACGCCGGTGCCGATGTTGAAGACGCCGCCGCCGTGACCGGCCGCCGCCAGCAGACCCGCGACGACGTCGCCGACGTACACGAAGTCCCGCGTCTGCTCGCCGTCCCCGAAGATCGTCACGGGCCCGCCGTCGCGCAGGCGGTCGATGAAGATCGCGACGACGCCACCCTCGAGCTTGGCGAGCTGCCGCGGCCCGAACACGTTCCCGAACCGCAGCGAGACGTTGCGCGTGCCATGGAGGCGGTTCCACGTCGCGAGGTACTCCTCGCCCGCGAGCTTCGACGTCCCGTACGGGGAGAGCGGCTCCCGCGGGTCGTCCTCCCGCGCGGGGCGCGGGCACTCGCCGTAGATCGCGCCGCCGGTGGAGCTGAAGACGACCGGAGCACCCACGGCGCGCGCCGCCTCGAGCACGCGGAGCGTCCCGAGCACGTTCACCTCGGCATCGAGGTCGGGCCGCTCGACGGACGTGCCGACGTCGGCCTGCGCGGCGAGGTGGAAGACCGCCTCGGGGCGCGCCTCCGCGAACAGGTCGTCGAGCGGCTCGCGGATGTCGCGCTCGTGGAAGCCGGCGCCGTCGGCGACGTTGGCGCGGCTCCCGGTGGCGAGGTTGTCGACCACGTGGACCTCGTCGCCCCGCGCCAGCAGCGCCTCGACGAGATGCGAGCCGATGAACCCCGCGCCCCCTGTGACGACCGCCCGCACCGGCTCCTATCCTAGGCGGGCGTGTTCGTGACCTTCGAGGGAATCGACGGCTCCGGGAAGTCGACGCAGGCCGCGCGGCTCGCGGAGGCCTTCCGTGCGGAGGGCCGCGACGTCGTCGCGACCCGGGAGCCGGGCGGCACCGACCTCGGCGAGCGGGTGCGGGAGCTGTTGCTGCGCGGCGAGCACGTCTCCGACTGGACGGAGGCGGCGCTCTTCGCCGCGGCCCGCGCGCAGCTGGTCGCGGAGGTGATCCGGCCGGCGCTCGCGCGCGGGGCGGCGGTCGTGTGCGACCGCTACCTCGACTCGTCCCTCGCCTACCAGGGGATCGCGCGGGGGCTGGGCGTCGACCGCGTGCTCGAGCTCAACCTGCCCGCGATCGGCGGGCTGCTCCCCGACGTCACGTTCCTCCTCCTGCTCGATCCCGACGAGGCGCTCCGCCGCCAGGGGCGCGACCGCGACCGCATCGAGCGCGAGGGCGTCGCCTTTCTCCGCGACGTCGACCGCGCCTACCGCGAGCTCGCCGCGACGTTCCCGCAGCGGATCGTGGCGCTCGACGGCTCGAAGGACGCCGACGCGCTCGCGCGCGAGATCCATGGACAGCTTCGAGCGGCTGCCTGAGCAGGAGGAGGCGAAGCGCCTCCTCCGTGCCGCGCTCGCCGACGGGCCGGCGCACGCGTACCTGCTCCACGGTCCGCGCGGCGTCGGCAAGCGCGCCGCGGCGCTCGCGTTCGCCGCGGAGCTGCTCGGCGACACCCCGCGCGTCGAGCGTCGGACGCACCCGGACCTCTACGTGCTCGAGCCGCTCGGCGACCAGATCCGGATCGACGCGATCCGGGAGCTCCGCCGCGACCTCCACATGCGGCCGTTCGAGGCGCAGCGGCGCGTCTACGTCCTCCTCGGTGCCGACCAGATGAACGAGGACGCGGCCGACGCGCTGCTGAAGGACCTCGAGGAGCCGCCGGTCTACGCGGTGATGCTCCTCGTCGCCGACGACCTCGGCCCCCTGCCGGAGACGATCCGGTCGCGATGCCAGCTCGTCGCGTTCCACCGGCTCTCCGAGCGGGCCGTGCGGGCGGCGCTCGCCGCGCGCGCGCCCGGGCTCTCGGAGACGGAGACGACCGCCCTCGCCCGCGTCGCCGCCGGGCGCCTCGACCGCGTGGAGCGCCTCCTCGACCCCACGTCCGCCGAACGCCGGCGCGTGCTGCTCGAGGTCGCGCGCGACGTCTACCGCGACGCCGGCTTCGAGCCGTCGCAGGCGGCCGAGACGCTCCTCGACGGCGTCCGCACGCACGCCGCGGAGGCCAAGGCCGCCGCCGAGGTGCGGCTCGAGGGCCTCGAGCTGCCGGCGCGCGAGGCCGAGCAGCGCGCCCGGCGTGCCGCGTTCGGGGCGGAGCGTGAGGAGCTGCTGGCGACGCTCGAGGAGCTCGCGGCGTGGTACCGGGACCTGGTGGTGGCGGGCGCGGGCGCGCGCGAGGCCGTCGTCCACTACGACCGCCTCCCCGAGCTCGACGAGGACGGGACGCGCGAGCGTCTCCTGGGCGCGGAGCGGGCGGCCGAGCACGTGCGCGCGCTCTGGCGGCAGGTGGAGGAGCTCAACCTGAACCCCCAGCTCGCGCTCGAGGCGCTGTTCGTGCGCTTGCGTCGAGAGCTCGCGACGTAGTAGACCTCCCCCGAACGAGGGATTGCGGAACCCCCGGTTCGGCCGAAGCATCGGGCAGGCGCGTCTCGCGCCACGCCGCGTTCGTCAGGAGGGGTGGGATTGGCCGCAGTCCCGGACAGAGGTCGCGCCACTCGCGTCGAGCCCCCCGTCGCGCCCGAGGCGACCGCGACGCAGGACCTCTACGAGCGCTTCGGGGGCCAGATCCTGGGCTTCTGCCTGCAACGCCTCGGCAGCCGCGAGGAGGCCGAGGACGCGGTCCAGCAGACCTTCCTCAACGCCTTCCGCGGCCTCCGGCGCGGCATCGTCCCCGAGGCGGAGGCGGCCTGGCTCTTCAAGATCGCCGAGAACGTCTGCCTCACGCGACGCCGCTCGTCGTCGCGGCGCGGCAAGGTCGAGTCGCCGGGGGACATCCAGGCGCTGCAGGACTTCGTGGCCGCCCCGCAACGGATGGGCACGGACGAGCTGATCCAGCTGCAGGACGCGCTCGCCACGATGCCCGCGACGCAGCGTCGGGCGATCCTCCTGCGCGAGTGGCAGGGACTCTCCTACCGCGAGATCGCCGCCGAGATGGAGCTCAGCCAGCCGGCCGTCGAGACGCTGATCTTCCGCGCCCGGCGCTCGCTCGCGGAGGGCCTCGAGCGTCCGCCGGCGCAGTCGAGTCTGTTGCGGCGGCTCCGTCACGCGCTCGACCTCGGCGGCGTGGCGTCGTGGCTGCAGGGGCTCTTCGCGGGCGCCGCGACGGTCAAGGCGGTCGCGACGACCGCGGCCGTCGTCTCCGTGGCAGGCGCCGTCGTCGCCGCGGCGCCCGAGCCGCGCGGCGAGGAGGCGCCGCGGACGCCGCTTCCCGCCGCCCCGGGCGTGCCCGTGCGCGCCGTCGGCACGCCGGCGGGGGTCGAGGCGCTTCGCCGTGTCCACGACGCCTCGGCGCCCGCGTCGGTCGAGCCTGCCGCCGCCCCCGAGCGACGCGCACGCGTCTCGGGGCGCCCGCGTCCCGTCGCGGCCGCCGGGACGTCGCGCAAGCCGGTGACGCGGACCGCCGGCCCGCCCGTCGAGACCGCCCCGATCGCGCCCACGGCCGTCGCACCGGCGCTTCCGGCTGCGGCGGCGGACGTCCGTCCCACGCCGACCGGCGCCGCACGAGCGCAGGCGCCGAAGGCAGACCGCGTGAAGGCGCCGAAGCAGGACGACCGGGACGAACCCGCCTCCGTCGACAAGCCGAAGAAGGACCCCGCGGCCGAGCCGCCCGGCAAGGCGGCCCCGGACGCCCCGGCGACGGACGACGCCGTCGCGGACGCGTCGACGGAGGAGGCCCCGCCGACGCCGGCGGAAGGCGACGGTGGCGCCAAGGGCAACGGCAACGGAAACGGCGGCACGAAGGCCAAGGAGTAGGCGCGCGGCGCGGCCCGCCGCCGCGCCAGCAGAATGAGCGGCCGTGGCCACGGCCGACGCACACGCCCTCGCCGGCCGCACGGCCTGGGTCCGCAACGTCGCACAGCCGCTCCGGTCGTTCCTCGACACGGAGGCGGGCAGCGCGCTCGCGCTCCTCGCCGCTGCGCTCGCGGCGCTCGTCTGGGCGAACGTCCCGTGGGGCGGCACCTACGACGACCTCTGGAGCACCGAGCTCTCCCTGCGGCTCGGCGACTGGGAGCTGACCGAGGACCTGCGGCACTGGGTCAACGACGGCCTGATGACGTTCTTCTTCTTCGTGATCGGGCTCGAGATCCGCCGTGAGCTCGACATGGGGGAGCTGCGCGACCGCCGGCGCGTCGGGGTCCCGGTGCTGGCGGCCGCGGCGGGGATGTTCGTGCCCGCGCTCGTCTACCTCGCGCTCGCGGGCGACGCGCGGCACGGGTGGGGGATCGTGATCACGACGGACACCGCATTCGCGCTCGGCGCGATCGCGCTGCTCGGGCGCAACGCGCCGATGCGCCTGCGCGTGTTCGTGCTCACGCTCGCGATCGCCGACGACATCGGTGCGCTGGCCGTGATCGCCGGCGTCTACACCGAGAGCGTCGACCTCGTCCCCGTCGCCGTGGCGGCGGTGCTGTTCGCCCTCGTGCTCGTGCTCAAGCGACTCCACGTCTGGCGCGCGCCCGCGTACCTCGTCGTCGGCAGCGGCATCTGGCTCGCGATGCTGCACTCCGGCATCCACCCGACGGTCGCGGGCGTGCTCCTCGGCCTGCTCGTCGACGCCTACCCGCCGGGGCGCGGGGACCTCGAGCGGGCGACGGAGGCGGCACGGCTCTTCCGCGAGCAGCCGACCCCGGCGCTCGCGCGCGACGCGAGCCTCGGCGTCGAGGCGGCGCTGTCGCCGAACGAGCGGCTGCAGTACCGGCTGCACCCCTGGGTCGGCTTCGTCGTCGTCCCGCTGTTCGCGCTCGCGAACGCCGGCGTCGACGTGGGGGGCGGCGCGCTGCGGGACGCGCTCACGTCGGAGGTCGGGATCGCGGTGCTCGCGGGGCTCGTGCTCGCGAAGCCGGTCGGCGTCGTCCTCGGCGCGCTCGTCGGCACCCGGCGGCCGGTGGGCCCGCTGCCGCTCGTCGTCCCCTGGGCGGCGCTCGGCGCGGGCGCCGTCACGTGCGGGATCGGCTTCACGCTCTCGCTCTTCATCGCCGACCTGGCGCTCGAGGGCGAGCAGCTCGAGCAGGCGAAGACGGCCGTGCTCGCGTCGGCGGTGCTCGCGACGCTGTCGGCCTGGCTCGCCTTCCGGCTCGTTCCGCTCCTCCCCGCGCGAGGACGCGTCGCCGCCGCGCTCGTCGACCTCGACCTGCCGGTCGATCCCGAGGTCGATCACGTCCGCGGATCCGACGACGCCCCCGTCACGCTCCTCGAGTACGGCGACTACGAGTGCCCCTACTGCGGACTCGCCGAGGCGACGGTGCGCGAGCTCCTGGCGGAGTTCGGCGACGACCTCCGCTACGTCTGGCGCCACCTGCCGCTCCAGGACGTCCACCTCAACGCGCAGCTCGCCGCCGAGGCGGCGGAGGCCGCGGGCGCGCAGGGCCGCTTCTGGGAGATGCACGACCTGCTGATCTCGCACCAGAAGGAGCTCCGGCCTCCCGACCTGCGCGACTACGCGAGGCAGCTCGGTCTCGACGAGGCGCGGTTCTGGGACGACCTCCGCCGGCGTGCCCACGCCGGCCGGGTCGCGCGAGACGTGGAGAGCGCCGACCTGAGCCGCGTCGCGGGCACGCCGACGTTCTTCGTCGACGGCCGCCGACACCAGGGGGAGTACGACGCCGCGACGCTCGGACGGGCGGTCCGCGCCGCGCGCGCGGCGCGCGGCGGCTAGGTCACGACGGCCGCCTCCGGCGCGAGCAGCCGACCGTCCTGCATCCGCGCGACGCGCCCCGCCTGCCCGGCGACGGTCGCGTCGTGGGTGACGATGACGACGGTGCGCCCGTCCTCCTCGGCGAGCGAGCGCAGGACGCCGACGATCTCGGCTCCCGTCGCCGAGTCGAGGTTGCCGGTCGGCTCGTCCGCGAGCAGGACGCGCGGGTCGTTCGCGAGCGCCCGGGCGATTGCCACGCGCTGCTGCTCGCCGCCCGAGAGGCGGCTCGGCAGGTGGTGGCTGCGCGGCGCGAGCCCGACCGCCTCGAGCACCTCCTCCACCCGCGCGCGCCGCTCGGCGCGCGGGCGACCGGTCGGCGCGAGCGCCGCCTCGACGTTCTGCGCCGCGGTCAGCGTCGGGATGAGGTTGAACTGCTGGAAGACGAAGCCGAGCGCCTCGCGCCGGAGCCCGGTCAGCTCGCCGTCGCCGAGCCCGGCGAGGTCGCGACCCTCGAACCGGACGGCGCCGGACGACGGACGGTCGAGCCCGCCGAGCAGCTGCAGCAGCGTCGTCTTGCCGGAGCCGCTCGGCCCGACGACGGCGAGCAGCTCGCCGCGGGCCACGCTGAGGTCGACATCGCGGACGGCGGGGACGATCCGGTCGCCGCGGCCGTACACGCGGGACACTCCGCGCAGCTCGTAGACGGCGTCGTGCATCGAAGCTCCTTTCAGTCGAGGTGGCGGAGGGCGTCCGCAGGGCGGAGGCGCGCGGCGCGAAGACCGCCGACGGCGCCTGCGATCAGGCCGCCGAGCAGCGCGAGGCCGACCGCGGCCGCGAGCAGAGCGGCGCTGACGCTCGCGTCGAGCGCGATCTCCTCGGAACCGGAGGGGACGACGGCGCCCTGGCCGAACGGGCCGCCGCGGAACCCGCCCGGACCGGCGGCCGCCTGCGTCGCGTCGGCCACGGTCGCCTTCAGACCGGGAGCGAGCGCGTCGATCGCGAGGACGCCCAGGAGGCCCACCACGATCCCGAGCGCGCCGCCCAGCAGCCCCTGGGCCAGCGACTCGCCCGTGACCTGGCGGACGACGCGCCACTGCGTCCAGCCGATCGCCTTCAGCGTCCCGAGCTCGCGGATCCGCTTCGTCACGGACGCGAGCGTGAGCAGGCTCGCGATCAGGAAGGCGGCGGCCAGCGCGACGATCGAGAGCACCGTGCCGAGCCGGTCCGAGAGCGACTTCGCGTCGACGAGCGAGCCGGAGACCCGCGATGCGAGGTCCTCCGCCGTCGTGACCGACGCGCCGTCGACCGTCCGTTCGATCGCGTCGGCGACCGCGGCCACGTCGTCGGCGGAGTGCGCGCGGACGTAGACGGTGTTGACGCGGCCGGCCCGTCCCGAGAGCTGCTGCAGCTGGCCAAGCTTGACGTAGACGTCCGACGCCTGGCCGCCGAGCGGCGTCCTCGCGAGCCCGACGACGGCGAACGTCTTGCCGCCGAGCGACACGGTGTCGCCGACGTCGAGGTCGTGCTGCCCTGCGTAGCTCACGTTCAGCACCGCCTCGCGCGCGGCGCCGGCCCTCAGGAACCTCCCCTTGGCGATCTGGTCCGCGGTGAGCGCGCCGATGTCGCCGTGGACGACGTCGACGCCCGACACGGTGATCGAGCGGAAGTCGATGTTCTGGCGGAAGTCGCCGCCTGCGCCCGGCTGTGGCGGCCCGCCACCCTGCGGTCGCTGGAACTGGCCGACGTCGGGGACCGTCCCCTCGACGTGGACGGCGTTCAGCGTCAGCCCGCCGACCGCCTCCTGGACGCCGTCGAGCCCGCGGACTGCGGCCACCTGGTCGGCGGCGAGGCTCAGCTGCGTGCCCCCGGTGAAGGTGTCCGTCGAGAACGTCTCGCCGGGGTCGCCGAGCTGGTCGATCCGGAGGCGCGCGCCGCCGTTCTCCTGCTCGAGCTGTGCCCGCTCCTGCGCGGTGAGGTCCTGGAAGCCGCCGCTGCCGACGTCGATCGGCCGCGTCACCGAGAGGTCCGTGCCGACGCCGGTGAGCGGCTCGAGCACCTGCTGCTGCGCGTCGTCGATCCCGCGGGAGACGGCGGTGACGGCGACGACGAGGCCCACCCCGACGGCGAGGCCGAGGGCGGTGAGGAGCGTCCGACCTGCGCGGCGGCGGAGCTCGGCGGAGACGTACGCGAGGGAGAACATGGGCCGACCCAACCAGCTGCGCCTGAGAGCGGCATGAGAGCTCCCTCGGAGTTCGGTGAAGCGCATGGCGCCATGCCGAATCGGCATGAACCGGCGGGCGCCGGCGGCGTCTCAGTCCGTACAACCGACCATCACGCACCGGTCTTCCTGCCGAGGCAGGCGCGGCGTCGCCCGACTCCTTGGGCGTCGCAGCGCCGGCGGCTTCCCCTCACACGATGCAGCTCGCACCGCGACGTGTGCGACGTCGTGCCCTGCCTCGGCCGGAAGACCGGGCGAAAGGAGCAACGAGATGCGGAGAGCGATCCTCGGGACGCTCGCGGCGGGCGCGCTGGCCGCGCTCCTCGCCGCACAGGCCGTGGCCGCCCCTGCCGTCCGGAAGGGCGGGACGCTGCACGGCATGTTCGCGACGGACGTCGACTTCATCGACCCGTCGCTCGCGTACTACGCCCACTCGTGGGAGATCATGGGCGCCACGGGCGCGAACCTCCTGCGGTTCGCCGACGCGGAGGGCTCGGCGGGCTCGCGGCTCGTGCCCGAGGTCGCCGCCGGCTTCCCGCGGGTGTCGGCGAACGGCCGGACGTACGTCTTCACCCTGCGGCGCGGCTTCCGCTTCTCCGACGGGAAGCCCGTGACGGCGCAGGCGTTCGCCTGGGCGATCGACCGTGCCCTCAACACGCAGCAGCAGTCTCCGGCCGGCCCGTTCGTCGCCGACATCGTCGGCGCGCAGGCGGTGCTCGACGGCAAGGCGCGGCACGCGTCGGGGGTCGTCGTCACGAACGGCGGCTACGGCCTGCGGATCACGCTGTCGAAGGCCGCGCCGGACATCCTCACGCGGCTCGCGATGCCGTTCTTCCAGGCGATCCCGACCTCGATCGGAATCGAGCCGCAGGGCGCGAAGGCGCCGCTCGTCTCGGCCGGCCCGTACTACGTCGCCTCCTGGCAGCCGAACACGCGGCTCGTGCTGAAGCGCAACCCGTACTACAAGCGGAACAAGTTCGCGACGCGGCCGGCGAACATCGACTCGTTCGAGTTCGACGCGAACATCGCGCTGCCCGCGCAGGTGCTGCAGGTCAAGGCCGGCCAGGCCGACTACGGCGCCGAGGGCGTCGACCCCGCGGCGCACGCCGACCTCGCCCGCCAGTACGGCGTCAACCGGGGCCAGTACCAGGTGCGCCCGGTGCCGGTCACCTACTTCATCTCGATGAACACGACGCGCGGGCTCTTCCGCGACCCGAATGTGCGCAAGGCCGTCAACCTCGCGATCGACCGCCAGGCGATCCTCGCCCAGCGCGGGTACCTGGCGGGCAAGCGGGCCGACCAGATCCTCCCGCCGGGCATCCCCGGCTACCGCGACTTCCAGGCGTGGCCGCTGAAGTACTCGGACGCGAACCTGAACAAGGCGAAGCAGCTGATGCGCGGCCGGACGACCGACGCGCTGATGCTCGCCGGCAACCGCGGCGCGAACCTGACGATCCCGCAGATCGTGAAGTTCAACCTCGCGAAGATCGGCATCGACATGGACACGCGGCACCTCGCGTCGGGTCCGCTGTCGGCCACGGCCGGGCGCCGCGGCGAGCCGTTCGAGTTCTACCTCGGCGGCTGGCAGGCGGACTATCCGGACCCCAACAACTTCCTCGACGTCCTCCTGAACGGCAACAACATCCACGAGGCGAACAACAACAACCGCGCGTACTTCAACGTGCCGGCGATCAACCGCAGGCTCGAGTCCGCCTCGCAGCTCGCGGGCGCGAAGCGGTACGACACCTACGCGGCGCTCGACAAGGAGATCACCACGAAGTACGCGCCGTGGGCCTCCCTGTCGTACGCCAACAACCGCGACTTCGTCTCGGCCCGTGTCGGGTGCTACCAGTACCACCCGACCTTCTCGTTCAACCTCGTGACTGCCTGCCTGAAGCGGTAGTTACGTGACGGGAGGGGGCGGCGGCCCGGCCGGGCCGCCGCCCCCGCAAACCAGCGCGCGGCGGCGTCGTCTAAAGCGGTATCGTCACGCGGCCCACTGCGGGCAGGAGACCCCCATGTTCCGGTACCTGATCAGACGCATCATCTGGGCGATGGTCCTCTTCGTGGCGGTCACGATGGTCACGTACGTGATCTTCTTCATCACGCCGTCCGACCCGGCGAAGCTCGTCGCCGGCCGCGGCGCGACGCAGGCCGACATCGAGCGCGCGCGCAAGTTCATCGGCCTCGACGATCCGGTGCCGATCCAGTACCTGCACTTCATGAAGCGGCTCGTGTGGGAGCACAGCCTCGGCTTCTCGTTCGCGACGCGCCAGGACGTGAACGACATCGTGATCGCCGCCGCGCCCGTCACGGCCTCGCTCGTCTTCGGCGGCGCGATCCTGTGGATGCTGATCTCGGTGCCGGTCGGGATCCTCTCGGCGCTGCGCCCGCGGTCGCTGTTCGACCGGCTGGCGATGACGTTCGTGCTCGTCGGCGTCTCCGCGCACCCCGTCTGGATCGGGCTGATCTTCGCCTACTTCTTCGGCTACAAGTGGGGCGACTACACGCACCTGCCGATCACCGGGTACGCGGACTTCTTCAACCCGGCGACCTCGGAGGGCGGCCCCGTCGAGTGGTTCCGGCACATGGTCCTGCCGTGGATGACGTTCGCCCTGCTCTTCTCCGCGCTGTACGTGCGGATGATCCGCGCGAACGTGATGGAGACGATGAACGAGGACTACGTGCGCACGGCGCGCGCGAAGGGCGCCCCCGAGTCGCTCGTGCTGCGGTCGCACATCCTCCGGAACGCGATGCTGCCGGTCGTGACGATCCTCGGCATGGACATCGCCCTGGCGCTGGGCGGCGCCGTGTTCACCGAGTCCGTGTACTCGCTGCCGGGGCTCGGCAACATGGCGGTGCGGTCGATCGAGAACCTCGACCTGCCGGTGACGCAGGGGATCGTGGTGTTCGCGACGCTCGCGGTGATCACGTTCAACCTCGTCGTCGACCTGCTGTACGCCGTGCTCGACCCGCGCATCCGGCTCGAGTAGCAGCAGCGCGCCCGCTCAGCGGGCGCCGAGGTGCCGCTCGAGCGCCGCGAGGCGCTCGTCCCAGGCCGCGCCGACGCGGTCGATCCACCGGCGCGCATCCGCGAGCGGCCCCGGCGTGAGGCGGTAGCGGGTCTCGCGCCCCGCGCGGGCGGCGTCGACGAGACCCGCGTCGACGAGCGCGGCGAGGTGCTTCGACACGGCCTGTCGGGTCACGGGCAGTTCGGCTGCGAGCTCCGTCGGCGTCGCGCTCTCGCGCGCGGCGAGCGCCTCGAGGAGGTAGCGGCGACTGGGGTCGGAGAGCGCGGCGAAGACGCGTCCCGCGTCGTCGCTCACCGCACGGCGGCGGCGGCGGCGGCGAAGGCGCGCACCTCGAGCCCGGTCGCCCACTCGCCGGCGACCGCGGACGGCGTCTCGACCACGCGCAGGCGCGTACCGCCCTCGACGGGCTCGAGGTCGATGGTGACGCGCGACTCGGCGCCCTCGCCGTCGCTCCACCGGAAGCCGAGCCGCTCGCCCGGCACCACCTCTTCCACGTGGGCGACGCGCACCTCGCCGTCGTCCCAGCGGAACTCGCCGTCGCCGCCCGGAGCCGGATCGAGCTCGACGTCGTTCGCGAACCACTCCTCGAGCTGCTCCGCGTCCGTGAGCGCCTCCCACACCTGCGCCGGCTCCGCCGGGAGCACGATCTCGCGCGTGACCTCCACCGCCGCTCCTTTCGCAACTGGTAGGTTGCGTATTATCTGCAACCGGAAGGTTGCATCATACGCGGGGAGGCCGCATGCACGTCTTGCCGATGGTGGTCGAGTCCGACGGGCGCGTCGAGCGGTCGTTCGACATCTACTCGCGGCTGCTCCGCGAGCGGATCGTGTTCCTCGGCACGGAGGTGGAAGAGGGGATCGCGAACTCGATCTGCGCCCAGCTGCTCTTCCTGGAGGCCGAGGATCCCGACGCGGACATCTCCCTCTACGTCAACTCCCCCGGGGGCTCGGCCTACGCGGGTATGGCGATCTACGACACGATGCAGTACGTCAAGCCCGACGTGCGCACGGTGTGCGTGGGGATGGGCATGTCGGCGGGGGCGATGATCCTCGCCGGCGGCGCGGCGGGGAAGCGCTTCGCGCTCCCGAACGCGAAGGTGATGATCCACCAGGGTTCCGCGGGGTTCCGCGGGACGCCGGCCGACATCCAGATCCAGGCGCGCGAGGTGCTCGATCTCACGCGGCGGATGGCCGAGATCATCGCCCACCACAGCGGCCGCACCGTCGACGAGGTGATGGCCGACATCGACCGCGACCGGTTCATGACCGCGGAGGAGGCGGTCGAGTACGGGATCGTCGACCGCGTGATGCGCGTCGGCTAGCGCCGGCCGAGCGCCTCGCGTACGCGAGGCGCGACCTCCGTGCCGAAGAGCTCGATCGACCGCAGCACCCGGTCGTGCGGCATCGTGCCGACGCCGAACTGCACGAGGAACCGGTCGTGGCCGAAGAGCCCGCGCTGGAAGAGGATCTTGTCGGCGACCTCCTGCGGCGTGCCCACGAAGTTCGCTCCGCGACGCGTCGTCGACGCCTCGTAGTCGGTCCGGCTCAGCGGCGGCCAGCCGCGCTCCCGCCCGATCGCGTTCATCATCGCCGAGATCGCGGGGAACGACTCCTCGACGGCCGCCTCGTGCGTGTCGGCGACGTAGCCGTGCGAGTTGATGCTGAGGCGCGGCGGGTCGTGCCCCGCCTCCGCGGCCGCCCGCCGGTGCAGCTCGGCGAAGGGGACGAAGCGCTCCGGGAGCCCGCCGATGATCCCGAGCGCCATCGGCAGCCCGAGCGTCCCGGCGCGGACCGCCGACTCGGGCGTGCCGCCGACGGCGACCCAGACCGGCAGCGGCTCCTGAACCGGCCGCGGGTAGACGCCGCGGTCGTCGATCGGCGGCCGGTGCCCGCCTCGCCACGTGACGCGCTCCCCTTCGCGGATGCGAAGGAGCAGCGCGAGCTTCTCGGCGAAGAGGACGTCGTAGTCCGCGAGGTCGTAGCCGAAGAGCGGGAACGACTCGATGAACGAGCCGCGTCCGACCATGATCTCGGCTCGGCCGCCCGAGATCAGGTCGAGCGTCGCGAAGTCCTGGAAGACGCGGACCGGGTCGTCGGAGCTGAGGACGTTGACGGCGCTCGTCAGCCGCAGCCGCTCCGTCCGCGCGGCGGCCGCCGCGAGCACGACCGCCGGCGACGAGACGACGAAGTCGGGGCGGTGGTGCTCCCCGACGCCGAAGACGTCGAGCCCCACCGCCTCGGCGAGCTCGACCTCCTCGAGCAGGTCGCGGAGCCGCTGCTCGGCGGTGACGAGCTCGCCGGTGAGGGGATCGGGCGTGCGCTCGGCGAAGGTGTAGAGGCCGAGCTCCACGCCCGGGATTGTGGCGGGAGCCCGTCAGTCCGCGCGGACGTTCTGCGCCAGCCGGCCGAGCTGCGTGCGGAGTTGCGCGACCGCGTCGTCGGACAGGCCGCTCCGCAGCCGCCCGTCGAACGCGATCACCGCCTGGAGGAATTCCCCGCGCGCGACGCGCTCCGCGGGGATCTCGCGCGCGCCGCCGCGGCCCCGGCGGCCGCCGAACCGGCGCGCGAGGAGCACCCAGAAGAGGGCGAAGACCGTGAGCCAGAAGAGCGGGAAGACGAGGAACCACGGGCCGGGATCCCAGTGCTCGGCGAGTGGAAGCAGGTGCATGGGAGCCTTCTCGTGCCGCGGAGGGCGTCCCGGGAAGCGCGGCGCTACACTCAGATCGGCCCCGGCCGCTTGCCGACGTAGCTCAG
>JBLNEO010000049.1:0-3996 GCA_050262775.1 Pseudomonadota bacterium | reverse complement strand
CGATCATCCCGCAGAACGACAACAAGTTCGCGGCTCTGAACTCCGCGGTCTGGTCGGGGGGGTCGTTCATCTACGTGCCGCCGGGAGTCCGGATCGAGATGCCGCTCCAGGCGTACTTCCGGATCAACGCCGAGAACATGGGGCAGTTCGAGCGGACGCTGATCATCGTGGACGAGGACGCGTACGTGCACTACGTGGAGGGCTGCACGGCCCCGATCTACTCCTCCGACTCGCTGCACTCGGCGGTCGTCGAGATCGTCGTGAAGCGGGGCGGGCGCTGCCGCTACACGACCATCCAGAACTGGTCGAACAACGTCTACAACCTCGTCACGAAGCGGGCCGTCGCCTACGCGGACGCGACCATGGAGTGGGTCGACGGGAACCTCGGCTCGAAGGTGACGATGAAGTACCCCGCCATCTGGCTGATGGGCGAGCGCGCCCACGGCGAGGTGCTCTCGATCGCGTTCGCCGGCAAGGGCCAGCACCAGGACGCGGGGGGCAAGGTCGTCCACGTCGCGCCGAAGACGACGTCGGTGATCACCTCGAAGTCGATCTCGAAGGACGGCGGCCGCGCCGGCTACCGCGGCCTCCTCGAGATCGCGAAGGGCGCCGAGGGCGCGAAGTCGAAGGTCGTCTGCGACGCGCTGATCCTCGACGAGGAGTCGCGCTCGGACACCTACCCGTACATCCGCATCGACGAGCCGTCGGTGACCGCCGAGCACGAGGCGACGGTCTCGAAGATCGGGGAGGAGCAGCTCTTCTACCTGATGTCGCGCGGGCTCTCGGAGGCCGAGGCCTCCGCGATGATCGTCTCCGGCTTCGTCGAGCCGATCACGAAGGAGCTGCCGCTCGAGTACGCGGTGGAGATGAACCGCCTGATCCAGCTCCAGATGGAGGGATCGGTCGGTTGATCCAGGTCGAGCGCACCGACTTCGTCTCGGTGCCGGTGACGGACATGGAGCGGTCGCTCGCGTGGTACCGCGACACGCTCGGGCTCCCGCAGACGAGGCACGGTGCCTGGCCGGAGTTCCGGCTGGGCGAGAACCTCTTCCTCTACCTGCTCGACCCGACCAACATCGGGCAGGAGTTCCGCGGCCCGCACACCTCGGCGATCGCGCTCCGAGTGGCGGACGTGCACGAGGCCAAGCGCACGCTCGAGGAGCACGGGATCGTCTTCGAAGGCGACGTCTTCGACACGGGCGTCTGCCACATGGCGCCGTTCCGCGATCCCGACGGCAACGCGCTGATGCTGCACCGCCGCTACGCGCCGCAGGAGGACGAGTCGTGAGCGTCGTCCGCGGCCTCGACTTCGTCGGCGTCCCCTCCCGCGACGCGGAGCGTTCGCGCGCGTTCTACGTCGAGACGCTCGGCCTGCGGCCCGACGACAGGGCGCGGTTCGAGTTCTGGGCCGGCGACACCTGCTTCGGGATCTGGGAGCCCGAGCGCATGGGACGCGAGTTCGCGCCGCAGAAGAACGCCCACCTCGCGCTCCGCGTCGACGACGTCGCGCGGGCGCGGGCGGAGCTCGAGGAGAAGGGCGTCGAGTTCTTCGGCGAGACGTTCGACACGGGCGTCTGCCACATGGCCTTCTTCGCCGACCCGGACGGCAACGACCTGATGCTCCACCACCGCTACGCGCCGCGCGGGGAGGCGTGATGCAGGTCGAGGCGCGCACGGAGGCGCTCGAGCGGTACCGGTCCCTGCCGGTGCCGGACACGAACGAGGAGCCCTGGCGGTTCACCGACCTGAAGGGGTTCGACCCCGACGCGTTCACGGCCGCGCCCGGCGTCTCGAAGCCGGAGTCGATGCTCGAGCTCGACGTCGCCGGCCTCGCGCACGTCGGCGAGGGCGGGATCGAGATCGAGCGTGCGCCCGAGGGCGTCACGTTCGAGCTGCTGTCGGAGGACCACCCGCGGCTGCACGAGCTCGTCGGCTGGGACGAGAAGTTCGCCGCGCACAACGCCGCGGCGTGGCAGGCGGGCCTCCTCGTGCGCGTGCCCAAGGGCGTCGTCGTCGAGCAGCCGCTCTACGTCCGCGTCGCGAACGCCGCCGACGACGCGTCGCTCTTCTGGCGCCTGCTCGTCGAGGTCGAGGAGAGCGCGCAGGTGACGCTGATCGAGGAGTACACGTCCGCGCGCCCCGACCTGCGCGGCTACTCGAACGCCGTCGCGGAGCTCTTCGTCGGCGCGAACGCGAAGCTCGAGTACGTGTCGATCCAGAACCTCTCGCGCGAGACGTGGCACTTCGCGACGCACCACGCGCGCGTGGAGCGCGACGCCGAGCTCGACTGGGTGGCAGGCGGCTTCGGGTCGAAGAGGGGGAAGGTGCGGATCCAGAACGACCTCGCCGGCGCCGGCGCGACCTCGCGCGTGACGGGCGCCTACTTCGCCGACGGCGACCAGCACCTCGACTACGACACGTTCCAGGAGCACATCGCGCCGCGGACGGAGAGCGACTTCGCGTTCAAGGGCGCGCTGCGCGACCGGGCGACGACGGTGTGGCGCGGGATGATCCGCGTCGAGCACGACGCGCAGCAGACGAACGCGTACCAGGAGAACCGGAACCTGATGCTGTCGCCGAAGGCGCACGCCGACTCGATCCCGGGCCTGGAGATCCTCGCGAACGACGTCCGCTGCACCCACGGCTCGACGACGGGCCAGGTCGACCGCGAGCAGCTGTTCTACCTGATGGCGCGCGGCCTGACCCGCCAGGAGGCCGAGCGGATCATCGTCCGCGGCTTCTTCCAGAACATCCTGGACCGGATCGACCTCGAGCCCGTCCGGGACGCCCTGGGCGCGGCGCTCGAGAGCCGCATTCCGCAGGCCTAGCCGGCCGCGGTCGTCAGCCGACGCCCGCGAGCCGCGCCAGCGGCAGCCCGTAGTCGAAGGCGAACCTCGCGGCCCGCTGCAGCTTCTCCACGTCGGTCTCCGGCTCCCGCATGGCCTCGTCGAACGCCCGCTGCCGCTTCTCGCTCCGCTTCAGCGCCGCCCTGACGTCGGCTGCGAAGAGCTCGACCACCTCGTCCACCACCGCCTGCCCGGCGAGCGACTCCAGCAGCGCGACGTAGGACGGCCAGCTCAGCGTCACGATCTCGCTCGAGAACGACGTGTCGACGTCGATCCCGCTCTCGTACGCGTGGTTTCGCAGCAGGTCGCGGAGGAACGGGTCGTCGATCACCATCCGCAGGCGCCGGCCGTCGGCCTCGATCCGCCCGAGCCGCGGCCACTGCTGCACGAACCGCGCCAGACGCTCCTCCCGCGGCTCGGCGTCGGGGAGCGCGGCGAGCCGCGTCTGCACCTCCAGCAGCAGCGACCGCGCCCGCGAGCGCGTCGTGGTCAGCTCCTCTGCGATCCGCGCCACCGACACCGGTCCCTCCGCGAGGCGCCGGCGGTAGAGCAGCTCGAACAGCTTCAGCTCGAGCTCCTTCTTCGAGTGCGATCCGAACGACGGGCGCGTCATCCACGCGACGAGCTCGCGGAAGAGCCCGCCCGGATCGTCCCGCAGCTCGTCGAGCGGTCCACGCATTGCCGCGTTCTACCCTGCGTGGCGCCTCTGCACGCTTCTGCACGAGGACCTCATGTGCCGCCCCTCCGCGGCCGACACAGAGACCATGCCGCGCAGGCGCCTCGTGAGAGCGCTGCTCCTCCTCGCCCTCGGCGTCGTCCTCGTCGCCGTCGCGTTCTCCATCGACCTGAACGTCGACGACGCCGCCTCGGCCGACGGCAAGGCCGTGGCGGAGGTCGCCGCCGTCGTGCACGCGGAAGGCGGCGGCGGCACGGAGGCGGCCGCGACGGCCGTCTTCGCGCTGCTCGACCGCGCGACGGCGCAGGGGCGCACCGCAGGTGCGACGCTCCTGCTGCGGAACCTCCCCGGCCGCACGGACTACGCCGACCAGCAGGCGGACGCCGCGCATCGCGCCGTCGCCGCGGTGAAGGTCACGACGCCCACGGGAGCGACCTGCCGCCGCGCCGTCCTCGACCTCAGCGCGCGCGAGCG
>JBLNEO010000048.1:0-3260 GCA_050262775.1 Pseudomonadota bacterium | reverse complement strand
GCGATGCGGCGTCCTCCCGTGTGGGGTGAGCAGTATCCGTTGCGAGAACAGGCATTTCAACCAGGACCCGCACCGGCGCGGGCGACGTCGATAAGCCAGAGGCGTCGATACGATCGGAGCGGAGCCGAAGTGGCGGAACTGGTAGACGCGCCGGACTCAAAATCCGGTGCCCTTCGGGGCGTGTGGGTTCGATCCCCACCTTCGGCACTGCGGCGGCTACCGCGCTCCACGGCGCCGTCGAAGGCGCCGTCGACGCGACACCGCGCTCACTGGCAGACTCCGTTCCGTGGCGATGCAGGCCGGGATCCTGACGGGCGGCGGTGACTGCCCGGGGCTGAACGCGGTCATCCGCGCCGTCGTGCACCGGCTCGTGGACGAGGGCTGGGAGGTGACGGGCGTCGAGCAGGGCTGGCGCGGCCTCGTCGAGGGCCACTTCGGCGCGCTCGGGCTGCGGGAGGTCTCCGGGATCCTCCCGCGCGGCGGGACGATCATCGGCACGTCGCGGACGAACCCGTACAAGCTCGAGGGCGGCGTCGAGACGGCGCTGCGGAACTTCGGGCGCCAGGGTCTCGACGCGCTCGTCGCGATCGGCGGGGAGGACACGCTCGGCGTTGCGGCACGCCTGTACCGGGAGCACGACGTCCCCGTGGTCGGCGTCCCGAAGACGATCGACAACGACCTCAACGCGACCGACTACACCTTCGGGTTCGACACCGCGGTGACGGTCGCGACCGAGGCGATCGACCGCCTGCACACGACCGCCGAGTCGCACAACCGCGTGATGGTGGTCGAGGTGATGGGCCGCCACACGGGGTGGATCGCCGTCCACTCCGGGATCGCGGGCGGCGCCGACGTGATCCTGATCCCGGAGCAGCCGCTGTCCGTCGAGGACGCGTGCGACGTGATCGAGCAGCGCCACCGGGGCGGCAAGGACTTCTCCATCGTCGTCGTGAGCGAGGGGTACGAGCTCACGTACCGCTCCGGCGAGTCGCGCCTGGTCGCCGACGAGCCCGCCGCGACCGACCAGTTCGGGCACGTCCGGCTGGGCGGCGTGGGCGCGGAACTCGCGGCGGAGATCGAAAAGCGGACGGGCTTCGAGACCCGCGTCACCGTGCTCGGACACGTCCAGCGCGGCGGGACGCCGACGCCCCGCGACCGCGTGCTCGCCACCCGCTACGGGCTCAAGGCAGCCGATCTCGTGCTCTCGGGCTCCTTCGGCCGGATGGCGGCGCTGCACGGGGACGACATCGTCGCGGTCTCCCTCGAGGAGGCGACGAAGGAGCTGAAGACCGTGCCCCCGCAGTGGTACGACGTGGCGAAGGCCTTCTTCGGCTGAGCCGTCCGCCGCGGGTCAGTCCACGAGCAGCAGCGAGTCCGTCGGCGCGTAGTCGTCCGTGAGCGTCGGCACGTCGGCCGTCCGCAGCGGCTTGTCGTAGCGGTCGCGGATCGGCGCCTCGAGATCGGGTGCGCCGGGCGGCGCGAGCTTGCGCCAGCGCTCGAGCAGGAACGACTCGCTCGGGAGCGCCCCGTCGGTCGCGACGAGGATGATGTTGCGGAGCTCCGTCAGGCTCCGGCCGTCGCGCGGCTCGATCACGGGGTGCACGGCGACGGTCGGGAACGCCGTGCGGTAGGTGCGGACGAAGGAGCGGAGCAGCTTCGACCCCGGCCCCTCGACCGAGCCGATCACGTTCGCGAGCACGACGCCGCCCGGCGCGAGGTGCCGGTGGACGAGCTCGACGAACTCGCGCGTGGTCAGGTGGAACGGGATCGAGTCGGAGAAGTACGCGTCGAGCACGATCACGTCGTACCGCCCGTCCGTGCGCGTGAGGTAGCGGCGGCCGTCCTCGACCTCGACCCGGAGCCGCGGGTCGTCGGGGAGCGCGAAGTACGTCCGCGCCACGTCGACGACGACCGGGTCGAGCTCGACGACCCGGAGGTCCAGCCGCGGGAAGTCGCGCCAGAACCGCTTGGGCGCCGAGCCGCCGCCGAGCCCGACGAAGAGGACGCGGCGCGCGTCCGGGTTGTACGCGAGCCCGAGGTCGAAGTAGTCGGTGTAGCGGAAGCGCGTGTCGAACGGCTTCGCGATCGTCATCCCGCTCTGGAACGAGTTGTCGAACCGCAGGTACCGCGAGCCGGCGCCGTCGTCGACGACCGCGAGGTGGTGGTAGCGCGTGTCCGCCTGGAAGACGACGTCGAACCCGCCCGCGGCGAAGTCGATCGCGCGGCTCCCGTCCTCCTGCGCGCGGTAGACCGGCGACCAGTTCTGCGCCGCGACGCCCTCGAGCCGGCCGCCGCTCGCATCCGGCGCCACGCCGACCGTCGCGACCGCCGCGCCGGCGGTGGCGACGAGCGCGACGATCGCCGCGCCCGGAAGCCGCTCCGCGAGCGCGACGAGGACGACGGCGCCGAGCAGGACGGTGGCCGCGGCGGCGAGGAGCTGGCTCACGCCGAGCTCCGGGACGAGCCAGAACGCCGTCGCGAGCGTCCCGGCGATGCTTCCGGCCGTGGAGATCGCGTACAGCCGGCCCGCCGTGCGCCCGGCGGTGTCGACGGAGCGGACGGCGAGCCGGATCGCGATCGGCGACACCGACGCGAGCACGACGCTCGCGGGCCCGAAGAGGATCACGGCCGTCACGAGCGGGTTCAGTCGCGGCCCCGGATCCCAGCCGACGACCCACTCGAGCACCGGCTCGTCGACGATCGGGACGAGCAGGACGAGGCCCGCGCCGAGCGCCATCGCACCGAGCAGGAGCTGCGTGGCCGGGAGCCGGTCGGCGAGCGCGCCGCCGAGCCAGTAGCCGATCGAGAGGCCGGCGAGGACGACGCCGATCAGCGCGCCCCAGACGAACAGCGAGTTGCCGAAGTACGGCGCGAGCACGCGGCTCGCCGCGAGCTCCATCCCGAGGAGGACGGCGCCGGAGGTGAAGACGGCGACGCCGATCGCGAGCGTGTGCGCGACGGCGGCGGCCGGCGCGGCCGCGACGGCGGGGGATGCGGGCTCGGCCGCCACGGCTAGCGCTGCTGCTGGAGTTCCCCGCTCAGCGTGGCGACGTCGTCGGCGCGCACCACGACCGCGTCGACGCCCGCACGCTCGAGCTCGTCCACCTCGTCGCGCCGGCGGCCCCGCAGCGACAGCTCGGCGATCGCGAGCGTCCCCGCCGGCACGTCCGGCAGGAGCCCGAGGACGTGCTCGAGTGCCTCGTGGTCGGCCTCGCCGCCCGCTGAGAGGAGGAAGATCTCCGGGTCGAGCCGGTCGAGCG
>JBLNEO010000047.1:0-8557 GCA_050262775.1 Pseudomonadota bacterium | reverse complement strand
TGCCCGGCCCTCGAGGTGATGCGCGACCGGATCGCGGCGACCATCGTCGCCCTGGGCGCCGAGGCGCAGGTCGACGTGATCAGCGACGACTCGTGGTCGACCGACCGGATCACCCCGGCCGGCCGGGAGAAGCTGCGCGAGGCCGGGTTCGCGCCGCCCGCGCCGCGCGACGCGGCCCTGCCGAAGCTCGTCCAGCTCCGGTCGAAGGTCTTCCGCTGCCCGTACTGCGGCTCGACGGAGACGCGCCTCGAGAACATCTTCGGCCCGACCCCGTGCCGCTCGCTGCGCTACTGCGAGTCGTGCCGGCAGCCGTTCGAGCAGTTCAAGACGATCTAGGGAGGCGCGTCGCTCACCGCGCGGCCGCTCGGGGTCGGCCGCGCCGAGACGGCCGAGATGGCGGTGCCGAGCATGGCGGCCTCGGCCTCCGATTCCGGGAGTCGCCCGCCTCGGAGCTCCGCGCTCGCGGTATGCACGATCGCGCGGATCACCGCGAGATGCCATGCGACCGGGAGATCGCGCCGGAACGCGCCGGCCTTCTGGCCGCGTTCGATCAGCGGCGCAAGCTGTTCGAGCACGGGGAGGTGGCGGCGGTGGAGCTCCTCCGCGGAGAGCCTCGTCGTGTTGATGGCGAGCAGCGCCTGGAACCGGGCGAGCTCTCGCCAGGTCGCACGGAGCACCCGCTCGAGCGCGTCTTCCGGCTCGCCGCGCTCCGGCTCGGCGCGCCTCGTCGCCTCGGCGACCTCCGCGACCGACCGCTCCATCACGGCATCGAGCAGCGACTCGCGCGTCGGGAAGTGGACGTAGATCGTCGCGCGGACGACGCCTGCGCGGCGGGCGATCTCGGCCATGCTGGCATCGGGATCGCCCGCCAGCGCTTCGACGGCTGCGTCGAGGATCGCGGCGACGCTGCGCTCCGCGTCGGCCCGGCGGCGCTTCGGGGCGGACGGCTCCTCGACGGTCGTCGGTTTCGCCATCGCTAGTGGATCGGCATCGCGGACGGGCTCAGCCGCAGCTTCGGAACGAAGTGGCGTGCCCGCGGGAGGACTGCCAGTGCGACCACGCCGGCGACACTAGCGAGGAGCGCCGCCGCGACGAACGCGTGCGCGATCCCTGCGGCGGCGTGCGGCCCCGCCAGGGCGCCGGTCGTGCTCGCAGCGATCGTCGAGAAGATCGCGATTCCCACGGTGCCGCCGAGCTCGTGGCCGGTCGAGTTGAGTCCGGAGATCATCCCGGTCTCCTCCTCGCGGGCGCCGGTGAGGATCGCGATCGAGACGGAGACGACGGCGACGCCGAGGCCGGCTCCGGCGACGAGCATGCCGGGCAGCACGTCGCGGACGTAGCTGCCGTTCTCGCCCACGTGCGCGAGGAGCGTCATGCCGACCGCCGTGACCACGAACGCTCCGGCGAGCGGCCCGCGGACGCCGTGGCGGCCGACGACGTGTCCGGCCGCATGGGCGCCCACTCCTGCCGCCAGCGCGAGCGGGACGAAGGCGAGGCCGGTCGCGAGCGGGCCCATCCCGAGCACGTTCTGCAGGTAGAGCGAGCTGAGCAGGAAGAGGCCGAAGATCGAACCGGCCGCGGCGAGCATCAGGAAGAGGCCGCCGCCGACGGCGCGATCGACCAGCCGCTCGACGCGCAGCAGGGGCGTGTCGGTGCGGCGCTCGAGGGCCGCGAAGGCAGCGAGCCCCGCAAGGCCCCCGAGGCCGACGAGGAGTGTCCGGGCGGATGCCCAACCGGCGCTCTCGCCCTGCGTGATCGCGAACACGATCGCGCCGAGACTCGTCGTTGCGACGAGCGCGCCGCGGAGGTCGAGCCCGCGCCACCGCGGCCTCCGGCTGTCGGCCGGGACGACCTTCCGTGCCGCAACAGCGAGCGCCGCTGCGACCGGGAGGTTGACGTAGAAGATCATCCGCCAGTCGCCGACCTCGGTGAGGACGCCCCCGACGAGCACGCCGATCGCTGCCCCGGCGCCCCCGACCGCGCCCCAGGCAGCGAGTGCCTTCGCCCGCTGATTCCCCTGGAAGGCGGTCATGATGATCGCGAGCGCCGCGGGCGAGAGCAGCGCCGCGCCGAGCCCCTGGCCGGCACGGGCGGCAAACAGCGCGCCCGCCGTGCCTGCCACGGCGGACGCGAACGAGGATGCCGTGAAGATGCCGAGGCCGGTCAGGAACATCCGGCGCCGCCCCAGCAGGTCGGCCGCGCGGCCGCCGAGGAGCAGCAGGCTCCCGAAGACGAGGGAGTAGCTCGTGATCGTCCAGCTGATGCTGGAACCGGTCAGGTGGAGGTCTCCCGCGAGGCTCGGCAGCGCGATGTTCACGGCCGTGATGTCGAGGATGACCATCAGCTGGGCGACGAGCAGGACGAAGAGCAGTGCCGCGCTCCTCGGCCCGGCGGCCGCGTCGGGGTGGGCGGCTCCGTGCCGGTGGCGGAGGCCGTGAGCCTTGGGTGCTGCAGTCGCGGAGGTGTGACGGAGATGCATCTGCTCGTTCCTCTCTAAATCGGACAATGCTGTCTGGCTTAATAAATCAGACATCAGTGTCCGATGTCAAGCGACGCCGGCAGACGCGCCCGCGAGCGCGCCGCTCCCGACGTCCCCGCGCGGCCCCGAAGGGCTCAGCCCGGCGGTTCGATCACGCCGGCCCCCGTCCGTCGCTCGTGCGCCAGAAGCGGCGGGCCCACAGCGCGACGTAGACGAGGGCGACGAGGACGGGGACCTCGATCAGCGGCCCGACGACGCCGGCGAGCGCCTGCCCGGAGGTGACGCCGAAGACGCCGACCGACACGGCGATCGCGAGCTCGAAGTCGTTGGAGGCGACGGTGAAGCCGAGCGCCGCCGTCTGCGCGTAGGGCAGGGCGATCAGCTTGCCGATGACGAACCCGGCGACCCACATCACCGCGAAGTAGAGGAAGAGCGGCACCGCGATCATCGCCACGTCGAGCGGCTGCGAGGTGATCGTGTCGCCCTGGATCGCGAACAGCAGCACGATCGTGAAGAGGAGGCCGTAGAGCGTGATCGGGCTCACCTTCGGCAGGAACCGCGTCTCGTACCAGTCGCGCCCCTTCCGCTCGAGCGCGATCCGGCGGGTGAGGAAGCCGGCTGCGAGCGGGATGCCGAGGAAGATCAGCACGGTCCGCGCCACCTCCCAGATCCCGACCTCGAACCCCTGCGTGTCCAGGCCGAGCCAGCCCGGGAGCACGGTGAGGTAGAAGTAGCCGAGCAACGAGAACGCCGCGACCTGGAAGAGCGCGTTGAAGACGACGAGCATCGCGGCCCGGTCGCGGTCGCCCCTGGCGAGGTCGTTCCAGATCAGCACCATCGCGATGCAGCGCGCGAGGCCGACGATGATCACGCCCGTGCGGTAGGCGGGCTCGTCCGCGAGGAACAGCCACGCGAGCGTGAACATCAGCAGCGGCCCGACCGCCCACGAGAGGAACAGCGAGACGCTGAAGAAGAGGCCGTCGGAGACGCCGTCGTGGCGGGAGCGCCCGAGCTCCTCGTAGCGCACCTTCGCCAGGACGGGATACATCATCAGCAGGAGCCCGAGCGCGATCGGCAAGGAGACGGTGCCGACGCGCAGGCGGTCGAGGCCGTCGTCGAGGCTCGGGACGAGCGCGCCGAGGGCGAGTCCACCCGCCATCGCGAGCGCGATCCACAGCGGCAGGAAACGGTCGAGCGTCGAGAGCTTCTTCAGCACCGCCGCGCCCTCGCCCGCCGGCGGCGGTGCCGAGGCGATCGTCCGGCGCTCCTCGATGATCGTCAGCGCGTCGCCCCCTCTCCGTCGAGGTCGGCGACGAGGGCGTCGACTCGCCGGCCGATCTCGTCGCGGATCTCGCGGACGCGCTCGATCGGCAGGCCGTGCGGGTCGTCGAGCTCCCAGTCGACGTACCGCTTGCCGGGGATGTACGGGCACGCGTCGCCGCAGCCCATCGTCACGACCACGTCGGCCCACTCGGCGTCCGCGCGCTCGAGCCGGTGTGGAACACGGTCGCCGACGTCGACTCCACGCTCGCGCATCACCTCCGCCACCTCCGGGTGCACGTGTTCGGCCGGGGCCGTGCCCGCAGAGCGCGCCTCGTGGGCGTCGCCCGCCCCGAGTCGGAAGAGCGCCTCCGCGATCTGCGATCGCCCCGCATTCTGGACGCACACGAAGAGCACGTTCACGCGGCCGACTCCCGCGCCGGGTCAAGCGCAGCCACACGCACCCTCGGTGAGGACGACCGCGTCCTCGAGGAGCCCGCCGAGGAGCTCGTGGGCCTCCGCGAGCCGCTCACGCGAGGCGTAGTAGCACGTGCGCGGTCCGTCGATCTCGCCCTCGATCAGCCCTGCTTCGCGCAGCACCTTCAGGTGCTGCGACACGGTCGCCTGCGCGAGCGGCAACTGGTCGACGATCTCGCCGCACGAGCACGCGTCACGGCTCAACAGCAGCCGCAGGATCCGGACGCGCGTCGGATGGCCGAGCGCCTTCGCCAGCAGCGCAAGCGCGTCGTCCGCGGCCCGCCCGGGAGCGATCGCCGGGGCCGGCGCGAGGACGGTCATCAGGCGATGCCCGCCGTCTGGTGCCGCGCGGCCGCCTCGATTCCCTCCACGACGCCGTGCAACGGCTTCATCCGCGGACGCTCGTGCCCGCATCCGATCGCCGTGCCGCCGAGGAGGGAGGCGCCAGTGTCGACGAGATGGTCGAGGCACAGGCCGACGCCGCACTCGCGGCACACGCCGACGGCCGCCACCGAATCGTCGGTCTTCGCGCACTCGAAGCAGTTCATGGCACGCCTCCTCGCCTGATCGCCGATCGCAGATCAACGATGACCGCGCCGCGGACGCGAGGCATCCGCGCTTTCGGGCGCCGCCGGTCGGTGATTCCCACGACCGCGCCCGCTGCGGCTCGACGGGCGTCAGCAGCAGCCGGCCCTCTCGGCCGGTGTGATCACCGGCAGCCCTCTCCGCTCGGGCGCGCGCGTCTTCACCGCCTTCACGATCGCGCCGTGCATCCCGTCGGCGACCTCGTGCGTGAACGCGACGCCGATCTCCTCGAAGCCGGCCGCCTCCAGGCCCGCCTCGTACTCGCCCTTCGAGAGCGCGCCGGCGATGCACCCGACGAAGCTGCCGCGCTCGGCGCGCTCGGCGGCCGACAGCCGATCCTCGGCGACGACGTCGCTGATCCCGATCCGGCCGCCCGGCTTCAGCACCCGCGCGATCTCGGTCAGCACGGCCGGCTTGTCGATCGACAGGTTGATCACGCAGTTCGAGATCACCACGTCGACCGAGTTCGCCGGCAGCGGGATCTGCTCGATCACGCCCTTGAGGAAGTGCACGTTGGCCACACCAGCCTCGGCCGCATTCCGCCGGGCGAGGGCGAGCATCTCGTCCGTCATGTCGAGCCCGTACGCCGTCCCGGTCGGGCCGACCCGCTTCGCGGAGAGGATCACGTCGATGCCGCCGCCCGAGCCGAGGTCGAGCACGGTCTCGCCCTCGCGCAGCTCGGCAACCGCCGTCGGATTGCCGCAGCCGAGCGACGCCAGCGTCGCCGTCTCCGGGAGCTCGCCGCGCTGCTCGGCGTCGTAGAGGGCCTCGCCGAACATCGCGCTCGTCGTCGCGCCCGCGCTCTCCTCGTCGGCGCAGCACGCGCCGCTCCCGCACCCGCAGGCGCCTGCGCTCTCCGTCACGGCACGCGCGGACTCGGCGTAGCGGCGCCGCACCTCCTCGCGCAGCTCGTCGGCGGTCGTCGACATCATCAGCAGCACACTCCCTTCAGGTCGGCGACCGCCGCCAGCTTCTCCACGGCATCGCGCTTCAACGAGAAATAGGCCCACTTGCCGCGCTGCTCACGCTCCAGCAGCCCGGCCTCCGTCAGCCTCTTCAGGTGGTGCGACACGGTCGGCTGCGCCAGCTCGAGCGAGTCGTTGAACTCGCACGCGCACACCGGCTCGCCGGCGGTCGCGATCGCGTTCACGATCCGCACACGCGCCGGATCCGCGAGCGCCTTGAACAGCTCCGCCGTCGCGGTCGCCTCCTCGTCGCTCAGCGTCGGCGCCGACAACGGCGCGCAACACGCGACCGGCTCGAGCGCCGTGCTCACCACGACCGCCCCCCGTCCACCGCCTGCTCGAACGACTTCGACATCACGCTTCACGCTCCCGATCGTATCGACGTCGGTAAATGTATCGAAGCACGTGGATACGTGTCAAGCCGAGTCGGACGCGCGGGTGCGATCGGGGAAGGTCGGAGCTGCCGGCGCCTTCTCGACAACGCCGCCGTATCGTGGGCGCAGACATGGTGACGATGGACGACGTCCGGGCGTTCGCGGCCACGCTGCCGCGGAGCAGCGAGGCCTTCGTCCGCGGGCGCGTGAAGTTCCGCATCGGCCGGATCGTCTGGCTCGCCTTCTCGCGGGACGGGTCGACGATGGGCTTCGCGTTCCCGAAGGAGTGGCGGGCCGCGCTCGTCGAGTCGGAGCCGGACACGTTCTCGCTCCCGTCCGCGTCGGACATGCGCTACCACTGGGTGCACGTCCGCCTCGACGCGCTCGACGAGGAGCGGATGCGCGAGCTCGTCGAGGACGCCTGGGCGTTCTGCGTGCCGAAGCGCGTCGCGGAGGAGTACGCCGCGAGGCGCTAGAGCCGCGCCGGGTCCCAGCCCGTCGTGAGGCCCTCGTCGAGCGCGTCCAGCGCCCCGATGCGCCCCGGGCCGAGCTCGAACTCCCACACCTGCGCGTTCTCGGCGATGCGCTCCGCGTTCGACGAGCGGGGGAGCACGACGAACCCGTGCTCGATCGCCCACCGGATCAGGACCTGCGCCGGCGTGCGGCCGAGCTCCTCCGCGATCCGGCCGACGGTCCGGTCGTCGAGACGCCGGCCCTTCGTCAGCGGGCTGTACGCCTCGATCGCGATCCCGTCCACCCGGCACCGCTCGACGATCGCGCGCCGCGTCCCGTAGAGGAACGGGCTGAGCTCGATCTGGTTCGCCGCCGGCCGCACCGCCGCCACGCCGAGCAGCTCGTCCAGCTGTGGGACGAGGAAGTTCGAGACGCCGATCGACCGTGCGAGCCCCTCCGCGTGCAGCTCCTCGAGGACGCGCCAGCTCTCGAGCCGCAGTGCGTGCGGCCAGTGGAGCAGGTACAGGTCGACGTGATCGAGGCCGAGACGCGCGAGCGACCGCTCGAACGCCGGCCTCGTCGTCCCAGCGCCCTGGTCCTCGTTCCAGAGCTTCGTCGTGATCCAGACGTCGTCGCGCGGAATCCCGCTCGCACGGAGCGCCGCCGCGACGTCGCCCTCGTTGCGGTACGCGGCCGCGGTGTCGACGTGGCGGTAGCCGGCCGCCAGCGCGGCCTCGACGGCGGCCTGCGTCTCGCGGCCGGGAGCGAGCTGGAAGACGCCGAAGCCGAGCTGCGGGATCGAGCGGCCGTCAGCGAGCTCGACGCGCGCCGCCACGGCGGTCAGGCGCGCTCGAGCACCACGACCGGGATCGTGCGGTCGGTCCGGCGCTGGTAGTCGTCGTACGGCGGCCAGATCTCGGCCATCCGGCGCCAGAGGCGCTCGCGCTCCTCGCCCTCGGCCGTCCGGGCGCGCGCGGCGAAGCGGTCGCCCCTGATCTGGACGTGCACGTCGGGGTTCGTACGCAGGTTCAGGTACCAGTTCGGATGAGCCGGAGCCCCGCCCTGCGACGCCACCACGACGTAGCGGCCGTCGTCCTCGCCGAAGATCAGCGGCCGGAGCCGCGGCTCGCCGCTCTTCCGCCCGGTCGTCGTGAGGATCAGGATCGGCGCGCCGTTGCGCCAGCGGTACCCGACCTCGCCGTCGGTCTCGAGGTACCGGCGGACGTGCTCGTCGCCGAAGAGGTGCTCGCCCACGGGCTCGAATGTACGGGACGGCCGTCGCGCGCCGCGCCGGGGAACCTGCCTACGAACGCGCCTCGGCGGCGCCGACGAGCTCGGCGAGCGCCGCGAGCTGGGTCTGCACCGAGCCGCACACCTGCTCGCACAGGGCGAGGACGCCGTCGTCCGCGATCCGGTAGAGGACGCGGTTGCCGTCCTTGCGACGCGCGACGATCCCGACGTCGGCGAGCACGGCGAGGTGCTTCGACACGTTCTGCTGCGACGCGCCGACGCTCGCCGCGAGCTCGTTCACGCTCGCCTCGCCCTCCCGGAGACCGTCCAGGAGGCGGATGCGCATCGGCTCCGCGAACGCACGGAAGCGCCGCGCGATCAGCTCGGCGAGGCTGGGAGGGATCGGGTGCGGCAGCGCCATGTCTTCTCTACAACGAAGTGGTTGTATAGTAGATCAGCGCTCTGCCCCACCGCAACCCGTCGAGGAGACAGCCCGTGACCGTGCTCGAAGCTCCAGCCCGCCCCGATGCGCCGGCGGCGCCCCCGACCGTCGGCCCCGTCGGCCGCCTCGGGCGCTTCGCGGCCGACCACCTGCGCCTCGTCGTCGTCGCGTGGGCGGTCGTCGCGGCGGCACTCGCCGTATTCGCACCGAGCGTCGAGACGGCGCTCTCGGGGGCCGGGTGGGAGGCGAACGGATCCGAGTCGGTTCGAGCCCGTACGCTCGTCGAGGACGG
>JBLNEO010000046.1:0-4736 GCA_050262775.1 Pseudomonadota bacterium | reverse complement strand
CGCGCTCGAGGAACGCGCAGGGGCGCGCGTCGTCCGGCACCGGCGACCGCGCGACCTTGAGCACGACGAACCGGTCGTCGTCGCCGAGCAGGATCTCGTCGCCGGGCACGGGCGGTGGGCCGTCGCGGCCCTCCAGCACGTAGCGCGACGCGCGGCGGACGAACACCACGTGCTCGAGGACGGGCTCCGGCCCGGCCTCGGGCTCCGGCTCGAGGGTGTGGGCGGCCTCGAGGTCGGCCCTCGTCGCTTCCAGCTGCGCGCGCACCTCGTCGAGCACCTCCTCGGCCTGTGCGCGCCGCTCGCGCTCCTCCTCCAGCGCCGACAGCGCCGCGACGCGCGCGGCCAGCCGTTCCTGCAGTTCGTCGCGCTCCTCGCGGAGCCGCTCGGCGAGCTGCTCCCAGCGCTCGACCTGCTCCAGCAGCTCCTGGACGAGCTCCGGCGGCGCCGGGGCCTCCGTGACGGCGACGAGCGGGTGCAGCGGGCGCACGACCGGATCGGGCTCCGGCTCCGTGTCCGGCGCTGGCGCAGGCGCCTCGGGCACGGCTTCCAGCACGGGACGCGGTGGGGGCGCCGTCGCGACGGCCGGCGCGCCGTTGGCGGCCGCGACCGCCGGAAGCACGACGGGCTCGCCGACGACCGCGCGTCGCGGCCGTCGCTGCGCGATCTGCGAGCGGAGGCCGGTGCCGAAGCCCGCCTCCGCCTCGATGCTCGCACCCTGCTGCTCCGCGAGCGCGTCCTCGATCGCGGGGCGGGACGCGAGCCCGCTCCGGACGAGGATCTCGCCGAGGAGTCCGCCCTTCACGCGCTGTGCCTCCAGCGCCGTCTCCAGCTCGACGGGCGTGACGAGTCCCTTGCGCAGCAGGAGCGCGCCGAGGCGCGCGCGTGGACCGGTTGCCGCAGTCACGGTGTCTCTATCGGCAGAATCGGCCCCGGACTCAACCGTCGCCGCCGCGAAGTCCGGATAAGGTTCCGGCATGGAGATGCAGGAGCTCGTCGACGACGTCGTCGCCCACCCCGAGGAGGCGCGGACACAGGGCGTCTTCCGCTTCTACGAGCTGGCGAAGCGGGCGGAGTGGCAGACGCGGGACCTCCCGTGGGGCGAGGTGCCGCCGATCCCCGAGACCACCGGACCGCCGCAGAAGATCGCCCGCCGGCGCGACATCTGGCGCTCCGTGATCACGCAGCAGCTCCAGGCGGACTCGCTCGCGGTCGAGATGGCGGCGCAGCTGCTCTCGCTGGCGCCGCACATCGAGGCGAAGATGTACTACACGACGATGGTGCAGGACGAGGCCCGGCACGTGGAGGCCTGGTTCAAGCTCATCACCGAGGCCGGCGGCGAGGCTGAGCGCGACCCCTATCTCGACCAGCTCGCGACCATGTTCCTCGATCTCGACACGCTCGAGGAGAAGGTCTTCCTGATGCAGGTCTTCTACGAGCGGCTGATCATCCCGCGCTTCCGCCTGATCGCGCGCTCGTCGCGCGGCACCGTGCTCGAGGACCTCTGCAACCGCCTGACGATCGACGACGGTATCCACCACGGCGCCGGGATGGCGTACGAGCGCGTCCTCCTCGAGGGCGCCGGCCGCAAGACGAAGGACCGGCTCGTGAAGGCCGCCGGACGGATGCTGCCGCTGTTCGTCGACCACACGCTGTGGCGCCCCCGCGAGCGCGCGTTCATCGGCAGGGCGATGCACGACCGCGACGTCGCCCGGCTGCGGGCCGAGATCGACGACGGCGTGCGCCTGGCGGCATCGCTCGGCATCGACGTCGGCGAGATCCACGTCCCCGTCTAGTGGGCGCTCCCGCGCTCCCGCTGACCGGCGGTTGCGGGTGCGGCGCCGTGCGGTACGAGGTGGCCGAGCCGTTCGTCTCGGCGTCGTACTGCCACTGCACGCGCTGCCAGCGGCGGACGGGGACGGCCGCGTCGGCGCAGGGGCGCGCGGCGCCCGGCTCGTTCCGCATCGTCGCGGGGGAGGAGCACCTGCGCGCGTGGGCGCCCGAGGGCGGCTTCGAGAAGGTCTTCTGCGAGCTGTGCGGATCGGCGCTCTTCTCGCGCCCGAGCGCCGACGACTGGTCGGCCGTCGGCGTCCGCCTGGGGACGCTCGACGCCGACCCGGGCATCCGGCCGCAGTGGCGGCAGTTCGTGGCCTACGCCGCCCCGTGGGAGCCGGTCCCGGACGACGGGCTCCCACGGTACGACGAGGCGCGGCCCGGGTAGTCGCAGTCGCACGAGGCCGCGGGCCGGCACGGTTCCCGGTTGCGAATGCACAAGTAACAGACTGTCACTTGTGCCTTTTCGAGTCGGGTCAGCCGCCCTTGTGGATCGTCCGGTTGACGTAGGCGGCGACGTCGTTGATCTGCTGCTGCGTGAGCGAGCCCTTGAACGCCGGCATCCCGCCGCCGCCGTTCGTCACCTGGCCGACGACGCGCTCGAGGTTCCCCGCGACGGGGCTCGTGGTCAGCGCCGGCCCGCCGTTGCCGCCGGCGCCGTTCGCGCCGTGGCAGCCCGCGCAGTTGTCCGCGAAGACCTGACGTCCTGCCGCCGCGTCGCCCTTCGCGCCCTGGTCGGTCGGCGTCGCGGGCGCCTCACCGGCGTGACCGACGCCGACGCCCGGGCCGGCGCCCTCGAGCTCGTTCATCGTCCCGTCCAGCGAGAAGAGCCACAGGTTGTCGCCGTGCGGGGTCGCCGCCAGGGCGTTGCCGCCGGCCGCGAACGCGACGTACTGCGTCCCCCTCCACTCGAACGTCGTGATCGTCGAGTTCGCGCCCGCGCCCGTCTGGAAGCTCCACCTGAGCTCGCCGCTCTCGGCGTCGTAGGCCTGGAGATGCCCGTCGTTGCGCCCGACGAAGACGAGCCCGCCGCCGGTGGTGACCGTCCCCGAGTAGCACGACTCCGGCCAGCGCTTCTGCCACGCGAGCTTCCCCGTCGTGGGGTTCCAGGCGCCGAAGTACCCCGTCTGCGAGCCGAACCCCGTCGTGGTGAAGACAGAGCCGAAGTCTGCCGGCACCGCCTGCTTCGCCTGCGGCGGCTCCGCGCCCGTGCGCGTGTAGCCGGCGACGGAGCGCATCTGGCAGAGGTAGAGCAGGCCCGTGTCGGGGTTGTAGCTCGTCGGCTGCCAGTTGTTTCCGCCCTGCGGCCCGGGGATCACGACGCGGACCTCCTTCGTGAAGGGGTCGAAGATGGCGCCCTTCACGACCTTCCGGTTCTTCACCGCCGGGTTCGCCTTGGCGAGCTTGCGGATCGCCGCGACGTCCTCGTCCGTGACGTCGTGCGGGATGAACGGGTCGTACTGCGGGACCGGCTGCGTCGGCGACGTCTTCTGGGTCCGGTCCTGCGGCACCTTCCGCTCCTCCACGGGGAGGAGCGGCTCCCCCGTCTCGCGGTCGAGGACGTACGTCCAGCCGGTCTTGCTGGTCTGCGCGATCGCCTTGTGGGTCTCGCCGTCGAACTCGGCGTCGAAGAGGACGACCGGGCTCGGGCCGTCGTAGTCCCAGATGTCGTGGTGCACCTGCTGAAAGTGCCAGCGGTGCTTCCCGGTCTTCACGTCGAGGGCGACGATCGAGGCGGTGAAGAGGTTGTCGCCGCCGCGCGCGGCGCCGTTGAGGTCGGGGGCCGCGTTGCCGGTCGAGAAGTACAGGAGGCCGAGCTCGGGGTCGACCGCCGGCGTCTGCCACACCGGCGCGCCCCCGGTCCGCCACGACGTGCCCTCCCAGCTCTCGTGGCCGGTCTCGCCCGGGCCGGCGGTCGTGAAGAAGCGCCACCGCTCCTCGCCCGTCTTCGCGTCGTAGGCCTGGACGCGGCCGCGGATCGTGAACTCGCCGCCGGAGACGCCGACGATCACCATCCCGTCGTAGTAGAGCGGCGCGTGGGTGATCGTGTACCCCTCGCGCCAGTCGCCGACCTGCGTGCGCCAGACCTCCTTGCCCGTCAGCTGGTCGAGCGCCACGAGGCTGCCGTCGAGCTTGCCGAGGAAGACCTTCCCCTCGCCGAGCCCGACGCCGCGCGAGAGCCAGCCGCAGCAGACGGTGCTGATCGACTGGTCGAGCCCGCCGTCGTAGCGCCACTTCACCTTCCCCGTCTCGACGTCGACCGCGAAGACGTCGTCCTCGCCCGTCGGCACGTAGAGCACGCCGTCGTAGAAGATCGGCTGCGCCTCCTGCGAGTACTTCGCGGCGATGCCGGACGTGCCGAGGTCGGTCATCCAGACGCCCTTGAGGCCCTCGACGTTGTCGGTCGTGATCTGGTCGAGCGGCGAGTACCGCTGGTTCGAGAGCGAGCCGCCGTTCGTGACCCACCAGCCGCGCGGCTCCTGCGAGAGCTGCTCCGCCGTGAACGCCGGCGCGCGCTCGGGCACCTGCTGCTGCCGCTCCGTCTCCGCGCCGGCGACGCCTCCGGTGCTCCCCCCGCCACTGTCGTCGCCTCCGTACCGGACGGCAGCGAAGGCGATCGCCGCCGCCGCGAGGAGGACGAAGACGACCGCCGCCGCGACCGCCGCCGTCACACGCCCGTCCCCTCCCCCGTTCATCCCGCGCGGCATTCCTTCGCCGGCCGTGGCGCAAACACCGAGAGGGCGCCGTCTCCGGCGCCCTCTCGACGTCACACGCGGGCTGCGGTTACGTGCAGTTGCCGGTGACGATGTCGTTCGACGGGCCGGCCTTCTGGTAGTTCTTGCCGCCGACCGACGAGTACATGCAGTAGCTGTTCGAGTTGGCCCGGGCGATGGTGATGTTCTTGA
>JBLNEO010000045.1:0-29379 GCA_050262775.1 Pseudomonadota bacterium | reverse complement strand
GGGATCATCTCCGGGTACGAGGGGTCGAAGCCCCGCCGCGTGCTCGTGCACGAGGACGAGCTCCAGCGCGTCCTCACCGTGCAGGACGCCTGACCGGCCCGGTAGCGCCGTCCGCCTCCGCTGAGTAGGATCGCCGCGGGCACCATCGGAACCGGGTAGAGGAGGAATTTCGTTGAGCAAGAGACTGCTGTGGCTCGTCGCCGCGCTCGTCGCAACGCTCGCGCTCGTCGCGGCCGGCTGCGGCGGCGACGACGAGGAGGCGAGCTCGACCGGCACGGCCGCCGCCACGGGCGGCGAGACGGGTGCGGCCGGCGGCGAGGCGATCAAGGTGTGTCTCGTCACGGACATCGGCGGCCTGAACGACCGAGGCTTCAACTCGCTGGCGAACACCGGCCTCGAGCGTGCGAAGAGCGAGCTCGGCGTCGAGACGCGCGTGCTCGAGTCGAAGTCGGACGCCGACTACATCCCGAACCTCTCGGAGTGCGCGGACCAGGGCTACGACCTCGTCATCTCGGTCGGCTTCCTGATGGGCGAGGCGACGGAGAAGGCCGCGAAGGAGTATCCGGACGTGAACTTCGCGATCGTCGACAACGCGTACGAGGCGCCGCCGTCGAACCTCCAGGGACTGCTCTTCAAGGAGCAGGAGGTGGGCTACCTCGTCGGTTACATGGCGGCGCTCGCGTCGAAGACGGGCACGATCTCGAGCGTCGGCGGCCAGAAGATCCCCCCGGTCGACCGCTTCATCGCGGGCTACCAGGCGGCGGCCAAGGCCGCGAAGCCGAGCGTCAAGACCCTGAACGGCTACTCGCAGGACTTCGTCGACCAGGCGAAGTGCAAGGAGGTCGCGCTCGACCAGATCGCGAAGGGCGCGGACGTGATCTTCCAGGTCGCCGGCGGCTGCGGCCTCGGCGCGCTCGACGCGGCGAAGGAGAAGGGCCTCTGGGGCATCGGCGTCGACGCCGACCAGTCCTTCCTCGGCGACCACATCCTCACGTCGGCGCAGAAGAAGGTCGACGTGGCGGTCTTCGACACGATCAAGAAGGCCTCCGAGGGCAACTTCGAGGGTGGCGGCGTGACGACGTACGGCCTCAAGGAGGACGGCGTCGGGCTCGGCAAGATCAGCCCGAAGTTCACCGACCAGGCGATCATCGATCAGGTCGAGGCCCAGAAGCAGAAGATCATCGACGGCGAGATCCAGATCCCGGAGACGGTCTCCTAGCACCAGGGCGATTGGCGGGGCGGGCGGCGACGCCCGCCCCGTTACCATCCCTCCCGGCAGATGACCGACGCGCCACTTCTCGAGCTGAAGGGCATCACGAAGCGGTTCCCGGGCGTCGTCGCCAACGACTCCGTCGACTTCGACCTGCTCGCCGGCGAGGTGCACGCGCTGCTCGGCGAGAACGGCGCGGGCAAGTCGACGCTGATGAACATCCTCTACGGGCTCTACCACCCGGACGAGGGCGAGATCCGGATGCGCGGGGCGCCCGTGCGGATCTCGTCGCCGCGCGAGGCGATCGACCTCGGGATCGGCATGGTGCACCAGCACTTCATGCTCATCCCGGTGATGACGGTGACGGAGAACATCGTCCTCGGGGTCGAGCCGAGCCGAGGCCCGCTCCTGAACATCGACGAGGCGCGCGACCGCGTGCGCGACATCTCGAAGCGGTTCGGTCTCGCCGTCAATCCCGACGCGAAGATCCAGTCGATCTCGGTCGGGCAGCAGCAGCGCGTGGAGATCCTGAAAGCGCTGTACCGCGGCGCCGACATCCTCATCCTCGACGAGCCGACGGCCGTGCTGACGCCGCAGGAGGCGGACGAGCTGTTCGCGATCCTGCGCTCGCTCCAGGCGGAGGGCAAGTCGATCATCTTCATCTCCCACAAGCTCCACGAGGTGCTCGACATCGCGGAGCGGATCACGGTGCTGCGGCGCGGCAAGACGATCGAGACCGTTCCGAGCGCCGGAGCGACCGAGGAGAGCCTCGCGCGACTCATGGTCGGCAGGGAGGTGCTGCTGCGCGTGGAGAAGCCGCCGTCGACCCCCGCCGAGGTCATCTTCGAGGTCGACGACCTCCACGTCCGCGACCAGCGCGGCCTCGAGGCCGTGCGCGGGGTCTCGCTGCAGGTGCGCAGCGGCGAGATCGTCGGGATCGCCGGGGTCGACGGCAACGGCCAGACGGAGCTCATCGACGGGATCACGGGGCTCGCGCACGTCGAGTCGGGGCGCGTGATCGTGGCCGGCGACGACGTCACCGGCGACGGCGTCAAGGACACCCTCGACGCGGGCCTCGGTCACATCCCGGAGGATCGCCAGCGGCGCGGGCTGATCCTCGACTTCACGCTCGCCGAGAACCTCGCCCTGCACGACTACGACAGCGCGCCCGACTCGCGCCACGGGTGGCTGTTCCCGCGCCGCCTCGTCGAGCGCGCGAAGGGGATGCTGCGGGAGTTCGACGTCCGCGGCGGGACGCCGCAGACGCCCGCGTCGTCGCTCTCGGGCGGCAACCAGCAGAAGCTGGTGCTCGCGCGCGAGGTGACGCGGAACCCGCAGGTGCTGATCGCGGCGCAGCCCACCCGCGGGCTCGACGTCGGCGCGATCGAGTTCGTGCACCGCCGCCTCGTGGAGGAGCGCGACGAGGGGCGGGCGATCCTGCTCGTGTCGTTCGAGCTCGACGAGATCCTCTCGCTCGCCGACCGGATCCTCGTGATCTACGAGGGGCGGATCGTGGGCGAGTACGACCCGTCCGTGTCCGAGCAGGAGCTCGGCATCGCGATGACGGGAGGACGCCGCGACGAGGTAGCCGCGGCGTGAGCGAGTCGCAGCGCCCGCCGGACGGGCAGGAGCGCACGCAGGGCATGGACTCCGGCGGACAGCCGGCCGACCGCGCCGCGCAGCCGCCGCCGTCCCGGGAGCCGCCCGACCTCGTCGGCTCGCGCGCGGTGGCGCACTGGTTCTCGACCCGCGCCGGCGGCGTCCTCGTGCCGCTCGCGGCCGCGATCCTGGCCTTCTTCATCGGCGGCCTCGTGATCCTGTTCACCGGCCACAGCCCGATCGGCGCCTACCAGGCGATCTTCGATGGGACCGGTCTCAACTACCCGTGGCTGTGGATCACCGGGCAGGAGACCCGGGGCGCGTGGGGCGACCTCCAGCAGACGCTGATCATCACCTCGCCGCTCATCCTGACGTCGCTCGCGGTTGCATTCGCCTTCCGCTGCGGGATGTTCAACATCGGCGGGCAGGGCCAGTACTGGGTCGGGCTCATCGCCGCCCTCTTCGTCGGGCTGCACCTCGACGGCCTGCCCCGCCCGCTCCACGTCCTCGTCTGCGTCGCGGCCGCGCTCCTCGCCGGGTTCATCTGGGGCGGAATCGCGGGCGCGCTCCGCGCCACGGTGGGCGCGCACGAGGTGATCACGACGATCATGCTCAACTGGATCGCGATCTACGTCGGGAAGTACCTGTTCGAGCTCGGAGGGCCGCTCCAGGGCGACGAGCCGTCGATCCCGCGGTCGAACGACGTCCTGCCCTCGGCGCAGCTGTGGTCGATCGGGAGCGGCCTGCAGCCGCTGCACGCGGGGATCTTCATCTCGCTCGCGGCGCTCGTCGTCTACTCGCTGATCCTCAACCGCACGACCCTCGGCTACGAGGTGCGCGCGGTCGGGTTCAACCCCGAGGCGGCGCGCTACGGCGGCATCTCCGTCGGGCGGAACTACTTCCTCGCGCTCGCGATCTCGGGCGCCTTCGCGGGCATCGCCGGCGCGGTCGACGTCCTCGGGTGGAAGTACCGCGTCGCGACGAACGACTTCGACATCGGCAACATCGGCTTCATCGGCATCGCCGTCGCGCTCCTCGGTCGCAACAAGGCCGTCGGCATCTTCTTCGCGGCGCTGCTCTTCGGCGCGCTCCAGGTCGGCACCTCGACCCGCCAGCTCGACCCGGCGGTGTTCCCGCCCGAGCTCGCCGGGAACCTCGCGACGATGATCCAGGCGCTGATCATCCTCTTCGTCGGCGCGGAGCTGCTGATCGTCTCGGCCTGGGGCCTCCGCAAGCGCGTCGGCTTCTCCGGACCCGCGCGCGTCCAGCCGGAGATGAAGGCATGAGCTCGTTCGAAGCGCCGATCTCGCAGCTCTCGAAGATCGGGAACACGCGCTGGATCGCGATCGCCGGCATCGCGCTCGGGCTGCTCGCCTTCTGGCTCGCACTGCCGCCGTGGAACACCGATGCCGCCGGCGTGCCGCTCTCCGTCGGCATCTCCGGCGCGCTCCTCGGCCTCTACGCGGCGATGCGCGACGAGCGGAAGCTCGGGATCTGGGCGATCGTCGCCTCGGTCCTGGCGATGGCCGCCGCGCTCTGGATCCAGGGTCGGAGCGACGCGGCGGTCGAGGCGGTGGTGACCACGGGGCTGATCGCGTCGATGCTCCGCTTCGCGACGCCGCTCGCGTTCGCCGCGATCGGCGGGATCATCAACGAGCGCTCGGGCGTCGTGAACATCGGCCTCGAGGGGATGATGCTCGCCGGCGCGTTCTTCGGCATCTGGGCGACGGCATGGAGCGGCTCGTGGGTGATCGGGCTGCTGATGGCGATGGTCTTCGGCGGAGCGTTCGCCCTCATCCACGCGTTCTTCTGCATCCACCTCCGCGCCGACCAGATCGTCGTCGGCACGGCGATCAACTTCCTCGCGCTCGGGCTCACCGGCTACCTGTTCCGCGACATCTACGGCACCCAGGGCACGCCGTCCGACATCTCGCGCATCCCGGACGTCCACCTGGCGTTCCTCGAGCCGATCCCGTTCATCGGCGACGTGTTCGGCGACCTGAACCTGATGATCTGGCTGATGTTCGCGCTGCTCGTGACGTCCTGGTTCGTCATCTTCCGCACGCCGATCGGGCTCCGGCTGCGCGCCGTCGGCGAGCACCCGCGCGCCGCCGACACCGTCGGGATCTCCGTGTACGGCGTGCGCTACGTCGCGGTCGTGATCTCGGGGATGCTCGCGGCGCTCGGCGGCGCGTACATCTCGGTCGGGTTCACCGGGACGTTCAACGAGAACATGAGCGCGGGCCGCGGGTTCATCGCGCTGGCCGCCGTGATCTTCGGCAAGTGGAACCCCTTCGGCGCCTTCGGCGCGTGCCTCCTGTTCGGGTTCGCAAGCGCGCTGGCGATTCCGCTGCAGCGGGAGGCCGACGTCTCGGCGAACCTCCTCTCGACGCTGCCGTACGTGCTCACGCTCGTCGCCCTCGTGGGCGTGATCGGCCGCTCGGTCGGGCCGGCCGCCGTCGGCCGCCCGTACACGAAGGGATAGCCCGATCCGGAACGGCAGCGCACGGGCCTCGGTCGTGGTCGGGCTCCTCGGTGCCGCGGTGCTCCCGGCCACGATCGCCGTCGCCGAGCTCACGGACGTGCTCCGGCTGATCGAGGCCGCGTGGGCGATCCCGGCCGCGTTCGTCCTCGGTCTGCTGGCGGTCGTCCTCGCGCGACGCGGCCGGCGCCGGGCGGCGCGGACGGTGGCGCGCACGGGTGCGCGCTCGGCGCGCGTCGGCCGCTTCCTCGGGTGGCTCGCGGTCGCGCTCGCGGTCTCCGGCGCCATCGCCGTGGCGTTCTTCGAGTACCTCGACTACGTCGGCGCCTAGCGGCGCGCGGGGAAACCGCTCTACACTCCCCGCGTGTTCGAGATCGGCAGCAGCCTGAAGGAGGCCCGCCTCCGCCAGAGCGTCGACCTGAACGAGGCCGAGGCCGCGACGAAGATCCGCGCCAAGTACCTGCGCGCGCTCGAGGACGAGCGGTTCGAGATCCTTCCCGCGCAGACGTACGTGAAGGGCTTCCTCCGCGCGTACGCCGACTATCTCGGCCTCGACGGGCAGCTCTACGTGGACGAGTTCAACTCCCGGTACGTCCCGGGCGACGACGAGCTCGCGCTCTCCCGGCCGCGCCGGAACCCGGCCGCGTCGCGCGCGCACCGGCGCATGGAGTCCGGCGTCGTGCTCGTCGCGCTCGCGGGGATCGCGGCCGCGGCGGCGCTCGTCGCAGTCGCCTGGAAGTGGGGTGGGAGCGAGCCGACGGCGATCCCGAACCTCGGGACGACGCAGGGGGGCGGCGGCACCGCGGCACCTGCCGCGGCCGGACGCTGTGCGGCGCCCGCCGGCAGCACCTGGATCATGTTCGAGCTCGCCGGCGTCCGGTCGGGGTCGCGCGCCACCGTCTACCGCGGGCGCTCGACGGCCGGGAGGCTCCTGTTCGACGGCACGATCGAGCCCGGAAGCCGCCTCTGCTGGGCCGGCCCGCAGATCTGGGTGGAGGCGCCGCGACCCGAGAACCTCGTCGCCCGCATCAACGGCCGACGCGTCGCGCTCCCGCCGGGCCGGAGCCAGTTCGTCGCCACGCGCGTCGGCGTCCGCGCCGCCGCCTAGTGCCGCGCCCCCGCGCGTACTTCGCGATCACGGGGAGCGAGCTGGTGCGGGGAGAGCGCACCGACCGCAACGGCCCGTGGCTCGCCGAGCAGGCGCTCGGGCTCGGGCTCGAGCCGACGCGCATCGCGATCGTGGGAGACCACCCGGACGAGCTGCGCGCGACACTTCGGGAGGGCCTGGAGGCCGATCTGCTCGTGACGTCGGGAGGGCTCGGCCCGACGCACGACGACCGCACGGTCGAGCTCGTGGCGGACGCCGTCGGCCGGGAGCTGCGGCTCGACGAGGGCCTGCGGGAGCAGATCGACGGCATCTCGCGCGCGATCGCGGCGCGGATGCGGCGGCCGTACGCCGACTTCGACGCCGGCGTCCGCAAGCAGGCGACCGTGCCCGACGGCGCGGCGTCGATCGGACTCGCGGGCACGGCGCCCGGGCTCGTCCTCGAGCACGAAGGCACCGTCGTCGTCGTCCTGCCCGGCCCGCCGGCGGAGCTCCGGAGGCTGTGGCCGAACGCCCTCGAGACGGAGCCCATGCGCCGCCTGCTGGCCCGTGCGGTGCCGCCGGGGCGGCGCGTGCTGAAGTTCTTCGGCGCGAGCGAGTCGGCGGTCGCCCGCGCGCTCGCGGAGGCCGGCGGCGACGGCGACGGCGTGGAGGCGACGATCTGCGCGCGCGACTTCGAGATCCACGTCGACCTCATCGTGGAGCCGGGGGCGGAGGAACGGGCGACGGCGCTCGAGGAGGCGCTGGCGGCGCCGCTCGAGCGGTTCCTCTTCTCGCGCGACGGGACGACCGCGGCGGAGCTCGTGCTCGACGCGTGCCGTGCGGGGGGTCTGACCCTCGCCACGGCCGAGTCGTGCACGGGCGGCATGATCGCGGAGCGCCTGACGGAGGTGCCGGGGTCGAGCGACGCCTTCCTCGGTGCCGTGGTCGCGTACGCGAACGCCGTGAAGGAGCGCGAGCTCGGGGTGCCCGCCGCGCTGATCGCCGCGCACGGCGCCGTGTCGGAGGAGGTCGCCGTCGCGATGGCGCAGGGTGCGCGGGAGCGGCTCGGCGCCGACGTCGCCGTGGCCGTCACCGGCATCGCGGGTCCGGGCGGCGGAACCCTCGGAAAGCCCGTGGGGCTCGTCCACGTCGCCGCCGTCGGTCCGGGCGTGCAGGAGACGGTCACCACGAGCTTCCCCGGTGACCGCGACGGGATCCGCCGCCGCGCGACCATGACCGCGCTGCACCTCCTCCGCCGCCTGCTGGCACAGAGCCGGCACACACCCGTGTGACGTCGCGCGCTACGGTCGAGGGCGGTGACAGGCTGCGCCTCTTCCTCGCTCTCCAGCTCCCGGACGACGTCGTCGACACGATCGAGGCGTGGCAGCACGCCGTCCTCCGAGGCGGTCGGATCGTCGCCCGCGACCACCTGCACCTCACCCTCGCGTTCCTCGGGTCGCGGCCGGCCGCCGAGCTCGACGCGATCGTCGCCGCGCTGCGGGCGGGGGTCGCGCGGGTCGAGCGGCCCCGGTTCGAGGTGCGTCGGTACCGCGAGACCCGGAGCGTCGCGATGCTCGTGCTCGACGACGAGGGTGGGCGCGCGACGACGCTGGCCGACGACGTCCAGGAACGGCTGGAGGCGCTCGCCGTGTACCGCCGCGAGGCCCGGCCGTGGCTGCCGCACCTCACCGTGCTCCGCTTCCGCGAACGGCCGCGGCTCGCCCCGCCGCTCCCGTCCCTCGGGCCGTTCTGTCCGTCCGGGGCGGCTGCTTACCTATCCCGGCTGCACCCGTCGGGGGCACGGTACGAGGTCCTCGATTCCGTCCCGTTGTGAGGAGGTCGATCAGGTTGGATCGTGAGCAAGCACTCGACGCCGCCCTCAGTCAGGTCGAGCGCAACTTCGGCAAGGGCGCCGTGATGAAGATGAGCGACCGCGCCGCGGTCTCGATCGGCGCCGTGTCGACGGGCTCGCTCTCGCTCGACCTCGCGCTCGGGATCGGCGGCCTCCCGCGCGGCCGCATCGTCGAGGTCTTCGGGCCGGAGTCGTCGGGGAAGACGACGCTCGTCTACCACGTGATCGCCGAGGCGCAGCGCCGAGGCGGCATCTGCGCATTCATCGACGCCGAGCACGCGATCGACCCCGCGTACGCGAAGCGGATCGGCGTCGACATCGACGAGCTGCTCGTGTCGCAGCCGGACACCGGCGAGCAGGCGCTCGAGATCGCCGAGCTGCTCATCCGGTCGGGCGCGCTCGACGTCGTCGCGGTCGACTCCGTGGCGGCGCTCGTGCCGAAGGCCGAGATCGAGGGGGAGATGGGCGACAGCCACGTCGGCCTCCAGGCGCGGCTGATGAGCCAGGCGCTGCGCAAGCTCGCGGGGACGCTCAACCGCACGGAGACGATCTGCCTCTTCACGAACCAGCTGCGCGAGAAGATCGGGGTCATGTTCGGCAATCCGGAGACGACGCCGGGCGGCCGCGCGCTCAAGTTCTACTCCTCCGTCCGTCTGGACATCCGCCGGATCGAGACGCTGAAGGAGGGCGTGGAGGCGATCGGCAACCGCGTCCGGGTCAAGGTGGTCAAGAACAAGGTCGCGCCGCCGTTCAAGCAGGCGGAGTTCGACATCATCTACGGCTCGGGGATCTCCTGGGAGGGCACCGTCCTCGACACGGGGATCGAGCGCAAGGTCGTGACGAAGTCCGGCTCGTACTTCAGCTTCGGCGACGAGCGGCTGGGCCAGGGACGCCAGAACGCGACGGCGTTCCTGCGCGAGCACCCCGACGTGATGCAGCAGATCCTCCGCGGGATCCAGAAGGACCTGGGCGATGACCAGGTCGTCTCGGCGCGGCTGCTCCCGACGACGGCCGACGGCCCCTCCGCGAACGGCGGGCCTCCGCCGGCCGACGAGGCGGAGCTCGAGGAGGCGTCCGCCGAGCCGGCGAGAGCGGAGGCGACGGCGAAGGCGTAGGCGTGGCCCGGGTCACGGCGCTCCGGGAGCGCGGCGAGCGAGTCGACGTCGAGCTCGACGGAGCCGCCTGGCGGACGGTGCCGCTGGACGCAGCCGCAGGGGCCGGACTGCACGTCGGCCTCGAGCTCGACCGGCCGCGCCTTCGCGAGCTGCGGCGGGCTCTGCGCCGGGCGAACGCGTCGGCGCGGGCGCTGCGCGCGCTGCGTGCACGGGACCTCGCGGCCTCGGAGCTCGACGCGCGCCTCGCGCGCGCCGGGTTCACCACGGCAGAGCGTGCGGAGGCCGTCGCTCGCCTCGAGCGGACGGGGCTCGTCGACGACACGGCCCTGGCACTCCGCCGGGCCGCCGCGCTCGCGGAGCGCGGGCACGGCGACGCCGCCATCCGCTGGGATCTCGACCGTCGCGGCGTCGCCCCGGAGCACGTGGAGGCGGCCGTCGCGGCGCTCGCGCCCGAACGCGAGCGCGCGCAGGAGATCGTCGCGGCGCGTGGTCGTGGCGCGGCGACGGCGCGCTACCTCGCCCGTCGCGGCTTCGACGCGGAGACCGTCGACGGTGCGGTTGGCACGGACGGCTGAGCGGCGGTAGGATGTGGTCTCTTTCCCATATCGACATTTCCCCTGCACACCGACGCATTTCCGAGCCAACGGACGAAATTCGAGACCTGATGACCACGACGATCGACACCTCCGGAGCGAGCCAGAACCACAGCTGAGGGTGTGACGCCGGGCCAGCACCGACCGTCGAGGGCGACGTTCGGGCTTCGACCGATCTCGGGATGCCTCTCGTGCGGGCTGAGAGGCAGGAGCACGCATGCTCGTCGTGATCGCAGCATTCGTCGCCGGACTGGCCGCAGGTGCCCTTGCCGCCGCAGTCGCCCTTCGGGCGTGGAGCGGGTCGCAGCTGGCGGCCGCTGCCCGCCGGCGCGAGGAGCTCGTCGCTGAGACCGACCGCCAGCTCGAGGCGAAGCGACGCGAGGCGGAGATCGAGGCACGCGAGCGAGAGCTCCGGCTGCGGGAGGAGCTCGAGCGCGAGCTCCAGGATCGCCGCAACCAGGTGGTCGCGATCGAGGAGCGGGTCCTCGGCAAGGAGCTCGAGGTGGAGGGGAAGCTCGAGGAGCTGACGCGGCGCGAGCAGGGCGTCGCCGACCGCGAGGTGCACACCCGGCAGCTCCAGGAGGAGCTGAAGGAGGCGCGGGCGCGCGAGCTCGTCGAGCTCGAGCGCATCTCGGGCATGACGGCGGGGGAGGCGAAGCAGCATCTCCTCGAACGGACGGAGGACTCGGTGCGCCACGAGCTCGCCCGCCGCGTCCGCCAGATGGAGGAGGAGGCGCGGGCCGAGGCGAAGCGGCGTGCCCGGAACCTCGTCGCCGACGCGCTGCAGCGGGTCGCCGCGAGCCACGCCGCCGAGACGACGGTCTCGCTGGTCGAGCTCCCGTCGGACGATCTCAAGGGCCGGATCATCGGCCGCGAGGGCCGCAACATCCGCGCCCTGGAGCACCTGACGGGCGTCGACTTCATCATCGACGACACGCCGCAGGCCGTGGTGCTGTCGTCGTTCGACCCGATCAGGCGCGAGGTCGCGCGGCTCACGCTCGCCAAGCTCATCGAGGACGGGCGCATCCACCCGGCGCGGATCGAGGAGAGCTACTACGCCTCGAAGGCGGAGCTCGAGGACTCGATCCGAGCGGCAGGCGAGCAGGCGGTGTTCGAGGCCAACTGCGGCGAGGTGCACGAGGAGCTCGTGAAGATCCTCGGCCGCCTGCGCTTCCGCACGAGCTACGGCCAGAACGTCCTCAAGCACTCGCTCGAGGTCGTGCACCTGGCCGGGATCATGGCGGCGGAGCTCGACGCCGGCGTGAAGACGACGAAGCGCGCGGCGCTCCTCCACGACATCGGCAAGGCGATGACGCACGAGGTCGAGGGGTCGCATGCGCTCATCTCGGCGCAGCTCGCGAAGCGGTACGGCGAGTCGCCCGCGGTCGCGCACGCGATCGAGGCGCACCACTACGAGGTGCAGCCGCAGACGGTCGAGGCCGTGCTCCTGATCGCCGCCGACGCGATCTCGGCCTCGCGACCGGGCGCCCGCGGCGAGTCGCTCGAGAACTACGTCAAGCGGCTCGAGGCCCTGGAGGAGATCGCGGCCGCGAAGAAGGGCGTGGAGAAGGTGTACGCGCTCCAGGCGGGGCGAGAGATCCGCGTGATGGTGAAGCCGGCCGAGATCGACGACGACGCCGCGGTGCTGCTGAGCCACGAGATCGCGCGCGAGATCGAGGACCAGCTCGAGTACCCGGGCCAGGTGAAGGTGACGGTGATCCGCGAGAGCCGCGCCGTGGAGTACGCGAAGTAGTGGCGCGCGCGGCGGCCGGCGTGCTCGTCGCGGCCGCGCTGCTCGCCGTGGGCGCGTGCGGCGGCAGCACCGCCACGCGCACGACGACCGTGACCGTCGCCGAGACGACGCCGACGGGCGACGCGCTCTCGCCGCCGCGCGAGCGCGTCGAGTTCGGCCACATCAGATCCCTGAGGCGTGCCGGCGACGGGTGGCAGCTCACGTTCGACCCGGCGTGGTTCCTCTCCGGCGAGACGGCGAACAAGGCCGCCGCCGAGGACGGCGTCGTCTCGCCCGGCGAGCCCGTGCCCAACGACAACTACCGTGTCGAGGAAGGGCACCGGCTGCTGACGTACCGGGTCGCGGACGACGCACGGGTGAGCGTGATCACGCGGCACGGCGACCCGGCGCAGCTCGGCGCGACGCCGATCTCGGTCGCGGAGCTCGCGAGGGTGGTCGCCGGCACGAGCACGGTGAAGCTGTTCGAGCCCCTCGACTCGGGCGTCTGGCTCACGACCGACATCGACACCGTCCGAGCGATCCAGCAGCAGTACCAGCCGTGAAGGGCTACGGCGTGGGCGGGATGTTGCCGTTGAAGCGGAACGCGTTCCGCGGGTCGTACCGCGACTTCAGGCCGACGAGGCGCTCGTAGTTCGCGTCGCCGAAGGAGGCACGCAGGAGCGCATCGCCCTCCTCGAAGAAGCCCGGGAAGTTGAGGTACGCGCCGCCGCTCGAGAACGGCTGCAGCTCCGCGACGGAGCCGCGGGCCCAGCCGACGTTCGCGGCCGCGTCGGCGGCGTCGTCGAAGTTGGCCTCGTAGCCGAGCAGGATCGGCGGCCGCGAGCCGAACGCGGTCGCGTCCGGCGCGACGCGCGCCATTGCGCCGCCCCCGTACCAGACGTCGATGGTCGAGTGGTCGGACGGCGCCGCCGCCGCGTGCTCGACGAGCCGACGGGCGACGTCGGGGCGCAGCTCCGGGAGCTCGAGCGACTTCCAGTAGTACCGCCCGCCGTCGGGGTAGTCCTCGTCGAGCAGGGTCTGGGCCTGCGTGTACGGCATCGTCGCGCTGAGGTCGACGAGCGGCGTGCCGAGCTCGCGGAGCGGCCGCTGGACGGCCTCGCCGTCGGCGGGATCGCCCGGGTGGAGGCCGACGACGGCGAGGTACGGCCGTCCGTGGAGCTCCGGCGGGAACGCGTCGGCGTGGGGGACGCGTCCGAGGACGCAGAGCGGGCTGACCGCCTCCGGTGCCTCGGCCAACCAGGCACCGACCGCGTCCATCAGCTCGACGGCGTGCTCGCCGGGATACAGCACGAACGTGACGGCGACGTCCGGCCCCACCGGGTGGAGCCGGTACTCGAACGCGGTGACGACGCCGAAGTTGCCCCCTCCGCCGCGAAGCGCCCACAGGAGGTCGGGGTTGTCGTCCTCGCTTGCGCGGACGACGGTGCCGTCGGCGGTGACGACGTCGGCCGCGACGAGGTTGTCGCAGGAGAGGCCGTGGGCACGCCGCAGCCAGCCCATGCCGCCGGAGAGGGTCAGGCCCGCGATCCCGGTCTGCGAGACGACGCCGAGCGGCGTCGCGAGCCCGTGCGCCTGCGTGGCGCGGTCGACGTCCTCGAGGCGGCAGCCGCCGTCGGCGCGGACGCGTCGCCGGTCGGGGTCGACCTCGACCGAGCGCATCGCACCGAGGTCGACGACCAGCGCTCCGTCTGCGACCGCGTGCCCGGCGACGCCGTGGCCGCCGCCGCGCACCGCCACCGGAAGCTCGTGCTCGCCGGCGAAGCGAACCGTCTCGACGACGTCGGCGACGCCTGCGCACTGGACGACGAGCGCAGGCGTGCGGTCGATCATCCCGTTCCAGACGCGCCGCACCGCGTCTGCCGTCGGGTCGCCCGCGCGCACGACCCGGCCGGTGAGCCGGGACGCGAGCCGTGAGACGCGGACGTCGTCGAGCGCGAGCTCGCGCCCGTCGAGCGTCTGCAGCGTCGTCGCGGCCATCGGCCCCGCATCGTCGATGCGCGTGACGCACCCGGCAAGGGGGCAAACCGAACCCCGGACGTGCGGCGGCTACGATGGCCGCCGATGCGCCGGTACTTCGTCACCACCTTCGGGTGTCAGATGAACGCGCACGATTCCGAGCGGATCAAGGGCACGCTCGAGTCGCTCGGCTTCGGCGAGGCCGCCTCCCCCGACGAGGCGGAGGTGCTCGTCTTCAACACCTGCACGATCCGTGAGAAGCCCGACCAGCGCTTCGCAGCGCACATGGGCAACGCGAAGGTGCTCAAGCAGCGGAACCCCGACGCGATCGTCGCGGTCGGCGGCTGCTACGCCGAAGCGCAGCGCGAGCGGCTCTTCGCGCTGTACCCGTTCGTCGACGTCGCGTTCGGGCCGGGGACGATCCCGCACCTCGCCGAGTGGATCGGCGCCAACGGCGAGGGCGTCGCGCGCGGGGCCTTCGGCACCGCGGAGGAGCGCACCTTCTCCGCGACGCTGCCGCTCCGGCGCGAGCGCCGCTTCCAGGCCTGGGTGCAGGTGTCGATGGGCTGCAACTCGCGGTGCGCCTACTGCATCGTGCCGGCCGTGCGCGGGCGCGAGGTCAGCCGGCGCCCGGGCGAGATCGTCGCCGAGGTGACGAGGCTCGCCGGCGAGGGCGTCCGGGAGGTGACGCTCCTCGGCCAGAACGTCAACTCGTGGGGGCGCGACCTCCGGCCGGAGCTCGACGCGGAGTTCGGCGAGCTGCTGCGCGCGTGCGACGCGGTCGACGGCATCGAGCGAATCCGCTTCACGAGCCCGCATCCGAAGGACTTCCGCACGCCCGTGATCGCCGCGATGGCGGAGTGCGACGCCGTCTGCGAGCACGTGCACCTGCCGCTCCAGTCGGGCTCGAGCCGCATCCTCAAGGCCATGCGGCGCACCTACGACGCGGATCGGTACCTGCGCGTGGTGGAGGCGCTCCGCGCGGCGATCCCCGACCTCGCGCTGGGGACGGACGTGATCGTCGGCTTCCCGGGCGAGACGGAGGCGGACTTCGAGGAGACGCTCCGCGTGGTCGAGGCCGTCCGGTACGACGGGGCGTTCACGTTCATCTACTCGCCGCGGCACGGCACGGAGGCGGCGGCGATGGCCGACCAGGTCCCCGAGGCGGTCAAGCATGCGCGGCTCGAGCGACTCGTCGAAGCCGTCCAGCGGATCGCCGCCGAGCGGAACGCCGAGCGCATCGGGCGCGTCGAGCAGGTGCTCGTCGAGGGGGCGAGCCGGACCGACGCGACGCTCCTCCGCGGCCGGACGCGGCGGAACACGACCGTGAACTTCGCCGGCTCGGCGCGACCGGGCGAGCTCGTCGACGTCGTCGTCGAGAGCGCGACGTCGACGACGCTCCGCGGGACGCAGGCGGCGCTCGTCGCCGCGTGACGCGCGCGCGCGACCTCGTCTGGGACGGCTGCTCGAACGTCCGCGACCTCGGCGGGCACCGAACGGAGGACGGCGGCGAGACGCGCTTCGGCGCAGTGATCCGCGCCGACAGCCGCGCGCATCTGACGGATGCGGGCTGGGAGGCGCTGCTCGCATACGGCGTCGTCCGGATCGTCGACCTGCGGCGCGACGACGAGCGCGCAGACGATCCGCCGCGCGACGTCGACGTCGAGGTCGAGGTCGTCCACGTCTCGCTGATGGACGGGATCGAGCCCGGCGACCCGGGCTGGGCCGCGGTGGTCGCCGCGGCCGGGGCGGCACCGGACGTCCGCGGCGAGTACGTCGTCTTCTACGAGGCGGCGCTCGACCGGTGCCGTGCGGCGGTCGCGTCGGCGCTCGCCGCGGTCGCCGAAGCGCCGCACGGCGCCGTCGTCGTCCACTGCGTCGGCGGGAAGGACCGGACGGGCCTCGTCGCGGCGCTGCTCCTGCGCCTGTGCGGCGTCGCGCTCGAGGACGTCGACGCCGACTACCACGCGACGGAGACGCGGCTGCGGCCGACGCTCGGCGAGACCGCGACCGCGCCGGCGGGTGCGATGGCGACCGTGCTGCGCGGCCTCGAGCGCCGTCACGGTTCGGTCGGGGCGTACCTCGTCGAGTCGGGTCTGCCGCACGAGCTGCTCGAGCACCTGCGGGCGCGCCTGCTCGCGTGAGCAGCGTGCTCGCCGTCTTCGGCCCGACGGCGTCCGGCAAGACGGCCGTCGCCGAGGCGGTCGCCGACCGCGTTCCGGCCGAGCTGGTCTCCGCCGACGCGATGCAGGTCTACCGCGGCGTCCCGATCCTCACGAACCAGTCGTCACGGCCGACACGGCTCGTCGCCCTCTGGCCCCTCTCGCACGAGGCGTCGCTCGGCGAGTACGAGACGCTGGCGCACGCCGCCGTGGACGAGGCGCTCGGAGCCGGGCGGACGCCGGTCGTCGTCGGCGGCACCGGCCTCTACCTGCGGGCCGCGGTGTCCGACCTCCACCTGCCCCCGCCGCCTCCGCCGGGAGCGCGGGAGCGGTGGGACGCGCTCTACGAGGAGCGTGGGGCGGCCGCCGCGCACGCGGAGCTCGGGCGGCTCGACCCCGCGGCGGCGGCGCAGGTGCACCCCAACGATCGGCGCCGTGTCGTCCGTGCGCTCGAGCTCGCGGAGGCAGGCACGTCGCTGCGGCCGACCCGCGACCGGCTGTGGAGCGAGGAGACGCGGCACCCGACGCTGTTTCTCGGCCTCGACGTCCCGGCCGACGAGCTCGCGCGCCGGATCGCGGCACGCACGCGCACGATGGTCGAGCGCGGCGTCGTCGACGAGGCGCGCGCCGCGGCCGCCGGCACGCTCTCGGCGACGGCGAGGACGATCCAGGGCCTGCGCGAGTTCTCGGAGCTCCCGGTCGAGCAGGCGGTCGCCGAGTACGACGCACGCGTCCGGCGCTACGCCGCATACCAGCGGAAGTGGATGCGGCGGATCCCCGCGATCCGGATGCTCGACGGCACGCGTCCCGCCGACGAGCTCGCGACCGAGATCCTCGCGCTGCGCTAGCCGCTGCGCACCCGCCGCCGGTGGGCCGCCTGGTTCGCGCGGTCGGCGCAGCGGTCGGAGCAGTACCGGCGCGTCCTGCTCCGCGACCGGTCGACGAACGCGCAGCGGCACGGCGCGGCGACGCAGCTCCCCAGGCGCCGACGGCCGTGGGTGCGGATCTCCTCGAGGAGCGCCGAGGCGCAGAGGGCGGGCGCGAACGCCGATGCGGGTAGGCCGGCGCGATCCCACCGGTACGCCCAGCGGCCGTCCTCGCGGGCGAGCGCCGGTTGCGCCTCCTGCGCCGCGAGCAGCTCGTTGAGGAGCGCGACGGCCTCCTCGTCCCGCTCGGCGTCCCATGCGCGGCGGAGGCGGCCGCGGAGGGCGCGGAGCGCCTCGAGCTCCGCGTCGTCGGCCCGGTCGGCGGCGTCGTCGAAGCCGTGGCGCCGGAGGAACCGCGCGGCGATCGAGGCGTCCCGCAGCAGCTCGGGCTCGGGCTCGAGCTCGTCCCACGAGTTGAGGAGCCGTACGACGAACGCCATCCCGTCGCTCGGCTCGAACCACCGCTCGACGCGCACGCGCACAGCCTAACCAGCGTAAGCGTCGTAACGTCTTATGACACTGACAGCAACCGAAAGGAGAGTCCGTGCGACTTCTCGCCGCAGTCATCGCCGCCGCAGCCGTCGCCGTCCCGACCGCCGCCGCGGCGCCTCCCACCGTCGTCACCCACGAGGACGTCGACTTCACGCGCACGATCGGCGTGTGCGGCTTCCCGGTGATCGCGCACTCCGTCGGCGTGTTCACGGTGTGGCAGTGGTACGACGAGAGCGGGGCGCTCGTGAAGGAGCGGGCCCACGTCGAGCAGGGGTACACGATCACGTGGACGAACCCGGCGAACGGGCGCTCCATCGACACCGTCCTCGGCGGACCCGTCGTCGTGGAGTACGCGCCCGACGGGTCGTACACCCAGACGGTGATGGGCCGCGAGCGGCTGTACATCGCGCCGGGGCAGGGACCGGTGGCGATGCAGGTCGGCCGCATCGTGTTCGAGGTCGCCGCGGACGGCACGGAGACGGTGCCGTTCGTCGCGGGGCGCTGGGACCTCGACATCTTCCCGGAGCTCTGCGCGTACCTCGCGTGAACGCCGGCGCCGGGGTCGGGGCGGACGCCCCGGCCCCGGTGCTTGACTACCGGCGTGGAGCGGTGGGATGCCCAGGGCAACGTCTACCTCGTCGGCGAGCCGTTCGGCGCGACGCCGGAGCGCGTCCGGGAGCTGGTGGGGGACGCCGACGGCATCCTCGAGGTCTCCACGACGGGCGAGGTCACGGTCTGGAACCCCGACGGGTCGGTCGCGGAGATGTCCGGGAACGGGACGCGCATCGCCGCGGCGTGGCTCGCACGGAGGACGGGCGCCGAGGAGGTGGTCGTGCGCGCCGGCGGGCGGGCCGTGCGCGTCCGGGCGCTCGGGGGCGATCGCTACGAGCAGGCGATCGGCCGCGTGCGCGTGGGGGAGCCCGGGGAGGCGGCGGGTGTCCGGTTCGTGCCCGTCGACGTGGGGAATCCGCACGCCGTCGTCGAGGGCGATCCCGACGAGCTTCCTCGCATCGGGCCGCTGCTCGAGACGCACCGGCGCTTCCCGGGGCGGACGAACGTGCAGGTCGCCCGTGTCGAGGGCTCGGGCCGTGTGCGCGCGCGGGTGTGGGAGCGGGGGGCGGGGGAGACGGCGTCCTCCGGCAGCAGCGCGGTCGCCGTCGCGGCGGCGCTCGTCGGCGACGGCGAGACCACGGTCTCGTTTCCCGGCGGCGACCTCGTCGTGCGCATCGAGGGCGGCGAGGCGACGCTGACGGGAACGGCGGTGCGTTCGCCGTGACGGACGCGCTCGACGACGTCCGGCTCGCACTCCTGCGCGTCCATCGAGCGCTCGTCGACGCGGAGCGCGCCGAGCACGAGCGGCGGCACGGCGCGGTCACCGGCGCCGAGTTCCTGCACGCCCTGATGGACGACCTGCGCTACGCGTGGCTGCGCCCGCTGTCGGAGCTCGTGATCGCGTTCGACGAGACCGAGGAGGAGGCGGCGAAGGCGGGTGAGCCGGTGCGGGACGATGCGGCGAGGACCCTCGTCGACGCCGTGCGGCGGCTCGTGGCGCCCCCCGACTCGCAGACGGCGTTCGGCCGGCGCTACGCCGACCTGCTCCAGCGCGAGCCCGAGCTCGTCCTCGCCCACGGCGCGCTCGTGCAGCAGCTCGCGCGTCTCGACTGACGGTCGGGGTGCGCGTATCGTGCGCCCGTGACCGACCCCGTCTCGATCGCGGAGGCACTCGAGGGCCATCGGTTGCAGCGCATCCGGCACCTCATGCGCCTCCTCCCGCACGCGCCGCGCTGCAAGCTCTGCAACGCCCCCTTCTCGGGTGCGGGACGCGTGCTCCTGAAGCCGACGCCGTACGTGCAGAGCCCGATGAACCCGAACCTCTGCAACGCGTGCTTCGAGAAGCTCCCCCTCGGCGGCGTCGAGCTCGACATCGGCGTGCTGTTCGCCGACGTGCGCGGCTTCACGGCGCTCGCGGAGTCGCTGCCGCCGGCCGAGGTCGAGCGGCGGCTCGGCCGCTTCTACCGCATCGCGTTCGACGTCGTCGTCCGCCACGACGGGCTGGTCGACAAGCTCGTGGGGGACGGGGTGATGGCGCTGTTCCTGCCGACGGTCGTCGACGGGGACGCCTGCGCCGAGATGGTCGCGGCAGGGGAGGAGCTCGTCCGCGAGGTCGGGATGGCGGGGGAGGACTCGCTGCCGATCGGGGTCGGGGTGGACTTCGGGAGGGCGTTCGTCGGCAACGTCGGCCCGAGCGAGCTCGCGAAGGACTTCACCGCGCTCGGCGACGTCGTCAACATCGCGCAGCGCCTCGAGGGCGCCGCCGGACCGCGGGAGCTCGTCGTCTCCGAGCGCGTGTGGTCGCACCTCCCCGCCCCGGGCAGACCCGCGGAGACGGTCGAGCTCGAGCTGAAGGGGAAGTCGTCGCCCGTCAGCGCGCGCCGGCTGCAGGTCGGCTAGCCGGCGATCTCGAACTCGCGCAGGACGTCGTTGAGGCTCGTCTTCAGGTCCGTGCTCGCGCTCCGCTGGCCGACGATGAGCGCGCAGGCGACCTGGAAGGTGCCCGCCGGAAAGTCCTTCGGCCGCGTCCCCGGCAGGACGACCGACCGTGGCGGCACCTCGCCGCGGTACTCGCGCGGCTCCGGGCCCGTGACGTCGATGATGGGCACGGACGCCGAGAGCGCGACGTTCGGCGCCAGCACGGCGCCCTCGCCGATCCTGACGCCCTCCGTGACGATGCACCGCGAGCCGATGAACGCGCCGTCCTCGACGATCACCGGCAGCGCCTGCGGCGGCTCGAGCACGCCGCCGATGCCGACGCCGCCGGCGAGGTGGACGTCGGCGCCGATCTGCGCGCACGAGCCGACGGTCGCCCACGTGTCGACCATCGTCCGCGGCCCGACCCACGCGCCGATGTTCACGTAGCCCGGCATCAGCACGACGCCCTCGGCGAGGTACGAGCCGTAGCGCGCGACGCCGGGCGGGACGATGCGGACGCCGGGGGCGTGTCGCTTGAGCGGGATCTTGTCCTGGAACGCGAAGGGCCCGACCTCCACCGGCTCGACCTTGCGGAGCCGGAAGTACTCGAGGATCGCCTCCTTCGCCTCGGTGTCGACGACCCAGGTCCCGTCGCGCCGCTCCGCGACCCGGCGCTCGCCGCGGTCGAGTGCGGCGACGATCGCCTCGACCTCCTCGGGGCTCACAGCACCTCCTCCATGATCGCCGCCGCGCGCCGGCAGTCCTCGAGCGTCGGGACGAGGGCGATCCGGGCGTAGCCGGCACCCGCCGGCCCGAAGTAGGAGCCGGGCGAGAGCACGACGCCGTGCTCGAGCAGCCGCGCGGCGAACGCCTCGGCGTCCTCGCCGCCCGGGACCTCGAACCACAGGTACATCGTCGCGTGGCTCGCCGCCACGCGGATGCCCTTCCGCGCGAAGAGGTCGAGGAAGACCTCGCGCTTGCGGCGGTAGACCTCGCGGGTCGCGGCGACGTGCTCCTCGTCGCCCCACGCGGCGATCGAGGCGCGCTGGACGAATTCCTGCGGCGCCGTCCCGACCGTCGGTCTGAAGGCCTTCATCGCCGTGACGAGCGCGGCGTCGCCGGCCGCGAACCCCGAGCGATAGCCCGTCATCGACGACCGCTTCGAGAGCGTGTTGAAGACGAGCACGTTCGTCCGGTCGTCGAGCTCGAGCGCCGACGCGGGCGGCTCGTCGAACCACAGCTCCGAGTACGCCTCGTCGGACGCGAGCACGAAGTCGTGGCGCCGCGCGAGCTCCGCGAGCCGCTCGTAGAACGGGAGCGGGGCGAGGGCGCCGGTCGGGTTGTTGGGGTAGTTCACCCAGAACACGGCCGCCCGCGCGAGCAGCGCCTCGTCGATCGCGTCGAGGTCCGGCAGGAACCCGTTCGCCTCGAGAAGCGGTACGAAGACGGGCTCGGCGCCGCCGAAGAGCGCGCCGCGTTCGTAGACGGGGTAGGCCGGCTCGGGGATGATCACGGCGTCCTTGCCGGGGCCGGCCACCATCTGCGCCAGCGAGAAGATCGCCTCCTTCGACCCGAGCGTCGGGACGATCTCCGTCGCCGGGTCGAGCGCGACGCCGAACCGGCGCCGCGCCCAGGCCGCGATCGCCTCGCGCAGCTCCGGGAGCCCGACCGCGCGCGGGTAGCTCGACGTCTCCTCGACTGCGGCAACGAGAGCGTCGCGGATGAACGCGGGCGTCGGCTCGCGCGGGTCACCCATGCCGAAGTCGATCAGCTCGACGCCGCGCGCCGCGACGGCCGCCTTCGCCTCGTCCTGACGGACGAACGGGTAGGCCGCGAGCTCGGCGAGGGCGGGGGCGAGGGGCACGGCCTAGACGCTACCGAGGGCGAAGCGCCGCAGGGCCTCGAACGTGCGCTCGAGCGACGGCCCGTCGACCTGCTCGTCCTCGGCATGCGCGAACCGCGGGTCGCCGGGGCCGAGGTTGAGCGCGTCGAGCCCGTGCGCCGAGAACTCGGCGACGGGCGTCCACGCCTGCTTGGGTTCGACCTCGAAGCCGCCCGCATCGCGCAGTGCCCGCGCGAGCGGCGTGTCGACGACGACGCGCCCCGCCGGCGAGTTCGCGACGTCTTCCAGGACGCCGGCGTCGCCGACGAGCCGTCGCAGCTCGGTCTCGGCCTCGGCCGGCGTCCGGTCGGGCGCGTAGCGGTAGCTGAGCGTCGCCTCGGCCCGCGCCGGGATCACGTTGGTCGCCACGCCCGCACGAAGCTGCGTCACCGAGAGCACCTCGCGGAACACGAGCCTCGCCAGCTCGACGTCGCGCGGCGGGCGTCCCACGAGCCCGGCCAGCCCGTGGACGGCGCGGTCGATCGCGTTGTCGGCGAGCCACGGGCGCGCGGAGTGGCCGCTCGTGCCCTCGAACGCGAGCGTGGCGGTGATGTGGCCCAGGCACCCGGCCTGAATCGCGTTCGCGGTCGGCTCGAGCACCACGACGAGCGCCGCGTCGTCGACGAGCCCGGACGCGAGGAACGCGGGGAGGGCGCTCTCCCCGGCGGAGAGCTCCTCGCGCGGGAAGAAGAGGAACGCCAGGTCGACGGCGAGCGCGGGCCGCGTCTCGGCCGCCCAGCGTGCGAGCTCGACCATCACCGCGAGCCCACCCTTCTTGTCCGCGGCGCCGCGGCCGCGCACGACGTCGTCGCGGCGGCGCCCGGGGAGGTTGCCCTGCGCGGGCACCGTGTCGAGGTGGCCCGCGAGCAGGACGAGGGGCCGGCCGGCGCGCGGCGTCTCGTACAGGAGCGTCAGGTCGTCGTCGTGGCGCAACGGGAGCGGCACCGCCCTGCGGACGGCCTCCGCGAGCGCCGCCTCGTCCCGCGAGACGGAGGGGACGTCGACGAGCTGGAGCGTCCTCCGGAGCAGCGCCTCGCGCACGTGCCCGATTCTGCCCGCGATGGCACAATCACCGCGTGACGCTGCGACAGCCGGGATCCGCTCCGGGCGTCGAGCCGGAACGCGGGTTCGTGCTCGCAGTCCTCGCTCAGGGCGCCGACGTCGACGAGGAGCTCGGGGAGCTCCGCGAGCTCGCGCGGACCGCGGGCGTCGCACCGGTCGGCGAGCTCGTCCAGCACCGGCAGGCGCCCGACCGTCGGACGTACGTCGGCAAGGGGAAGCTCGACGAGCTGAAGGCGGCCTTCGGGGCCGCCGACGCCGAGGTCCTCCTCGTCGACGACGAGCTCGAGCCGACGCAGCTGCGCGCGCTCGAGAACGCGCTCGACGCGCGCGTCGTCGACCGGACGCAGCTGATCCTCGACATCTTCGCGCAGCACGCCGTCACCTCCGAGGGGAAGCTCCAGGTGGAGCTCGCGCAGCTCGAGTACAACCTCCCGCGCATGCGCGGCATGTGGAAGCACCTCGAGCGCCTCGGCGGCGGCACCGGCGCCATGGGCGCCGGCGTGGGCACGCGAGGCCCCGGCGAGTCGCAGCTCGAGAGCGACCGCCGGATGGCGCGCCGGCGCATCACCGTGCTCAAGCGGCGGCTCGAGACGGTCGAGCGCCAGCGCCAGACCCGCCGGAAGCGGCGGACGCGGTCGCAGACGCCGGTGGTTGCGCTGGCCGGGTACACGAACGTCGGCAAGTCGACGCTCCTCAACGCACTCACGGGCGCCGACGTCGGCGTCGACGACCGCCTCTTCGAGACGCTCGACCCGACGACGCGGGCGTTCGACGAGGACGGCCGGCGCTACCTCGTCACCGACACCGTCGGCTTCATCCGCCGCCTGCCCCACCAGCTCGTCGAGGGCTTCGCCGCGACGCTCGAGGAGACCCTCGTCGCCGACCTGATCCTCCACGTGCTGGACGCGTCGGCCCCCGACGACCGGCTGACCGAGCAGAAGGCGGCCGTCGAGGCGGTGCTGCACGAGATCGGCGCCGACGAGATCCCCGTCGAGCTCGTGCTGAACAAGGTCGACGCGGTCGACGCGCTCCGGCGGCGTCGGCTCGAGAACGCGTACCCCGCGGCGGTCCAGGCGTCGGCGCTGACGGGCGAGGGCCTCGAGGAGCTGCGCTACCGCATCGCGGAGCGCTTCGCCGACCGGTTCGAGCCCGTGCAGCTGCTCGTGCCGTACGACGACGGCGCGGCCCTCTCGGAGCTGTACGCGATCGGCACGCCGATCGAGGAGCGCCGCGACACCGAGGAGGGCGTCCTCGTGCGCGCGCGCCTGGCCGGCCCGGCGCTGCGGCGCTTCGCGCCCTACCTCGTGGCGAGCGCGGAGCGCCCCGGCGCGCGGACGGCCTCGTGATCGAGCTGCCGGTCCGGCGTCTCCACGGCGACGCCGTCCTCCCGACGCAGGCCTATCCCGGCGATGCCGGCCTCGACCTCGCGGCCTGCGAGCGCGTCGTGCTCGCGCCGGGCGAGCGCGCGACCGTGGGCACCGGCCTCGCCGTCGCGATCCCGGACGGCTACGCGGGCTACGTGCAGCCCCGTTCGGGGCTCGCCGCGCGGCACGGGATCACGATCGTCAACGCGCCGGGCCTCGTGGACGCCGGCTACCGCGGCGAGCTCCGCGTCGTCCTTCTCAACACCGACCGTGCGGAGCCGTTCACGGTCGAGCCCGGCATGCGGATCGCGCAGCTCGTGGTGCTGCCGGTGCCGGGAGTCGAGCTCGTCGAGGTGGAGGAGCTCCCGGCGTCCGAGCGTGGCGTCCGCGGCTTCGGGTCGTCCGCCGCGTGAACGAGCCGCAGCCGCGGATCCGGGTGTCGGCGATCCTGCGCTGGGCCGACCGGATCCTCCTCATCCGCCACGAGAAAGGTGGCCGCGAGAACTGGCTGCTCCCCGGCGGCGGCGTGAAGGCGGGCGAGAGCCTCATCGACGCGCTGCAGCGCGAGCTCTCGGAGGAGATCGGGCTCTTCGGCCTCGAGGACGAGCTGCCCGTGGAGGGGCCCGTGGCCGTCGTGGACTCCATCTCGCCGCCCGGGAAGCCCCCGAAGCACGTCGTCCACATCATCTTCTCGGGCGACCTCACCGGGCAGTCGCTCGAGGCGGTCACCTCGACCGACGCCGCCGTTCGCGGCCACCGGCTGTTCGACGTGCGCGACCTCGACGGGATCGCGCTCCACCCCCCGATCCAGCGGTTCCTCCGCCGCTGGCAGCCGGGTGATCCCGTCGCGTATCTTGGGGCGCTGTGGGCCCCGTAGAGCGCGACCTGCTCGAGCGCACGGCGAGGCGCGCCGGTGCCTACCTCGAGACGCTCGGCGACCGGCCGATCCGCGAGTCCGCGACGGTCGACGAGCTGCGTGCGGCGCTCGACGGGCCGCTGCCCGAGGAGCCGTCCGACCCGCGCGACGTGGTCGAGACGCTCGCCGACGCCGCCGAGCCCGGGGTCGTCGCGATGGGGAGCGGGCGCTACTTCGGCTTCGTCATCGGCGGCGCGCTTCCGGCGTCGCTCGCCGCCGACTGGCTCGCGACCGCCTGGGACCAGAACGCCGGCCTCTACGTCTGCGGCCCGAGCGCGGCGGTCGTGGAGGAAGTGGCGGGCCGCTGGCTCACGGACCTGCTCGGGCTGCCCGACGGCGTCTCGGTCGCGTACGTCACGGGGTGCCAGATGGCGCACGTGACCGCGCTCGCGGCGGCGCGCCAGCACGTGCTCGCCCGCGCCGGCTGGGACGTCAACGCCGACGGGCTGCAGGGCTCGCCGCGGATCCGCGTGCTCGCGGGGGCGGAGCGCCACGCGACCCTCGACCGCGCCCTCCGCTACCTCGGCATCGGCACCGCGCAGATCGAGCTCGTCGACGCGGACGACCAGGGGCGCATGCGGCCCGACGCGCTGCGGACGGCGCTCGGCGGCGACGGGCCGACGATCGTCTGCGCGCAGGCCGGGAACGTGAACACGGGCGCGTTCGACCCGCTCGAGCCGATCGCCGACGCCGCCCACGAGGCCGGCGCGTGGCTGCACGTCGACGGCGCCTTCGGGATGTGGGCGCACGCGAGCCCGCGGCTGCGCCACCTCGTCGCCGGCGTCGACCGCGCCGACTCGTGGGCGACCGACGCGCACAAGTGGCTGAACGTCCCGTACGACTCGGGCCTTGCCTTCTGCGCGCATCCCGCCTCGCACCGGGCGGCGCTCGGCGTGCGCGCCGCGTACCTGATCCACGCAGACGAGGACGGGCCGCGCGACGAGGTCGACTGGACGCCGGAGTTCTCGCGGCGCGCGCGCGGGTTCGCCGTCTACGCGGCGCTCAGGCAGCTCGGTCGCAGCGGCGTCGCCGAGCTCGTCGACCGCTGCTGCGCGCACGCGCGCCTGTTCGCGGAGCTGCTGGACGGTCGCGACGGCGCGCAGGTCCTCAACGACGTCGTCCTCAACCAGGTGCTCGTGCGCTTCGCCGACGACGACGGCGTCACGCAGGACGTCGTGCGGCGCGTCCAGGAGGACGGCACCTGCTGGCTCTCGGGCACCACGTGGCAGGGCCTCGGCGCGATGCGGATCTCCGTCTCGAACTGGCGGATGACGGCGGAGGACGTCGAGCGATCGGCGGACGCCGTCCTGCGGGCCGCGCGCGCGGTCTCATTCCAGGAAGTCGAGTAGCACCGCCGCCGTCTCCTCCGGCCGCTCGAGCATGGGCACGTGGGCGGCGCCGGCGACGAGCGCGAGCCGTGCGTGCGGGATCGCCGCGGTGAACGCCTCGGCGATCGCGGCCGGCACGAGCGCGTCGCGCTCGCCCCACACGAGCAGCGTCGGCGCCTCGATGTGGGCGAGCTCCGCGCGGACGTCGGCGCCGAGGAGCTCCCACGCCGACCGCAGCAGCGCGCGCGGCCCGGTGCGCACCGCGTCGAGCGCGAGCAGGCGCAGGAACGACGGGGACGCCCCCGCGAGCTCGCGCGCGAGCGGCAGGGCGTAGCCGAGCGGCCCGTGATCGGGCGGGATGCCCGCCGGTGCGACGAGGGCGAGCCGTTCCACGAGGTCCGGCCGGCGTGCCGCGACACGGATCGCGGCGAGCCCCCCGAGCGAGTGGCCGACGAGCTGCACGCGCCCCAGCGGCTCGAGCAGTCGCACGAGCGACTCGGGCGCCGCCGACGGCGCGTCGCGCAGGTCGACGGGGTGCACGGCATGACGGGCCGACAGCCGCTCCGCGACCGGCGCCCACCAGCGCGACGACCCCGCGAGCCCGTGGAGGAGGACGACCGGCGCGGTCACACGCGGAGTCTCGCGTAGCGTGGCGGCGATGGCGCTGGAGACCACGTGGCGGGAGGTCGACGGCCGGCGTGTCCGCGAGCGCGTCGGCGGCGTGCCGGACGCGCCGCCGCTCGTCCTCGTCCACGGCCTCGGGGTCACGGGCCGCTACCTCGTCCCCGTCGCGGAGCGCCTCGCCGCCGCGTACCGCGTGCACGTCCCGGATCTGCCGGACGAGGTCGCCGACGTGCCGGGCCGGCGGCGTGCGCTCGCAGCGTGGATGGACGCGGCGGAGATCGCGCGCGCGCCGCTGCTCGCGAACTCGCTCGGCTGTCAGATCGTCGTCGACCTGGCCGCGGCGGAGCCGGAGCGGGTGGAGGCGCTCGTGCTGGTCGGGCCGACGGTCGATCCGCGGGCGCGCACCGTGCGGCGCCAGCTCGCGCGACTGCTCGCGACGGCGCCCGCGGAGCCGCTCGCGCTCGACGCGCTCGTCGTCGCCGAGTACGCCTCGCACCCGCTGCGGACCTTCCGCGCCGCCCGGGGCATGGTCGAGGACCGGATCGAGGCGAAGCTTCCGTTGCTCCGCTGCCCGGTCCTCGTCGTGCGCGGCGAGCGCGACCGCATCGTGCCGCAGGCGTGGGCCGAGGAGGCAGCGCGGCTCGCCGGCGGCCGGCTGGAGGTGCTCGCCGGCGCGCATGCGCTCAACTTCGCGCGGCCCGACGAGCTGGCCCGCGTGACGCTGCGGTTCCTGCGCTAGGCCTCGTCAGCGGCGGCCGCCGCGCTCGCGCGCGCGGCTCGCCGACACCGCGTGCGCCTCGCGCTCGAGCCCGTCCGGGAGCGGCTCGAGCTCCGGCGGCTCCCCGCCGTCGGCGTGCGCGAGCGCCTGCCGCAGCAGCCAGTCGGCGAGCCACGGGTTCCGCGGCAGCAGGGGCCCGTGGAGGTACGTGCCGATCGCGCGTCCGACCCGGCAGCCCTCGTACCCGCTCTCGCCGTCGTTCCCGAACCCGGCGACGACACGGCCGAGCGGGGTCGCGTCCGCGTCGAGCCGCGTCCGGCCGGCGTGGTTCTCGAACCCCGCCACCGTGCGCGGCTCGCCGGGGTCGAGCTCGCACTCGATCAAGACGTCGCCGATCATCCGCCGCTCGCCGGCGACCGTCTCGTGCGGGAAGAGACCCACGCCCGGCTGCTCGACGCCGTCGGTGTCGAGGTAGAAGCGTCCGAGCAGCTGGTACCCGCCGCAGACGGCGAGGAGCGCGGCGCCGTCGCCGACCGCCTCGCGCAGCGGCTCGCCCTTGGCGGCGAGGTCGGGGGCGATCAGCGCCTGCTCGCGGTCCTGCCCGCCGCCGACGTAGAAGAGGTCGATCCCGGTCGGCACGTCGCCGCGCGGGCCGATCGCACGGACGTCGAGCTCGTGCCCGCGGAGCCGTGCCCGCCGGTCGAGGACCGCGATGTTCCCGCGGTCGGCGTAGATGTTGAGGTAGTCGGGGTAGAGGTGGCCGACGACGATCCGGGTCACGCGGCCTGCTCCCAGTAGTTGCGGACGAGCCCGCGGTCGGCCACGACCTTGCGCAGCGCGAGCATCGCGGTGTAGGTGGGGCAGACGACGAGCTCGCCGCCGGCCGGCGTCAGCTCGAGGCCCCGGTCGAGCGCGCGCTCGAGGTCCGGCTCCGTCTCGATCAGCGTCTCGTCCAGACCGCCGTACGCGAACCGCAGGGACAGCTCCGCGGCGCGCGAGCCGGTTGCGACGAGGCGCTCGAGCCCCGGGACGAGCGGCTCGAAGTCGACGTCCCAGATCCAGGAGACGTCCTGCCCGTCCGCGATCGCGTCGTTGAGCGCGACGACGAGGACCCGCGGAGGCGTCCCCTCCAGCAGCGTCCGCACCGCCTCGTTCGCGCCGGCGGGGTTCTTGACGAGCAGCATCAGGAGCCGGCGCTCGCCGATCGTGATGCGCTCGAACCGCCCGAAGGCGGCGTCGAACCGCTCGAGCCCCGCCGCGACGTCGTCGAGCGGCGCTCCGAGCTCGCGCGCGAGCGACGCCGCGGCGAGCGCGTTGTAGACGTTGTAGAGGCCGGGAAGCCGCAGGCGGATGCGACGCGTCCCGTCCGGCGTGACGAGGTCGAACGCGGCGTGGTCGATGCCGGCGAGCTCGATCGCGCGCGCGACCACGTCGAGTGGGGGCCGCGCGTGGCCGCAGGTCGGGCAGCGGTAGTCGCCGAGGTGCCCGACGTACGCGGCCGCGTACCGGTAGGGCGTCCCGCAGCGGACGCACCACTTCGAGTCGGCGGCGTGCTGGAGCTCGGGCCGGGCGTGGCGGGCGTCGTCGAGGCCGAAGCGGATGCTGCGGCGGCCGGTGTCTGCCAGCGAGCCGACCTGCGGGTCGTCGGCGTTGAGGACGAGTGCGGTCTGCGCGGGGAGCGCCGCGGCCATCGTGCGCCACCGGTCGGCAACGTGCTCGAGCTCGCCGTACCGGTCGAGCTGGTCGCGGAACAGGTTCCCGAGCGCGACGGCGCGCGGCCGCACGCGAC